>DUOK01000109.1 GCA_012838865.1 Bacteroidales bacterium | reverse complement strand
CAAACAGGGGGGCCAGCACCTCATGCACCACAGCCGGCATCTTCATCGGTTTGCGGGTATGGGCATCGACAAACACCACTGTTGAACGTGCCGTGCAGATCTTCTCATTGGCTTCGTTGCGAATTTCAAAACAGAAATGAAGGCGCACCTGCTTCAGCTCCTCCACGGTGGTGGTCACCATCAGGGCCTCATCGTAGCGTCCGGGTTGATGATACTTCAATTGCATATCAATAACCGGCATCATGATGCCCCGGGCTTCCAACACCCTGTCGTTGATTCCATATTTACGCATCAACTCGGTACGGGCCTGGTGGCAGTACGACACGTAATTTCCGTGATAAACATAGCCCATCTGGTCTACCTCATCGTAGCGGGGCCGGAGGACAAAAACATCTTTAAGCATAGTGTAAGTATCGAAGCACAAAAATAGTCATTAACCCTTGATTCAGGAAGTCGCCACATCCAGCTTTTGGACAAGACCTTGCCAAACAGCCTGCAGTTGTAAGGCGCCTTCGCTTTCGGGGGCATACTCGGTCAAGGTTAAGCCTTCCAGCATAGCCTCCACCATCGTCCGGTCAAACGAAAGTTTGCCCAACAAGGGCAGACCGGCCTCGGCCACTTCCAGCTCAATCTGAGCGGTAATCCCGGGATGTATGTCGGCCTTGTTGATGAGAATAAAAACCGGAAGATGAAAGCCCTGGGCCAGTGTAATGACACGCTTGGCATCGTGCCAACCGGTGCGGGAAGCTTCTACCACCACCAGAACGGCATCGGCGCCGGTTAAGGAAGCGATGGTGGCACAACCAATACCGGGGGGACCGTCGTTTAGGATCCACTTGCGCCCTTCCTGAAGGGCTAATTCACGGGCCTTTTTTCGCAAGGTGCTGACCAGCTTACCAGAGTTCTCTTCTCCCGGCCCCATCCTGGCATGCAGCACGGTTCCAAAACGACTGTCGGACACAAACCACTGGTTGTTGTCGCTTTGCGCGCTGCTTATGGCCTGCTCGGGACAGAGTCGCTCACACAGGCGGCAGCCTTCGCACAAGCTGGGCACCACCTGATATTTCCCTTCAGGGGTAGGTACAAAGGCATCAAAGTGACAATTATCGGCACAAAGGCCACAGGCGCTGCAACTTTCCTCGTCAACATGAGCCTGCCAGCCGCCCATAAATACATGATGCTCCCGTTCGCTGGGCGCTGCCAATAAATGCAAATTGGCGGCATCCACATCGTTGTCGCACAACACCAAATCGCCAGCCAACGCGGCCAGGGCCGCGGTGACAGAGGTTTTACCAGTGCCTCCCTTACCGCTCACTATGGTCAACTCTTTCATAAGCCGGCATCCTCCT
Organism: Bacteroidales bacterium; assembly: GCA_012838865.1. Classification (GTDB taxonomy): domain Bacteria; phylum Bacteroidota; class Bacteroidia; order Bacteroidales; family Marinilabiliaceae; genus Geofilum. The sequence continues at coordinate 2,856 of DUOK01000109.1, read as the reverse complement.
TTCTATTTCAAACAGTATCCTTCTGAACCATTTCAACATCGGATCGTCGTCCAGGGAACTGAGTAAACCCTGCGCATAGGCGTGGGCAAAATCCCGATTGAATGGAATGCGGCCAAAAACAGGGGTTTGATAACGCTCCAACACCTCATAAATTTGATCGTTTCCCATACCGGCCTTATTGACCACCACGCCATGGGGCAAATCCAGTTCTTTCAACAGATCGAGGGTGAGACACATATCATGCACCCCAAAAGGAGTGGGCTCGGCAACGACCAGAACCAAATCAACATCGGACAAGGTGGCGACCACGGAACAGGACATTCCCGGCGGTGCATCATAAATGATCAAGTCGCTGTCTCCCCCAATCGTTTTCTTGAGCTCACGAATCAAAAAAGTCTGCATGGCCGACCCGATGGTCAGCTCTGCTTCACTAATTTTCAGGGTCGCACCCACCTTGTAATGACGCAGCTCCCCAACCTGCTTCTGATACAAATGCAGGGCATCCTCCTTACAGGCATGCAGACAGGCGCCACAAGAGTGACAAAGATTGGGATCCACCTGGGCAAACTTCACGGAAGGCAATACCACTATGGCATTGTAGCTGCAATAGGTGCTGCATTCGCGACAAAAAGTACAACGCTCCAGATCTGTTTCAGGGATCTCCTGATACACCGGGGCCACAGACCGCATATTTTTTTCTGGAAAAAATAAAGCGGTGTTGGGTTCCTCCACATCACAGTCGACCAGGTGAACGGCAGCACCCCAAAGTCGCTGAAAATAATTACTCAGGGAAACGGAGACCGTAGTTTTTCCGGTCCCCCCTTTTCCACTGACTACCGCAATTTTAAAAGCCATGCTAATGATCACAATAATTGGCTGTAAGGACCAATTCCTCTTTCAAAAATCGCTCAATCAAAACATCTTCTTCCAACTGGGGCGCACCCACAAATACATTCACACCTGCCGCCTGAAACAATTCAATGGCACGCTGGCCCATACCTCCGGCAATTACATCGCTTACTCCTTGTTGAGCCAACCAGGCAGGCAACACCCCGGGTTCATGCGGAGGAGGCTGAACTTTAACCGAAGCCAAGACCTTGTTGCCCTCGGTCTGTACCAGTGAAAAAAACTTGCAGTGGCCAAAATGGCCGTCGAGCCTCCCGTTGACGTCAACGGGAATCGCAATCTTCCTTTGCATCATCTTATTGTTTTTTAATGCGTTCCAATAAGGTTTCCACTGTAGCATCCTCTTCCACTACCACCATTTGCACTTTAAACCGATCGAGCAAATCTTTGGCTTTGGGACCAAAATCACCGGAGATGACCTTGCCCACGCCCCACTCAACCATTAACTCGGAGACTTTAGTCCCGGCACCACCCTGCGCATCGGCAAAGTCATTTTTTTCAAAGGCAAGGGCACCGTTGGCATGATCGTACACACAAAACCAGGCGGCCCTGCCAAAGCGCTTGTCAAATGCCGCCGATACATTGTTGCCGGCAGCTGTTATTACTGTTTTCATATTTGCTGTATAATATTTAAAAAATCAAGGTTCAATCAATGCTACAGACGAAGAGCCACATAAAGCACAGCAACTTCCATCCACCCCCTCCGGCACCGAATAACGGGCTTTACACGAATTACAAACAAACCAGCTTTTATCCATCCAGGCATTGCCGTAAACAGCCACCAGGGGACGGGCTTCGACCAAGGCCAGCGCCAACTTCTTTCGCACCGACTGATAAATGCGGGCAAAGGTGGGGCGCGATACGCCCATCAGCTGCGATGCAGCCTGATGATCCAAGCCGTCGTAATCGGCCAGCTTCAAAGCCTCATACTCCTCATACAGCAATTCTACCGGCTTTCCGGTAAGCCCTTGATGGCCGTGCGGCCGATAGCCCTTAAAGCGCGGCGGGGCAACTATTTTTCTCAGTCGTCGTGGTCGTGCCATGCATCAAATTTTATTCAAAGTTATGAGAATATTCTCATAACTCAAAACTACAAGCACCTTTAGCGAAGAAAATCTTTTAACAACTCCTCTCAAGCCACTACGAGCAAAGACTTTGGCCTGCTGCATTTTTTTTATATTTTTGCCTTCCGCCTTTTTCCCACCTCTTTTTTTATAACGTAGCAAAAGCTTATGTCCGACACCATTAAAAAGAAAAAGTCGTTTTTCGACTACTTTCTCAATTTCCTGGAAAAAGGAGGAAACGCCCTGCCCCACCCGGCTACCCTTTTTGCGCTGTTTGCCTTAGGCGTACTCCTGTTATCGGTAGTGGGGCACTGGCTCAATTGGCAGGCCACGCATCCGGCCACCGGGGAGGTCATATCTACGGTCAACCTGCTCTCGAAAGAAGGACTCAACCAGGTACTCAACCAAATGGTGGGCAACTTTACCAGCTTTGCCCCCCTGGGCATTGTACTGGTGGCTATGCTGGGTATAGGCATTGCGGAGACGAGCGGACTCATTGGCGTATTCATTCGTATGCTGGTTTTAAAGGCACCCAAACGCATTCTGACCTTTGTGGTGGTTTTTGCCGGCATCCTCTCCAATGCGGCCAGCGATATTGGTTACGTATTGCTGATTCCTTTGGCGGGGGTCATTTTTCAGGCTATGGGACGCCACCCCATTGTGGGTATGGCCGCAGCTTTTGCCGGAGTGTCGGGTGGTTTCAGCGCCAACCTCATCATCGGGACCATTGATCCCCTGTTGGCCGGTCTGTCGGAAGAAGCCGCCCACATTTTGGATCCTGCCTACCATGTTAACCCTACCGCCAATTATTACTTTATGGCGGTATCTACCTTTCTGATAGCTCTGTTGGGCACCTGGGTCACCGAAAAAATCATACAACCCCGCT
>DUOK01000108.1 GCA_012838865.1 Bacteroidales bacterium | reverse complement strand
TGTATTCGAAAGACTATAACTTGACTTATTTCATCAAACGATTCGACAGAAAAGGGCAAAAAGAAAAGATCCACACCGAAGACTTCGCCCAGCTGGCAGGTTTAAGTCGTGATACAAAATACAACTACACCATGGAGAAACTGGTACGTCTTATTGATGAATACTGCAGTTTCCCGGTAATTGAAAAAGCCAAACTTTTCAAACGCGTGCTTTTCAACTTTCTTGTTGGAAATGAAGACATGCACCTGAAAAACTACTCCATCATCATTAACAAAGGTAAAGTAGAACTCTCGCCTGCTTACGACCTGCTTAATACAACCATTGTGCTAAAAGGCGACATTGAAGAGATAGCCCTGCATTTAAAAGGAAAAAAAAGCAACTTAAACAGAGAAATTCTGGTTAATTATTTCGGCAAAGAACAGTGCGAACTGACAGATGCAATAATCGACAAAACAATGGACCTAATAAAAGACGCCCTGCCATCCTGGTTTAAGCTCATCGACATCAGTTTCCTATCCGAAGATATGAAGGAAAGATATCGATTACTGTTACAAAAACGAATCAAAATCCTGGGTCTCTCCTAACCTGCATTATTCATAAATTATCTATTACGACAACTTATGAATAAAGCAGGCTAAGAAATCAACTTATTGATAGCGACAAACACCAGGTTGTTATCATAACAATTAACTTGTTGCGTATTTTACGATTTTGAACTTATTACAAAAAGCCATAAATTTGGGTTGTAAACAGCTGCAGCAGAACAACTGCAGCAACATTATTAACCAATACCACAACCCAATATTATGTTTGGATACAAATGTTTTCTGCGCCTCGGGTCCCTGTCTGACGCCAGCGAAGCCAGCCTACTCAGCGAGGGCTATGAATTATTATCCTGCAACTACTCCTTTTCGCAGGGAACCGACCAAAACGGTAAAGCCCAATCGGATGTAACAGGCGGGATTATACGTATGCTTTACCCAAACCTGCCATCGAAGGAGTTAACCGATTGGATGAAGACATCCAACAAGCTGCTCAGTGGCGCTTTGGTATTGCTCGATGCCGAAGGCATTCCCGCCGAAAAAGTCATGTTTGAAGATGCGGCCTGCGTCGGCATGGAAATCAACTTTACGGAGGAAGGCGCAAGCTATGCAGCCACCAGTCTGACCTTAAGCGTCCGCAAACTTACCCTGGGCACTATTGAGAAAAGCTTTCGCTGGGTAAACATGGGACAAAATGCTTAACCTTAAAACCTATAACTATGAATCCATATAATCTGGCCCAGGAAGATGCCAGCCTGTCTGTTCACCTCCAACTGGAAGGAGAACCCGCAGGCAAAGAATACGCCGTTTCACAATTCAATATGGTTTTTACTCAGTCCATGGACGACAAAGGTGAGCCCCAGGACTTTGTACGGGGCGGAAGAATGTTGCTCACCATAAAAGAACTCGTATCGGAAAACGTCCATCTTTGGGCCATTAAGGAACAAACGCTCAAAGAAGGAGAGATTGTTTTCAGTCGGGAAGGCGCCAATGCCGCACTCAAAATCAAGTTCAAAAATGCTTATTGCATTGGTTACGACCGCGACATCAATGCATTTGGCGGGGTGGCTACCCATTTAACCATTTCGCCTGAGCAGGTTTGGCTTAACGATACCGAGTTCTACAACCGCTGGTCAAAAAACTAAGTTATGCCCAGATTCAACAATCGTTTCATCGACGCAGAGACTTACGCATTTTTCAAGAAAATTCGTATGCCCTACACCGGCTTTGTTAAAGGTAAGGGCTACGCCTACACGCACGCCAACACCGTATTCCCTGCCCACCAATGTGCCGTAACCCCTCCCACCATGGTGCCCTACAACCAGGCCCACTGCCAAACGGTACTGTTTCAGTATATGAACACCTCGCCCGATGCCATTGCACGCAGCTACAACCTGAGCAAAGAAGATTTGGTGCGCACAGTGGTCCGCAGGCGTCCCGGGGGCGGACTCACAGTCAATTGGGGCAATGGCAGCTTTAAGCAGTTTGAAGTCGGCACCGTTATGAACGCACGCATACATGAAACCAATGGTCGCCTGGCCTTTGAAATTGTATTCAAGCCACTGGATGGGAAGACAGAGAAACTCACGGGTTTTGTAAGCGATATGCCCCGGGTCTTTGGCAAACACAGCAGCGATATGCCCTTGGACATCCCAGGTGAACACAACTTTTCAACAAGCGATGTTGCGGCTTCACTTTTCGACGAAAAGCTACCAGCAGACAAAGCCGCTGTAAAAACACGAACACCTTACACCCAAAGCTTTGGCTACATCTTTACAGACCCCTCGGGAACAGCTGCCCCCGATGCCTCGCCCTTCCGGGCCAGGCACACAGCAGAATTCCCCGACGCCCTTTCCTGGTTTGCCCTTTTTGGCAGCTATGGTCGCCCCTGGGCCAACAGCCGCGGCACCAACTTCTGGGGCAACTTTGGGAAAAGCATCGAAAAGCTCTCTGAAGTCGGCGAATCGGTCAAACCAGAAGAAGTGTATGGACCGGGAGCTATTGGGGCAAAAGGGGATTCTGTACAACTTAAACTCCCTGGCAGAAAGGCGCCGGTTGGGTTTACACATAAAATAAGGCATCCAACCTCGGGAGAGTATCACAAAATAGACCATTTCGAATCAGACTCCCTTGAGATTGAAGTCAAACATCGTTGGACTGGGTATCGTGATTCAGTATTAGTCTGGCGCTATGCAGAAGGGCCAGATTCATTGGTCCGAATCACTCCAACAGGAAAAGACCTCTACCTAAGATGGCCACCGAACTCCTTTTACCTCAAGGGTCCTCTGGAAGACAAATAAATTACACACAAGGATTACTTTGACATGAAAAACAAAATTAAACAGATCTTGACTTCTGCAATACTAGTAACTATTATTTTTTCATGTTGCTCAAGAACTAGGAATATACATGACAAAGATATAGAGCAAGCACTGAACAAGGCTATCGATATTGCTGTGCTGCAATTTGAAGATCCGGATTATCGAATTTCGCCAAACTTTCACTCCGAACTTACACATTCTATTGTGTATGCGAGTTTTGACTCTGCTATGGATCTAAATTATGACTCTACAGAATTAAGGAAATTTTCCCAGCAGTGCTTTGCATTAGAAGGCGTACAAATCAGCCAGTGGGTTAAGGACAAGGCAAAACTCAAACGCATTTCAGAGGATTTTCAGGACTTACTAATTGTTGTCAGCTCTCCAATGGTGGATGACAAAAACAGTCGAATATTTTTTTATGTCCAGACGTATTATCCCGACTTTGATTATAACATAAAGACCTTAGCCTCCTTCATCGGATTTGAGTTAAAAACAGAAAAGGTAAGCGGAGGCTTGGAACTGGGATCAATTTCAGCCTTTACAAATTTCCAACCAATCTTTCCATCCTCTAAAGATTCGGTTCCAATTCTCCCCCCTGCCGGCGTTTCCATAACCAAAATACAAATGAATCCGGACCCCGATAATGCTTCACAACTCGACCAATGAAAAGAAAACCCTGTTTTAAATTCATCCCTACAGCATTCTTACTATCTCTTCTTGTAGGTGCTTGTCAACCCAAATCCGAATCGACCAGAATAACCGATCTAGATGTAGCCCAGGTTCTAAATTTCGCGATAGATCTTGCGGTATCGAGATTTGAAAACCCAGACTATAGAATTGCTCCAACCTTTCACTCGGATTTAACTGACTCCATAATAATCAAAAGCTTTTCAGCAGTAGACGATCTTCAATACGATTCAACCACACTCAATGAATTTGCCAAAATATATGAATGGGGAGAAGGAGTTGAAATTAACCCATGGATCAGTGACAAAGACAAACAATCAAGGATTTCCGATGAATTCCATGATTTACTAATTGTTGCTAGTGCACCTATGGTAGACGACGAAAACAGGCGGATATTTTTTTATGTCCAAGTCTACTATCCGGATTTTGAGTACAATATAAAAACCTTGGCTTCATTTAGCGGATACCAATTAACTGGGGAAAGGACCCCTACAGGCCCGGAGATAGTTGACATACATTTATTTACAGCATTTCAAGCTGCTTTACCATGAAAAAAAGAATTACACTTTCCGTTTTAGGTCTGCTGGCTGCCACCGGGCTGGTTTTTGGAATATGGAAATGGCATATAAACAAGCAGATTAAAGAGGTAGGTGACCTGATGATTGCAGCCAATGCGCTAGAAGACATCCTGAAAAGACTCGATGGCACATTACCGGAAAGCTCATTCGGTTTGCAGTCATCTGCTCATATGGGAATTTCGGACCAGGCACTTTTCGCAGTCTTTTCGTCTACCAAACTTCCATTAACGGAAGACGATATTGCGGAGCTGGTTAAACAATACCACAAGGGTAAAGGTCAATCACACAGCCCCATTGTTTTACGTACATTAAATAACAGGCTAACAGAAACCCTAAGCTATCCCTATGTTCAGACCAGCATCCCTTTGGTAAATAAGGACAAACAAATCATTTTCTATATCGTGGAGGAATTTTTCGAGGGCCAGACAAAAAACAACACAAAGCTCCATGCGGTATCCTATGTTGGGGACACCTTCGTGGTGGTTAGAAACCGCCCCCCATTAAAACGCTTCCTTCACCACAAGGTCGGGAGGGAAACCGATGAAGTCGAGCTCGGCGCAAATTTCTTCCATCATAGGAGGTGGTCCGCACACGTAAATATTGCCGCCATTGTAGTGGATGCCGATCATTTCTTCGTCGATGCGCCCATGCACGTAACCCGGCACGTCTTCTTTGGAAAGCACATGCACACAGGCGTCTCCAAGCAAGATGTTGAGCCAGTCCTCCAGAATAATGTCGTCGTGGGTTAATGGCTCTATCTTTAAAATTTTTACTGCGCTCTTTGCCATGACTTTTGGTTTTAGGTTCAACAATGGCTCATTGTTTACAACCTTATTAAGGTATAAAAAAAGCAGGCGCAAAGCAAATAGACCGTATCTTTACTCATTCAAAGCAAACCTTAAACCAGAAAAAAATGAAGGGATACGTGCAACTTTATACCGGTAATGGCAAAGGCAAGACCACTGCAGCATTGGGCTTGGCCCTGAGGGCTGTCGGGGCGGGTAAAAAGGTCTATTTTGCCCAATTTGTGAAAGGTAAGACTTACTCTGAAATTGAGGCCCTGGCCCAATACTTGCCGGCCATCAGACTGAAACAATACGGCAGGGGATGCTTCATTAAAAACGATCCGGTGCCGGAGGACATTGCCGCAGCGCTTGTGGGACTTGAAGAGGTAAAGGAGATAATACAAAGTGGTGCCTACGATGTGGTGGTCCTCGATGAGGCCTGCATTGCATTGCACTACAGACTCTTTTCCATCGAGGACCTCCTGAAAGTGATTGACCTTAAACCGGAGCAAACCGAAGTGATTGTTACCGGCAGGTATGCGCCGCAGGCGCTGGTCGACCGGGCGGACCTGGTTACCGAGATGAAGGAGGTCAAGCACTACTATCAACAAGGCATCCAGGCCCGCAAGGGCATTGAGTTTTAAGCGCCGTCTGCAAGCACAAAATTGATGGGAACGGTGTAGGCAGCGGACGCTCAACTCTTGCGCTCAATTTCACGCAGGTTGTCCATCTTTTTGCGGGCCAAAAAGCTGTGGATATCGCCCAGGTGTTCCTTCACCCTGCCGTGACCAAATTCGTAGACCGTCTCCACCAGTCCGTCCAGAAAGTCCCGGTCGTGCGACACCAATATGAGCGTGCCGTCGAAATCGCGCAGGGCACTCTTGAGAATGTCCTTGGTTTTAATGTCCAGGTGGTTGGTAGGCTCATCCAAAATCAACAGATTCACCGGC
>DUOK01000107.1 GCA_012838865.1 Bacteroidales bacterium | reverse complement strand
TGACGCTTTGGGGCATTGCGCTGGCCGTTGTGGGCAGGGCACAGAAAAAAGGCCTGCAGATGCAATTTCACTACCCGCTTAAGGGCATATTGCTGGCCCTGGGCGGCGCAGCCGGTCAGGGTATGGGACTGGTGCTCAGCAAGCTGGGCATGGGCGACAGCGATCCTTTTATGGCTACACAAATTCGTGTAATTGCCGGCATTGCGGGCTTTTCAGTACTGTTTACCCTGAGTGGACGCTGGCCGCTGATTGTAAAAGCCCTACAAAACCGTTCGGCCCTGGGACGCATAGCTACGGGTGCGTTTTTCGGCCCCTTCCTGGGGGTCTCGCTCAGTCTGCTCGCCATTCAGCATACCTCTACAGGTATTGCCGCCACCCTCAATTCCCTCACACCGGTCTTAATCATCCCCTTTGCCTGGTTCTGGTTCAAGGAAAAAATTACCACCCGCGAAATACTGGGAGCCCTGCTGGCTGTTGCCGGTGTTTCGGTTTTCTTTATATTTTAAAGGGCCACCCTAGCCCAACATCAGCACAATAATACCGATAAGGATACCTGCTAAAAACAGGGCCTTGCGGCCGATGTTGCGCTCTCGAAACAAGAGGGCACCAAAAAAGAAGGATACAATAACGCTGCTGCGTCGGACAATAGACACCACCGAAATGAGGGAGTCCTCAAAATCGAGGGCATAGAAATACAAAAAATCGGCCACCACCAAAAAGAGACCGATCATGGGTATGCTCCATCGCCAGAGTAAGGGAAGCGGGTTGCGCATACTGCGACGCAGAATAAATACCACCGGCGCCAGCAACACCACTTGGTAGATCGAGAACCAGGCTTGCACGGCCATACGATCGACCGAACGAATCAAAAACTTATCGAACAAGGCACTGGCCGAGCCAAAGAGGGTACCCAATACAGCAAACCACACCCACTTGTTGTTGCGAAAGGAAATGCCCTCTCTACGACCTGCTGTGGAAAATAAATAGAAAAAGGTAAAGGTAACCACCAAACCCACCCACTGCAAGGATGTTAAACGCTCAGCATATAAAACCAGAGCGCCCAGCAGGGTCCATACCGGCGCGGTGGCCCTTATGGGGGAGGCTATGGTCAGGGGCAAATGCTTCAACGAAAAATAAGAAAATATCCAGGAGGTAAGAACGATAAGGGTTTTGAGCAGAACATACAGGTGCTCGCGCAGACTAATGGCGGGTACATAGGCCAGGGCATCCTTGGCAATAAGTCCCTGATGCGACAGAAATACCAGGGGTAAAAATAAAAGGGCACTGCTTACAGTACCGTAAAGCAAAACCAACCACACAGCATTGTCGCGCAATGCGTGCTTTTTCACCACCTCGTAAATACCCAGAAAAAAGGCCGAAGCGATGGTCAGGAGTATCCAAACCATAAAAACTGACTATAAATTATTGCTGATTAAATAAGTACCATGGTGGCGCCGTAGCCATACTCTTTAAAGGAAGCGTCCTGATAAGAAACACCTTTGTATTTGCGTTCCAACTGCTTCCGAATTTCGTTTTTCAGCACACCGTTGCCCACACCATGTATAAAAACCAGACGGCGGCCTTTGGCACTTTTATTCTCCTGCATGACGGCATGAAACTTATCCATCTGCAACTGCAAAATTTCTCCATTGGTGAGGCCGTTGCTGCTGTCGATCAGTTCATGAATGTGCAAGTCGACTTCGAGCAATTCGGGGGTGGACTTGCGCTTGGCTTTCTTTTCGGGCTGAACGCTTCCGGCTTCTTTCTCTCGTATAATGGCTCGCGTTTCCCGTTCGCTGAGCGCCTCCATCTTTTGTTCGAGCTCATTTTTAATAAGAGGGAACAGCACTGCCGGCTGGTAAAAAAAGTCGTTGGCCCTAAAGCTGTTGTCGCGGTAAAACTTACGTGCTTTGATGGTGATTACTATGGAAACAGGATCCAGCGCAGGATAGGGCTTGCCCTTTTTATACAGCAATAGTTGCAGGTGAAAACGCTTATCCAGGGCTGCGGCCTCTTGCTCATCCAGCTCCAGCTTCGAATTGGGCGCCATGCTTCCCTGGTGCAGGGCGTGCATAAAACCGTCCTCACCCAACTCCGACATCAAATAGGAACAGTAATAGTTGCTGTCGTTAATCAGGTAAGCCTGCAATTTCCCGGTCTCTGTTTGGTTGTTGCCGGTTTTTATGTACGCCAAATACAAGCGGGGATTAAAATCATCGTGTCCCTCCTCTTCCAGCTCCTCGTGATAGGCTTCGGGTTCGGAGATCGCCTCGTTATGGTGCTTGTCCTCCTCCACAGCAGCTCGGCCCGGAGCTGCAGCTTCCACACGGCCTTTCTCCACCACCACCACTTCGTGCATGGCTACGGGGACTTCAAAGCCGTCTTCATCCTCTACAAAAACCAGACTGCCCTCGGTACGGCTTACGATACCGCCGCCTACTTCGTTCAAAAACCGAACACGATCACCTGCTTCTACACGCATTTGTTGTCTTTTAATCGATTAATTTGCCACAAAGTTAACTATTTTTGCCCCCTTAAAGCCATAATTAAGCATGTCAATTCCTCAAATAAGCATAGCCGAGTACGATTACGACCTGCCATCGGCACGTATAGCCAAATATCCCTTAGCGCGACGTGACGAGTCGAAGCTCCTGGTTTACCGCCAGCAAAAGATTGAACAGGGGTACTTTAAGCAGCTGAGCAGCTTCCTGCCCAATAACACGCTGCTGGTCTTCAACAACACCAAAGTGATACGGGCCCGACTGCGTTTCCAAAAAGCTACGGGTGCCCAAATCGAGATTTTTTGTCTGGAGCCCCATGTGCCGACTGAGGCCGCCCTGGCTTTTGAAGCGAAAAAGGAGGTGCAATGGCAGTGCCTCATAGGCAATGCCAAAAAATGGAAGGAAGGCAAGGTGCAAGCCCTGGCTGAAACAAGTCTGGGAAGCATTACAGTCTTTGCCGAAAGGGTCGCCAAGCTGGGCGATGGGGCCATTGTACGGTTCAGTTGGGAACAGGAGGAGCTGAGTTTTGCCGAAATAATGGAGGGCTTGGGTCAGACCCCTATCCCGCCCTACCTCGAAAGGGCGGCAGAGGACATCGATAAGGAACGCTACCAAACCGTGTATTCAAAGTATCTGGGCAGCGTGGCGGCACCCACGGCAGGCCTCCATTTCAGTCCCACCGTGCTGAGCGAATTGGAGCGCAGCGGCACCCGGGTGGCCGAATTAACCCTGCATGTTGGGGCGGGGACTTTTAAGCCCGTAAAGGCCGAAACCATCGATGGCCACGAAATGCACACCGAGCATTTTGAAATAGATACAGCGACCCTTAAGCTTTTGGCCGCACATACAGGACCGCTCATTGCTGTAGGCACCACTTCGGTACGTACCCTGGAATCGTTGTACCGCGCCGCCCAACATCTGAAATGCGGCAAAGACCCGCACCAAATCAGGCAGTGGGATGGTTTCAGCGGGTCGGGCGACTTAAGCCGACAGGAGGCCCTCGAAACACTCATCGGCTACTTGGAAGCCAACAAGCTCCCCTCTTTTAAAGCGGCCACCTCCATCATCGTAGCTCCGGGCTACCGCTTTGGGGTGGTGGACGGACTGATTACGAATTTCCATCAGCCACGAAGCACTTTACTCCTGCTCATAGCGGCCATTGTAGGGGAACGCTGGAAGGATATTTACCGCTATGCCCTCGACCACGATTTCCGCTTTTTGAGCTATGGCGACAGCTCACTGATTCTCCGCTGAGGCACTGTTGGAACGACGTCGTTCCAACTCTTCCTCCAGAATTTCCTCTACATCGCCCACGCAGGTCCCACAAATGGTTCCGGCATCGGTTTCGTCCTGCACTTCGGTAAAGGAGGAGAGCTCCTTCTCCCGTATCACCTTAACAATGTCGGCTTTCGTCAGCTGCAGATGTCTGCATACCAAATCGTTATCTTCCATATCAATAAAATATTTTTTTTCAACATCAAAACGCAAGATACTAAAAATGGTCCTTGTCGGACCATTTTTTAGCAGGCGTAAAACACGGCTAAGGAAAGGACTTTGCCGACTATTTCTCCAGGGCCAATTCTACCAATACAGAAATCCCTATGGTATTGGTATAGGCAAATTTCAAATCCAGCTGACCGGCGTCGAAGCGCACAATCTCAAAACCAATGGGATAGCTTAGTCCCGCAACAAACTCAAAACCATAGCCGTCATCGCCACCTGCAGGTGGTCCCTGCGCCTCCTCGTCCTGAATAAAGGTAAGGGTCAGCTCGTTCCCTTCAAGGGCCCAGCTAAATTCGGCTCCGGTAGAGGCAGTGCCGCTGTAATCGGAATTAAAAGTCAGTTGCATATCGGGGTTGGCATCTTCAGTAACCACCGGCTCTGAACCGGGCATGGTTACATTGCTGTAATAGGAGGCCACCTCCCAGGTGCCCACCATCTCCGCCTCTTTCTCCGCATCCTTGAGCGTTTCATCGTCGTCGCTGCAGGCGACAAAACCAAGGCTCCAAAACAATAAAAAACTCAAAAACCAATATTTTCTACTACGCATCGTTTTATTCATTTGATTCATTTTTTTTCGAATACAAGATTACAAACTCCACATTAAAACAGCAAGCTTTTTTAGGACTAAAATATCCTGATAGCACAATCGGCTGCCAAAGCCCTGTTTTGGAACAATTCTTGTATGGTTGAAGACTTGAAAATACAAACATTCACCCGGACATAGGTACATCTTTGTTATCTTTGGATATTAAGGCCTACGGGTTAACTGTTAAAAATAATACATACCATGAATCAAACTGTTGACATTAAAGAGCTTAATGAGCGCATCAAACAAGAGAGCTCCTTTGTGGACCTGCTGACCCTCGAAATGAACAAGGTTATTGTAGGTCAGAAACACCTGGTTGAAAGTCTGCTGACGGGACTGCTGGCCGACGGGCATATTCTGCTCGAAGGGGTTCCGGGTCTGGCCAAAACCCTGGCCATAAACACGCTGGCGACCATCGTTGATGCCCAATTCAGCAGAATTCAGTTTACGCCCGACCTTTTGCCGGCCGACTTGTTGGGAACCATGATTTACAGTCAAAAAAATGAAAGTTTTGTGGTAAAAAAGGGCCCCATCTTCACCAACTTTGTATTGGCCGATGAAATCAACCGTGCACCGGCCAAGGTGCAGAGTGCCTTGCTCGAAGCCATGCAGGAGCGCCAGGTTACCCTGGGCGACCAAACCTACAAATTGCCCGAACCCTTTTTGGTACTGGCCACCCAAAACCCCATAGAGCAGGAAGGAACTTATCCGCTGCCCGAGGCGCAGGTGGACCGTTTTATGCTGAAGGTGGTCATTTCCTATCCTGAAAAAAACGAAGAGCAGCAGATCATTCGCCATAATTTGGCCCAGTCCTTTCCCCGGGCTTCAAAAATTTTGAAGCCCGACGACATCATCCGTGCCCGAAAGGTGGTTAAGGATGTGTACATGGACGAGAAAATCGAAAAATACATCGTCGACATTGTATTTGCCACTCGTTTCCCCGAAAACTATAAGCTCGACCGCTTTAAGGAAATGATTTCTTATGGCGCCTCGCCCCGTGCCAGCATCAGTCTGGCTGCCGCCGCCAAGGCCTATGCCTTTATTAAGCGTCGGGGCTACGTGATACCGGAAGATGTACGTGCGGTTTGCCACGACGTTATGCGCCACCGCATTGGGCTGTCGTACGAAGCCGAGGCCAACAACATCAGCACCGAAGAAATAATCAGTGAAATCCTGAACACAGTGGAAGTGCCTTAATCGCATTGAGGCTAAGCCTTTTAATGGAGTTTGTAACGCTTAAACCGCTTGCCTGTGGAAACCACGGATATTCTAAAAAGAGTACGACAAATAGAGATAAAGACCCGGGGCTTGTCGAGCCACATTTTTGCCGGCGAGTACCATTCGGCCTTTAAGGGCCGGGGTATGATGTTCAGCGAAGTACGGGAATACCAGTACGGCGACGACATCCGCAACATCGACTGGAATGTAACGGCCCGTTTCAACCACCCCTTTGTAAAGGTGTTCGAAGAGGAAAGGGAAATGACGGTTATGCTGCTCATCGATGTTTCCGGCTCCAGAGAATTCGGAAGTTCCTGGCGCTTCAAAAAGAATCTGATTACCGAGATTGCTGCCGTTTTGGCATTTTCTGCCATACAGAACAACGACAAGGCGGGGGTCATCCTTTTTTCGGACCGAATCGAAAAGTTTATTCCGCCCAAAAAGGGGAAAAAGCACATTCTGCACATCATTCGGGAGCTCATTGGGTTTACACCGGGGCAAAGGGCTACCGACCTTTCGGAGGCATTTCGTTACCTCACCAATGCCATTAAAAAGAGGTGCACCACCTTCGTCATATCCGATTTTCTGGATGAACAATTTGAGCATGCCCTGCGCATAGCCAACCAAAAGCACGATGTGGTGGCCCTCAGGGTGTACGATGCCCGTGAAGCAGAAATGCCGGATATTGGTTTTGTGAAATTCAAGGATGCTGAGAGTGGTGCCCTCGAATGGATCAATACCTCCAGTGCAAAAACGCGTGAGGCCTACAGCCAGTGGTGGCAACAAAACGAACAGCAGCTGAAAACCACTTTCAGCAAATGCGGGGTCGATCATGTGGCCATTGCCACCGACCAGGATTATGTAAAAGCACTGATCTCGCTATTTAAAAAACGCAGTTGAAATGAAGTTGAAATTCCCATACAAAATTGCCTTACAGTTGTTACTTGCGGCGGCAGTGTCGGGATGGGTGCTGCCTGCTGCGGTGAAGGCCCAGGCTGTTTCTGCAACGGCAACACTCGACTCCTCGCTGATGGTCATTGGCGGTCAGATGAAGCTGCAGCTGGAGTTGCGACAACCCGAAGGCCTGCAGGTAAACTTTCCGCACTTCACCGACACCCTTACGGGGCAAATAGAGATTGTAACTGCCACCCCCATCGACTCCACCATCATGGGCGATGGACGTGTGCAACTCTCGCAGGCGCTCACCATTACTTCTTTTGACAGTGGACTGCATTATTTGCCACCTCTGTATTTCGAGTATATGGAAGGCAGTGAACAACGCAGAGCAGCCACCCGGGAGCAAGCCCTTATGGTGGTTAATCCTTTTGAGAATGTTGACCCGGAAAAAGGCTTCCTGGACCTAAAGGGCCCTATGAATTTGCCCTTTATCTTGGCCGAGCTCCTGCCCTATTTCAAATGGTTCATGCTCTTCAACTTATTACAATTGCTGGTGGCGGCCGTTGTCATCTACTTACAACGCAGCAAAAAGACCCTAAAACAGATTTTTATTCCCGAAAAACCGAAAGAACCGGCGCATGTGGTGGCTCTTCGGGAATTGGACCGCATCAAAAATCAGAAATTATGGCAAACGGGACAGGTAAAAACTTTTTATTCGCAACTGACCGAAGTGCTGCGGCGCTACCTGGAGGACCGTTACCATTTTCCGGCTCTGGAACAGACCAGTGGGGAGATTTTGCGCCAGTTGAAACACGAAGACTTACCAAACAGCGATTTGCTGCCAAAGCTACGGACCGTGCTGGAAACCGCCGACCTGGCTAAATTTGCCCGTTTTGAACCCCTGGCCGACGAAAACAATACGGCGCTGGTGAGCACCTATTTCTTTGTGAATCAAACCAAACTGGAACCCCTGCCTGAAATTCCGGAAAGCCCGAAACAGGCAAAAAATGATGATGAAAAACAATTGGTAAAGTAAGCAGAATGATGAATCATACATTTTTACATCCACAATACTTCTTACTGCTGCTTTTACTGCTGCCCATGATTGGCTGGTACATTTGGAAGCAGCGCTCGGCGCATGCCACCCTGCAAATCAGCAGTCTTCGCTTTTTCTCCCTGGGCCGCAAGTCCAGGAAGACCTACATCCGGCATGTACCTTTTGTGCTGCGCGTCCTTGCGCTGATTATGATCATTACCGCCCTGGCACGTCCACAGAGCACCAACCAGCTGCAAAACGTGACCACCGAAGGCATCGACATCATGATTTCGCTGGACATCTCCGGCAGTATGCAGGCGATGGATTTCAAACCCAACAGACTGGAAGCGGCCAAGGAAGTGGCTATTGACTTTATTAAGGGCAGACCCAACGACCGGATGGGACTGGTCATCTTTGCAGCCGAAAGTTTCACCCAGTGTCCGCTGACCCTCGACCACAACGTGCTTACCAATCTTTTCAGAGATGTAAGTATAGGCATGCTCGAAGATGGTACAGCCATAGGAATGGGCCTGGCCACAGCGGTCAACCGCATTAAGGACAGCGACGCAAAAAGCAAAGTCATCATCCTTTTGTCGGACGGCGAAAACAACCGGGGACAAATTGCACCGCTGACGGCAGCTGAAATTGCACGTACCTTCGGCATTCGGGTTTATACGATAGGGGTAGGCAGCATAGGCACCGCCCCCTTCCCCATCAACACTGTATTTGGTCGGCAAGTGCAGGATATGGAGGTGCGCATTGATGAGGCTATGTTGACTGAAATTGCAGAGATTACCGGCGGAAGCTATTTCAGGGCTACCGACAAAGCAGCCTTGCAAGCTGTTTACGAAGAAATTGACCAGATGGAGAAGAACAAGATTCAGGTACAGGAATACACCCGACATGCGGAAGAGTTTTTACCCTACGTATTGCTGGCCCTGCTTTTTCTCCTGATGGAACTGGCCCTGCGCAACACGGTACTGCGCACCCTGCCGTAAAACCATTGTAAGTAGAACTGGAACCAAAATTCAACAAGTATGTTTCGATTCGGAAATCCGGAATATTTGTATCTGCTGTTGCTCTTGCCACTTATGGCTTTTGTGCAGCTGTATTTTCTGTATCAGCGCAAAAAGGCCCTACAGCGTTTCGGCGACAGCGAACTGCTTGTCCATCTGATGCCCGACGTATCCCGAATACGTCCCACTCTGAAATTTTACCTGCTGATGCTTGCCCTGGCGGCATTGATTTTCACCCTGGCTGCACCGCAGTTCGGAACGCGACTACAAACCGTTCAGCGGCAAGGTATTGAGGTAATTGTAGCCTTGGATGTATCCAACAGCATGAATGCCCAGGATATTGAACCCAGTCGCCTGGAGAGGGCCAAGCAGGCCATTGCACGGCTGACCGACCGACTGGTGAACGACCGTATTGGACTGGTGGTATTTGCCGGTCAGGCTTATACGCAGCTGCCCATCACCTCCGACTACGCGTCGGCAAAGATGTTTTTGTCTAAAATCACCACCGACGTGGTACCTACCCAGGGAACGGCCATCGGCGCAGCCATAAATCTTTCTCTGCAATCCTTCAGTCAACAAGAGGACATCAACCGGGCCATCATCGTTATTTCCGATGGCGAAAACCATGAAGACGATGCCCTGGGTGCCGCAGCCGAAGCCGCCGGGCAAGGAGTAAAAGTTTATACCGTGGGCATGGGCTCCTCCAGAGGCGGTCCGATACCGGCGGGAGGTTCGGGAAATTTTCTGCGCGACCAGGAAGGCAACGTGGTCATCACCCGTATGGATGAAGCCATGTTGCAACAGATTGCCCAGGCGGGCGAAGGAGAATACTTTTCGGCCAACAACATCCGGGCCGGCATCAACCGATTGATGGATGAACTGTCGAGCCTCGAAAAGGCGGAATTTGAAACCCTGGTTTACACCGATTTTGAGGACCAGTTTCAATACCTGGCTTTTCTGGCCCTGCTGATTTTGTTGATCGATTTTTTGATATTGGAGCGGAAAAACAAATTGTTGAAAAACATCGATTTGTTTACGGTGGATAAGCAAGTGAAAAAGGAAGAAGCATAATCGGATTAACTTTTTGAACCATGCGACATATTATCATAAATTACTCAATGCTGCTTTTGTTACTGACAGCTGCAGCAAGTAACACGGCGGCTCAGGAGGAAAGACCTCATGTGCGCCGGGGGGTTGCGCTGCTCGAACAGGAGCGCTTTGCTGAAGCGGAAGCGGAGTTTCGTAGTGCTTTACAATTGAAACCCTCTTCATTCGAAGCGGCTTACAATTTGGGAACCGCCTTGTTTCGCCAGGAAAAATACGATGAGGCACTGCAGCAACTGCAGGCCACCACCCCCTTTGCGAACGACGACAAGCAGCGTTTGGCCAGCTTGTTCCATAACCTGGGCAACAGCTACCTCTTTGGCCAAAACATCGACCAGAGTATTGAAGCCTACAAGCAGGCCCTGCGTCACAATCCGCTCGACGATGAAACCCGCTACAACCTGATTGCTGCTATGAAATTAAAAGACGAGCAGGAAGAACAGGAAGAAGAGCAACAGGAGCAACAAGAGCAGGAGCAACAGGAACAACAAGAGCAGGAGCAGGAGCAACAGGAACAGGAGCAACAAGACCAGCAGCAGCAACAACAGCAGGAAAGTGAAGGCATCAGTCGCGAAAATGCCGAACGCCTGCTGCAAGCCCTGGAAGAAGATGAAAAAGAGCTGCTCGAGAAGATGAATCAAAATCGGGAAAAACAACCGGTACGCATCGAGAAAAATTGGTAGTTTTAAAAAAACAATAAAAAGATGAGATATTTCATCCTATATGCAGCATTATACTTACTTCCGCTTTCTTTAATTCAGGCTCAGGAAGCAGAATTTAAGGCCAGTGCGCCCACCACCGTAACACAGGGCAGCCGTTTTCAGTTGGTGTATTCCCTCAATGAGCGTGGAAGCGACTTAAGGGTACCCGACTTACCAGATTTTCAGGTGTTGATGGGACCCTCCACCTCGCAAAGTTCTTCCACACAAATCATCAATGGAACGGTCAGTCGCTCAGTCAACTTCTCCTATACTTTTATTCTTCGTGCCGATAAAGTGGGGCGTTTTGACCTGCCACCGGCCACCATCGTTGTGGATGGAAAAACCATTGAGAGCAACAAACTAAGTATTGAGGTGATTGCAGGAGATGACAATAGTGCTGCACCGGCCCAGGGTGGACAAACACAGCCCTCCGGGGCCGACACGGGCAGCATATCCGATGAAGACGTATTCATAACCACTACCGCCAATAAAACCGAGGTATGGCAAGACGAAGCAGTATTGCTGACCACCAAAATATATACGCGGGTCAACCTCGAAGGCATCTCCGACGTTCAGCACCCGGAGCTGCGTAACTTTGTGGTGGAGGAACTGCCTGCCCAATCGACCAGTATACAATGGGAAATGCAGAATGTGGGTGGCAAAACATACCGGGTTGGCACCTTCAGCCAAAGGGTGATTTATCCGCAAACCGCAGGCAGACATACCATCGAACCCACTTCCATCGATTTCCTGATTCGTCAGCGCCAGGCCCGTCGTTCGGCCAGTATTTTCGACGATTTTTTTGACAGCTACCGCACCGTTAGAAAAACCGTGCGCAGCAAACCCGTCACTTTGCAAGTAAAGGCCTTGCCCAGTCCCCGTCCGGCACATTTTTCGGGTATTGTTGGCGAGGTAAATATGGAGGTAAGCGCCTCCAAAACAGAAGCCGCGGTGAACGACGGGATTACCATTAAAACGGTCGTTACAGGCACAGGCAACCATCGCCTGGCCAGGAACCCGGAACTGAATATCCCCCACGATTTTGATGTTTTCGACCCCAATATAAGTAACAGTATTCGCCAGACAGCACGAGGCGGTCAGGGCAGCAGAACCATGGAGACCCTGATCATTCCCCGTCACCCGGGTACCTTTGAACTGCCCCCGGTAGAATACAGCTTCTTTAACACCGCTACGGGTCGCTACCAAACTTTGCGCAGTAGGCCCATTACCATTACGGTGGAACGTGGAAGCGGAACGGATGAAGGCAGCGTAAGCGGCCCCACCACCAATGGAAGCACTCAGGAAAGGGTGCGCTTTTTGGGGCAGGACATTCGCTATCTGAAAACAGGTCCCATGCTCTTGCAACCCGCCAACAGCTTTTTGTTCGGCTC
>DUOK01000106.1 GCA_012838865.1 Bacteroidales bacterium | reverse complement strand
GCTGTTTTTCCGGTTCCGGTTTGGGCCATGGCCACCAGGTCTTCGTCGGAGTTCAATAAAAAAGGAATGGTTTCTGCCTGAATAGGCGTAGGTTTAATGAAGCCCATCTTCTCGATGGATTCAAGAATCTCGGACCGGAGTCCGGTTTCAGCAAATGTCTGCATGTAAAAAATAAAAAATTAAAGAACTGCGCCCCAATTGTTTATGCGCAGGAGTCCCGTTTATAAAAACCGTTCGGGCAGTTGTGTGCCCCCGAACGGCAAGCCCGGTCTCGCCACTGATTTTACTTTCCGAATAAATAAAGATACCATGACCGGGAGTGTGGTCTGTATCGGAAAAATCAGAGTGCAAAAATACGTACAATATTTAAGTAAGCACGGATATGGTGCTTCAGAGCCTCTTGTTTTATGCTTTTTTATGGTTTTTAGAAAAAAAATCTTCGTGGATCTATCGCTGCATTATAAAATGCATTATCTTTGAACCGTAACAGACCAGAACACTCATGCGCAGCACGAAGAACGAATTTCGCTTTCAGATAAAGGAAGGGGCAGAGGTGCCGAAGTTCCGTCAATTGATGGATTCGGTGAATCATGCCATAGCGGAAAATCGGCTGAGTGTGGGCGATCATCTGCCCTCGGTCAACCAGGTGTGCAAGGAATACAAACTGAGTCGCGATACCGTTTTTAAAGCCTACTCGCTTTTGAAGGAGCAGGGGGTGATTGATTCGGTTCGCAACAAAGGCTATTTTGTTGCCCGTGAGGTTCGGCGGGTTTTCCTATTCTTAGATACCTTTAAAGCATATAAGGAGGTACTCTACGATTCTTTCACCAAAAACCTTCCTGAAAATGTGCTGTCCGATGTGCACTTTCATCACTATAATATTGATGTATTCAGGCGTCAGATCGAAGAGAGTCTGGGCAAGTACCACCGTTATGTGATAATGCCTTTTGAGCATGCTGAAATGGAACAGATTCTGGACCTGATTCCGGCCGACAAGCTTTTGGTTATCGATTGGAATTTGTATGCACGTCCCGCTTCCAACGTATTGTATCAGGATTTTGGTCAGTCGGTTTACGATGGATTGGAACAAGTGGCATCTTTGTTGGAGAAGTACCGTGAGTTGGTGTTTCTCTACCCCGAATTTACCAATCACCCCCTGGAATCGGTGCATTTTTTTGAACGCTTTTGTCGCGACAAGCAACTGACTTTTCGGGTAGAGCGTCGTTCTTCTGCCTTTGAAGTGCAGCCCGGAGTAGCCTACATCAGTGTGAGCGACCGGATGTTGGGTCGTTTTTTGGAGCAGTGCAGGGATAAGGGGCTGGAGCCGGGCAGAGATGCCGGTATCCTGTCGTACAACGAAACACCTATGAAGAAATTTATTTATAAAGGGATTACAGTCATTACCACCGATTTTCAATTGATGGGCAGCAAGGCGGCCGAGTTTGTGTCGACCGATGCGCCCATGCAATTCTGCGTGCCCACCGGGGTTTTGATACGGGAGTCCCTGTAAAAAATTTAAAGTATAAACAGAACAGAACAGACTAAAGCTTATGTACACCTTAGGAATTGATGTAGGAAGTTCGTCGGTAAAGGTGAGTCTCCTTAACCTTGAGGACGGCAGTTGTGCGGCTTCGGCCTTCTACCCTTCGGAGGAAATGCCCATTACTGCAGTAAAAACCGGCTGGGCCGAACAGGAACCGGAACAGTGGTGGAACAATATGACCCTGGCCCTTAAAGAGGTGCTGGCTCGTGCGGCTGTGCCGAAGGAACAAATTAAGGCCATTGGTATCTCTTATCAGATGCATGGTCTTGTGGCCCTCGACAAAGCGGGGCAGGTGCTTCGTCCCTCCATCATTTGGTGCGACAGTCGCGCCGTTGAAATCGGCGACAAGGCTTTTGAAGAATTGGGTGCTGAGTATTGCTTGTCGAACTGCCTGAATTCTCCGGGTAACTTTACTGCTTCCAAATTGAAGTGGGTAAAAGACAATGAGCCCGATAAGTTTGCACGCATTCATAAAATCATGTTGCCGGGTGATTACATTGCTTATAAGTTGAGCGGTGAAATGCAGACCACCGTGTCGGGTCTTACCGAAGGCATCATGTGGGATTTTAAAAAGGACAGCTTAGCCGGTGAGTTGTTCGATTACTATGGCTTTGCCAAAGAGCTGATTCCTGAAATTGTGGATACTTTTTCGGTACAGGCTCAGGTGAGCGCCCCTATGGCGGAGGAGCTGGGACTGCCTGCCGGTATTCCGGTAAGTTATAGGGCGGGAGATCAGCCCAATAATGCTTTCTCGCTGAACGTACTGGAGCCTGGAGAAGTGGCGGCTACAGCGGGTACTTCGGGTGTGGTGTACGGTGTAAACGACACGCTGGCACGCGACGAGCAATCGCGGGTGAATACTTTTGCGCATGTGAACCATACACCGGCACAAAAGCGCCTGGGCGTGCTGCTTTGCATCAACGGAACAGGGATTCTTAATTCGTGGTTGCGCAAGAATGTAGCTGCCAACCTCGATTATGTGCAGATGAATGAGCTGGCGATGAAAGCCCCTGTGGGTTCCGAAGGTTTGTTGGTATATCCCTTTGGCAACGGTGCCGAGCGGGTGCTCGGCAACGCCAATCCGGGAGCTGCCTTCAAAGGAATGAGCTTCAACATCCACAATCAAAGTCACCTCTTGAGAGCTGCCCAGGAAGGTGTCGCCCACAGTTTCCGTTACGGCGTGGACGTGATGGGCGAAATGGGCATCAAATCGGAAGTCGTTCGGGCCGGAAAAGCCAATATGTTTTTGAGTCCCCTTTTCCGGCAGACCGTGGCCAATGTGCTGAATGCCCGCATCGAACTCTATGAAACCGACGGAGCCCTTGGAGCCGCACGTGGTGCTGCGCTGGGTGCCGGTATTTATCAATCGCCTTCCGAGGCTTTTGAGCGACTGACCTGTCTGCAAACCATAGCCCCCGATAAGGACCAGGCTGCGGTGAATGCCAGCTACCAACTTTGGAAAGATAAGCTACAATTTTAACTGTTTAATTTTTGAATCATGAGTGTAACATTAGGAAACAAAGAGTATTTCCCCGGTATCGGTGAAATTAAGTACGAAGGCAAAGAGTCAAAGAACCCTATGGCCTTTAAATGGTACAACCCCGATCAGGTGGTGGCCGGAAAAACCATGAAAGAGCACTTGCGCTTTGCTGTGTCGTATTGGCACACCTTCTGTGGCGACGGTGGCGATCCTTTTGGTCCCGGTACTAAGAAGTATCCCTGGGCTGCCGGTAACGACGCCGTAGCTGCTGCCAAGAACAAAATGGATGCTGCTTTCGAGTTTTTCACCAAGTTGGGTGTGCCTTATTACTGCTTCCACGACGTGGATTTGGTTGGTGAAGGTGCTTCTGTAGCTGAGTACGAGAAAAACATGCAAGCCATTGTGGATTATGCCAAGGCCAAACAACAGGCTTCGGGTGTGAAATTGCTTTGGGGTACTGCCAATGTTTTCAGTAATCCCCGTTATATGAACGGTGCTGCTACCAACCCCGATTTTGCTGTTTTGGCCTATGCCGGTGCACAGGTTAAAAATGCCATCGATGCCACCATTACGCTGGGTGGAGAAGGATATACCTTCTGGGGTGGTCGCGAAGGTTATATGACTTTGCTGAACACCAACATGAAGCGTGAGCAGGAGCACTTGGCCAAATTTTTGATTATGGCCCGTGACTATGCCCGTGCCAATGGTTTCAAAGGTTCGTTCTACATTGAGCCCAAGCCGGCAGAGCCTACTAAGCATCAGTACGATTTTGATACAGCCACGGTAATTGGCTTCTTGCGTCAGTGGGGTCTGGATAAAGACTTTACCATCAACATTGAGGTGAACCATGCGACTTTGGCCAACCATACCTTCCAGCATGAACTGCAGGTGGCTGCCGATGCCGGATTGCTTGGCTCTATCGATGCCAACCGCGGTGATTACCAGAATGGTTGGGATACCGACCAATTCCCCATCAATATCTATGAGACTGTAGAGGCTATGTTGGTGATTCTGGAAGCTGGTGGCTTCAAAACCGGAGGTGTTAACTTCGATGCCAAAACCCGCAGAAACTCTACCGACCTGGAAGATATCTTTATTGCTCACATCTCTGGTATGGATGTATTTGCCCGTTCTTTGGTTATTGCCGATAAAATTTTGAGAGAGTCGGATTACAAGAAAATGCGTACTGCCCGTTATGCTTCTTTCGACAGCGGAAAAGGTGCTGAGTTTGAGGCCGGCAAATTGGGTCTGGCCGACTTGCGCGACTTTGCGGCTGCCAATGGTGAGCCCAAGATGATTAGTGGTAAGCAGGAATTGTACGAGCAATTGATTAATTTGTACATCTAAGCTGCTTTCTCTTTTGAATAATTGATTACTTTAGCTTGTCGCAGAACCTCAGGGTTCTGTGACGAGCTATTTTTAGCAAGCCCCTTACCAAATCAGTTTTTTTATTGTACAACCATTGTCTGTGTTCTGCCATGTATTGTCGCCCCCTGACATAAGAGGCGGAAAGCAGGTGTGTTTCTTTAAAACTTTTTTTCTATGAAAGATGGTCAAAACAAGTTGTATGTAACCGGGCTTACTTTAGTAGCTACCCTGGGTGGATTGCTTTTTGGTTACGATACAGCAGTAATTTCAGGAGCTGAAAAATCTATTCAGGCTTATTTGATTGACAGTCAAGGTCTGAGTGCTTTTGTCCACGGGGCCACTACCTCGAGTGCACTTATTGGCTGTATCATTGGTGGAGCCATTTCGGGCTTGTTGTCCTCGCGCTTCGGTCGTAAGCATTCTTTGATGCTCGCAGCCTTTTTGTTTTTCTTATCTGCCCTTGGGTCGGCCTTCCCCGAAACACTGTTTTTTAACGAAGGCGAGCCAAGTATTGCTCTGTTAATGGTGTTTAATGTATATCGCGTGGTGGGCGGTATCGGTGTGGGATTGGCTTCAGCCATCTGTCCGGTTTATATTGGAGAAATTGCTCCCGCCAAGATCCGAGGACGTTTGGTTTCGCTCAACCAGTTTGCGATTATCTTTGGAATGCTGGTGGTGTACTTTGTTAACTGGGGTATTGCCAACGGCCAGTCCATCGACTGGATCAATGCCATAGGCTGGCGTTACATGTTCTTGTCCGAAG
This sequence comes from Bacteroidales bacterium, assembly GCA_012838865.1. GTDB lineage: Bacteria > Bacteroidota > Bacteroidia > Bacteroidales > Marinilabiliaceae > Geofilum. The sequence continues at coordinate 1,283 of DUOK01000106.1, read as the reverse complement.
CCGTGCCGGCCGCCTTGTTTGGTATTCTTCTCTTTTTTGTGCCTGAAACTCCACGTTATTTGGCGCTTACCAATCGGCACGACGAAGCACTTAAGGTATTGACTAAAATCAATGGGGCTGAAGTCGCCAAGGGTATTCTGTCCGACATCCGCAGCACCGTAGAACACCATTCCGGCAAACTATGGTCCTACGGAAAACTGGTGATAATTATAGGTGTTTTGTTGTCGGTTTTTCAGCAATTTGTGGGTATCAACGTAGCCCTTTACTATGCTCCACGAATTTTTGAAAGCATGGGGGCAGCCAAAGATGCCAGTATGATGCAGACAGTAGTGATGGGGCTGGTCAACGTGGTGTTTACCGTTGTTGCTATTGCCACAGTAGATAAACTGGGACGTAAGCCCTTACTGATTGTGGGTTCTATTGGAATGGCTGTAGGAATGTTTGCCATTTCTGCGCTGTCCTTTTTCAACGTTATTGGTATCGCCACCTTGATTTTTATTATCGTGTATACGGCTTCTTTTATGATGTCGTGGGGGCCCATTTGCTGGGTACTGATTTCTGAGATTTTCCCCAACAAGATTCGCGGTCGTGCCGTGGCTATAGCTGTAGCTGCGCAGTGGACCGCCAACTATTTTATATCTTCTACCTATCCGGCTATGATGGAGTTCAGCGGAGGGATGACTTACGGCTTTTACGGTTTAATGGCGGTTTTGTCGGCCCTCTTTGTTTGGAAGATGGTACCTGAGACCAAGGGTAAGACTTTGGAAGAGATGGAAGCTTTGTGGAAGAAAAGCGCTTAGGCTTGAATCTCTCACCGCAGACCGGTGGCTGACGGGAAAAAGAGGGCGTGAGCCCTCTTTTTTGTTGTAAAGTGTTGTAGCTTTATAAAGGATGGCGTATTTTTAAGGTTAAAATTACTTTTTAAACAGTCTTTTATATTTGTACTAAATTTAAAACTATGAAGAAAGGTTTGTTATGGACCGCAGGCTTGTTGTTGACTATGGGCTTTTCAGTGCACAGTCAGGACAACAGCATGACGCTCGATTTTGATGGAGCAGAGCAGGTAATCAACAAAAACATCTACGGACAGTTTGCCGAGCATTTGGGTCGCTGTATTTACGACGGCATTTGGGTAGGTCCCGACTCCGACATTCCTAATGAGAACGGTTATCGGAAGGATGTTTTGGAGGCGCTTAAAGAACTTCAGATACCTGTGCTTCGTTGGCCGGGCGGCTGCTTTGCCGACACCTATCATTGGAAAGATGGTGTAGGTCCCGTTTCGG
>DUOK01000105.1 GCA_012838865.1 Bacteroidales bacterium | reverse complement strand
TTTTCGGAACCTTTTACAGCCGACCCGGCCGTGCTTGTTCACAACGATACCCTGTATCTGTTTACCGGTAGCGACGAACAGGTAGAAGGAAGAGACGGCTTTGTGATGCATAAATGGTACGTTTTTTCCACCGCAGACATGGTCAACTGGACCAACCACGGCGCAGTACTGTCGGTCGAGGATTTTGAATGGGCCTCACACAACGCCTTTGCCGGACACGCAGTTGAAAACCATGGTAAGTTCTGGTGGTACGTCGCCCTGGTACACAAAGATCCGGAAGCCCGCGTTCACGAAGGCTTTGCTATGGGTGTAGCCGTTGCCGACCACCCTGCCGGTCCTTATAAAGATCCCCTGGGACACCCCATCATCGCCGACACGACCGAAAATTCCATCGTACTGAACATTGACCCCGCTGTCTATGTAGACGATGACGGAGAGGTTTATTTCTTCTGGGGCTCATGGAACGAAGTGCGCCAGGTAAAACTCAAAGACAACATGCTTGAGCTGGACGGACCGGTGGAAAACATAGAAGGACTCACCAACTTTTTTGAAGCGCCCTGGGTACACAAACGCAACGACACCTATTATATGAGTTATGCTGCCGGCTATCCCTCACGTACCGAATACGCCACCAGCAAAAACATCAATGGTCCGTGGCAGTACCGGGGAGTTATACACGATGAAATACCCAATTCACCCACCAACCATCAGGCCATCGTTAATTTCAAAGGAAACGACTATTTCTTTTACCACACTGCCGGACTTCCCAACGGAGGTCCCTATCGCCGCAGCGTGTGTGTGGATAAACTGGAATACGATGAAAACGGACTGATTAAGAAGATTGTCCGTACCGATCTGGGCGTTCCTCAGATCAAGTAAACCTCCTTCTTTCCCCTCCCTTTTTGATCAAGAGGTTGCCCGCATTTTGCGGGCAACCTCTTTTTTGTTAAAAAATCCCTAACTTTATGGCTTACAACCTTACATTTATGAAAAAGCCAACACTCCTTTATCTGACCCTGGCCCTTGTGGGCATTCTGCACAGTTGCTTCGGTGGCAGCAGGGGCACGGGGACTCCTGACCAAAACACCACAGAAAATGCGTCCCGGTTAAACAGCGCCGTCATTACCACAAAAGGCCGATTTATTCTGGACCCTTCCGGGGAGCGACTCGTTATGCGGGGCGTCAACGAAATGTTTATTTGGTCCCCTGATTTTACAGGGGAGGAACTGCTTCCCGAAATCGCCAAAACCGGCGCCAACACCACGCGTCTGGTTTGGCTTACCGACAGCAGCAGCACACGGGCAACAGCGGCCAACCTGGATCTTCTCCTGCAAAACTGCATTGACCAGGGTATGTTTCCCATGCCCGAACTGCATGACGCAACAGGCGATTGGGATAAATTGCCGGCCATGGTGGACTATTGGGTTCGCCCGGATGTACTGCAGGTCCTAAAAAAGCATGAGGCCTACCTCTTGCTCAACATTGCCAACGAATGTGGGGGCCATGAGGTCAGCACCGAAGCGTTTACAGCCGGCTATCTGAAAGCGGTTAAACGGCTGCGGGAAGCAGGCCTTCGCTGTCCCTTAGTGATTGATGCAGCAGGATGGGGCCAAAACCTGGAACAATTGCTCGAGGCTGCGGCTGTTTTACTGGAAGCCGACCCGCTGAAAAATCTGATTTTTTCGGTGCACATGTGGTGGCCTGCCGAAGATGGAAGTACCCTGCGCATTGAGCAGGGCCTGGAACGGGCCGTTGAGCTGAATCTGCCGCTTATTGTTGGGGAATTTGCCCCCATGGGTGTGGGCTGCAAGCGCTTCATCGACTACCACAGCATTATGGCGCGCTGCCAGGAGCTACAAATAGGCTGGCTCAGCTGGTCGTGGGGCGCAGTGCCCAATGGCGATTGCAGCGAAATGGATATGACGCGTGAACCAAAACGTGGACGTTTTGAGGGCCTGACCGACTGGGGATTGGAGGTCGCAGTAAGCCATCCACAGGGCATTGCCGCAAGCACTGTTAAATCGGACTTCCTTAAAAAAATGCAAAAAGAACAAAGGCCTTAAAACTAAAGCAAAACACGATGGTGGTTTGCTAAAATTTTGGTTATTTCGCACTTTATTATAAACCCGTAAAACAAAGGACCTATAGTGAGAAAATGGCGTATTGAAGACTCTGCTGAGCTCTACAACATCAACGGTTGGGGGGTGGATTATTTTTCCATCAACGACAAAGGCAATGTAATTGTAACGCCCAAGAAGGGTGCGGCCGGTGTTGAGCTTAAGGAGCTCATGGATGAGCTGATGGTGCGGGATGTATCCAACCCGGTACTCCTTCGCTTCCCCGACATTCTGGACAACAGGATTGAAACCATTTCGCAATGCTTTAAAAATGCAGCGGAAGAGTACGAATACAAAGCCCAGAATTTTCTGATTTATCCCATTAAGGTGAATCAGATGCGCCAGGTGGTAGAAGAAATTGTAAGCCACGGAAAAAAGTTTAACATCGGTCTGGAAGCCGGCTCCAAACCCGAATTACATGCGGTACTGGCCATCAATACGGAGACCGACTCCATTATTATATGTAATGGGTACAAGGACGAGGACTACATCGAGTTGGCCCTCCTGGCCCAAAAAATGGGTAAACGCATCTTTATTGTGGTGGAAAAACTCAATGAATTGCGTCTTATCGCCACCGTGGCCAAACGCCTGAAAATAAAGCCCAATATTGGCATTCGCATTAAGCTGGCCAGCAGTGGCAGCGGCAAGTGGGAAGAATCCGGCGGCGACAGCAGCAAGTTTGGACTCTCCTCCAGTGAATTGCTCGAGGCCCTCGACTTTTTGGAGCGTCAAAAGATGGAGGACTGCCTGCGGCTTATCCATTTTCATATTGGCAGTCAGGTAACCAAAATTCGTCGCATCAAAAATGCCCTGCGTGAAGCCGCACAGTTTTATGTGCAGTTGCACAAGCTGGGCTTTAAAATCGACTTTGTGGACATTGGTGGCGGCCTGGGTGTCGATTACGACGGTACCCGCTCATCGACCAGTGAAAGCAGTGTCAACTATACCATTCAGGAGTATGTAAACGACAGCATTTCGCATTTTGTGGCGGCTGCCGACAAGCATGAAATCCCCCACCCCAACGTTATTACCGAATCGGGCCGCTCACTAACTGCCCACCATTCGGTACTGGTCTTCGAAGTACTGGAAGCTACCTCGCCCCCTATGTGGTCCGACGAGGAAGAAATTCAGGAAGACGACCATGAGCTGGTGAAGGAGATGTACGAGTTGTGGGATAATGTGAACCAAACCCGCATGCTCGAAACCTGGCACGATGCCCTGCAAATCAGGGAGGAAGCCCTCGATCGCTACAGTCTTGGTGTACTTGATTTGATTACCCGCGCCAAGGTGGAAAGACTTTTCTGGTCCATTGCGCACGACATTCACCAGATTGCCTCCAGCATGAAGCATGCACCGGACGAGTTCAGAAACATGTCCAAAATACTGTCGGACAAGTACTTTTGCAACTTCTCCCTGTTTCAGTCGCTGCCCGACAGCTGGGCCATCGATCAGATTTTTCCGATAATGCCCATTCACCGGCTCGACGAAAAACCAACACGCAATGCCACGCTTCAGGACATCACCTGTGATTCCGACGGGAAAATAGACAACTTCATTGCCACCCGCAACATCAGTCACTACCTGCCGGTACACCCGCTAAAAGCCAAAGACACTTATTATATCGGTGTGTTTTTGGTGGGCGCCTATCAGGAAATACTGGGCGACCTTCACAACCTGTTTGGCGACACCAACGCCGTTCACATTTCGGTGAATAAAGAGGGTTATGAAATCGACCAGGTGATAGACGGGGAAACCGTGGCCGAGGTGCTCGAGTACGTACAATACAATCCCAAGAAGCTGGTCCGTACCGTGGAGACCTGGGTAACCAGCTCGGTAAAGGCCGGAAAAATATCGGCCGAAGAAGGGAAAGAGTTCCTCTCTAACTACCGTTCGGGACTTTACGGTTACACCTATTTGGAATAAGTATTTTGCAAAGCGTCAAAGGACATATCACATTCTGCGGCGCTTTGCTGTTTTTGCTCCTGCTCCCCTGGCTTCCGGCCAGAGGTGCGGGCAGGGACAGTACCCGCCTGGCGGTGGAAGCACGCTTTCACCACGGGTTTGTGGTGCCCCACCACACCAGCATGACTTATCTGCTGAACGATTATGCACGAGGCGGCGAACTGAATTTGCTGCGTCAGCGCTTCGGGTCCGACTGCTGGGAAAATTACCTGCGCAGACCCGAAACGGGTCTGGGTTTATGGTACAGCACCTTCGGCCGCAGCGATATTTATGGTGAGGGCTGGGCCCTCTATCCCTTCATCAATTTTCACATTCTCGAAACAGGTCCCCTGCAGCTTCGCTACCGGGTGGCACTGGGACTGGGCTACGCCAATAAGCCTTTTAAAGTGGGCGAAAACACCTACAACACGGTATTTGGTTCGCATTTGAACGCCTATGTCGGTTTTGGCTTGCAAGCGACATACCGCCTCCATCGTCATTGGCGACTATCTACCGGTGCTTCACTCAACCACATGAGCAACGGCTCATCACGAAAGCCCAACAACGGCATCAATACGGTGGCCTGGAATATGGGACTCAGCTACGACCTCCAGCCTTTTAGCCATGAACAGTGGCAGCGCAGCAAGGCGCCCCGGAGTGCTCACCGCGAGTGGGTATTCAGTGCCAGTATGGGCAGGAATCAGGCCGCTGCCTATAACCCCACCCGCTATTGGTCGGGCAGCATCACCGCCACCCACCTTTGGTACCGCACCAGTACCCGGGCCTATGGGGTGGGACTCGATCTGCTGAAGTTTGGGGGGGCCCCTTTGGCCAGCATGAATTTTCAGGACCTCGATGTCGATCAGCACTTTTCATCAAGCGACGAAATCTACGCAGGCATACTGGCCGGCATGGAATCCCTCCTGGGCACCACCGCCCTTTACATCAACCTGGGTACCTACCTCTACCAGGCTACACCGGCCCGACAGCCGGTGTACGCACGTCTGGGCGTCCGTCAAAAGCTGTATCAAAACTGGCACGGCCACTTTGGCATCAAAGCCAACTTTTTCACCGCCGAATTCATCGAATTTGGGCTGGCTTACCGCCTCCCGCGAAGTCGCGACAAAGTCTCACCCGGAAAAAAGAAAAAGTTATGATACGACCGATTCTGGCCACCATACTCATGGTATTGTCGATGACCTCCTGCGACTACCTGTCCGACCTGAAACGAACCGGCGAGCTGGTGGAGAAAGAAATCATCCTGCCTTCGCCCACCGAAATCGATATCTGGGCACCGGTAAAGGTAGTGCTGACCAACAGCAGCGATTCGCTCTTGCGTTTGAGTGGTCCCGATTTTTTAATTGATGGCTACGAATTGATTCATGAGAAGGGCAAACTGACCATCAGACATCAGCAGCAGCACCAGTTGCAGGACCAGCGACTGGGCACCCTGACCGTTCCGGCCGGCCAGCTTCAGCGCCTTACTGCCAATGCGCCGTCGCAATGGCAGACGGGAGCCGACACCCTGCGCTTCACCCATCTGTCGCTGGTCGTCAACGGCAAGGGCATCTACACCACCAGCGACTTGCTGCTCCGGGGCGAAAGTCTGCACTTAAGCGTGTACGGCGGCATCAATAAAAGTCAACACCAACTGCGTGGAAAAATAGAACGCGTACACTACCAACTGCAGGGCGGCAGCGACATTTTGGCCGGCGAGCTACAAACCCGCAACACCGAAGTCATCCATAAATCCTTTGGCGACTGTCGTATTCTGGTTCAGGAAGCGCTGAAAGCACAGATTTTCTCGACCGGCAACATCTACCTTCTGGGGCAGCCCAACGTGGAAGTCAGCCACCACCCCAGCAGCATCATGAGTGCCACCGGAAAAATTTATACCGTCGACTAAACGTTGGCGACCTTAATGATATCGGCAAAGACCCCTGCGGCCGTTACTTCTGCTCCTGCTCCGTAACCCTTCACCTGCATGGGGTGCTCATTGTAATTCTCCGACCAAATCAAAATAATGTTGTTGCTGCCTTCCAGGTCGTAAAAAGGATGCTTCCTATCCACCTCTACCAATCCAACACGCGCTTTACCTTCCGACAGTCGGGCTGCATAACGCAAACGCTTACCCTCTGCCTCCAATTTAACACGTTGCGCTTCAAATACCGCATCCAACTCCTTCACCTTAGCCATAAAGGCAGCTAAATCCGGGGTATTGAGGTAGGCAGCGGGGACAAAGGGTTCCACCTCCACATCCTCCTGCTCCAGGGGATAACCCGATTCCCGGGCCAAAATAAGCAACTTGCGTACCACATCGGTGCCGCTCAAATCCACCCTCGGATCCGGCTCACTGAAGCCTTTGTCCTTGGCCTCCTGAATAACCACCGACAGCGGCTTGTCTTCCGACAATGTATTCACAATAAAGTTGAGGGTTCCCGACAGTACGGCCTCCAAACGCTCAATTTTATCGCCACTGCGCACCAGGTCGTTAATGGGAGCGATAATGGGAAGACCTGCCCCGACATTGGTCTCAAAGAAAAACTTTACCCCCTTTTCACGTGCCGTGGTTTTGAGTTTACGGTAATGCCCATAAGAGGATGAGGAGGCTATTTTATTGGCTGTTAC
>DUOK01000012.1 GCA_012838865.1 Bacteroidales bacterium | reverse complement strand
GGAAGCCTTGGTCAGGCGACCTTCGCTGAGTAACTTTTGCTTTTGCTGCTCATCGGCACGACCCACCACCAAAAAGCGGGTATAGTTGTGCTTGTTGGTTTCAATATCGCGTGCCAACAACTCCAAACCGTAAATTTGAGCGGCCAGCGAAGAAGCAATGGCGGCAACACCGGGAGTGCGGTTTTCCCCAATCCGTTTGGCACTAAGGGCGGTATCTTCCGACTCCACCAGACGAATATGCGGGTAGTTCTTGAAAAACTGCTCACACTGCGCCAGCGCCATTGGGTGAGAGTGCACTTCGTAAATGTCGGCCAGCGTTTGCCCAGGCAGGGCCATCAGCTGATGCTTAATGCGCAACTTATGTTCGCCCAGCACCATAAATCCCGAATCTTTCAGTAAAGTGTAGTTGGCCAGCAAACTGCCCACCAGGGTATTTTCGATGGCTACCATCCCCAGCATCTCCTCATCCTGATTCATTTTATCGAACAACTCGGGGAACGACAAACAAGGGACCAATTCAAGGGCTGCTTCGCCAAAATAGGCCCGCGCGGCGATGTCGTGATTGGCTCCCGGCCATCCCTGAATCGCAATTTTTATGGCTGACTGACTCATTTTATCTTTTCGTTTCATTTTCCTTTAGCTTCAAACGACGTGAAGCCCTACTTGTTCAACGGTGCTGCTGCTTTTAAAAAATAAAAATCCCGCCCTGATACAGGGGCGGGATTATATTTTGTCGGGAATTCCTAAATCTCATTTCTATTAGGTAAACACATAACCCACCCCCTTTGGCCATAAAACCAAAAAAAGAAGTAAAAGAAATAATAAAAATAGGAACCGCGTTTCATTTGCTCGCTTTTAATATGCTACAAAAATAAAGATAAAAATCATACATCCAACCCAAAGTTGAAAAAAAAGAAGTGAAAAGGCTGCTTTTTTTTTAAATCCCAAAGCCCCGGCTGCATTTTACTTACTTTTTAACAGTATCGGAGCCACCAGCTGCCCACGCATCTCCTTTACCTTCCCGGGCCGACTACCTGGCCCTCCTTTTATTAAAGCTGCCTTGGCAGTCTTTGCACAAATCAAGTCTTTTTGCTACCTTACCTATCCGTCCCTGCCCCCATCCAAATAAACCCGACAGCATGAATACAAAAGCACAAAAAATACGACTCGGCATCTTTGTGCTGATCAGCGCAAGCCTCCTGATTTTTTTGGTAGTTTGGTTTACAGCCCGTCAGCTGCTCGAAAAAAGCGATACCTATTACGTGGCCTTCTCAGGGGTATCGGTCAGCGGCATGGAAGTGGGCAGTCAGGTCAAATACCTGGGCATACGCGTGGGCACCATTGCCGACATCGCCATCCATCCCGAAGATGTAACCAGTATATTGGTCACCCTGGCCCTGAAACCGGGAACCCCCATTAAGGAAGATGCCCAGGCAGACATCAGTTCACAGGGGATTACAGGACTAAAGTCCATTGAAATACGTGGCGGCAGCAATGAGGCAGCGCGACTTCCGCCCGGAGAGTTTATTCCGGCAGGGAGTTCCCTTACCGACGACATTACCGGAAAGGCCGAAGTGATCGCCGAAAAGGCCGAGCAGGTAATCAACAATCTGCTGCGTCTGACCCAGCCGGCCAATACCGAAAAGGTGGTGGCGCTGCTCGACAAATATCAGGAGCTGGGAGAAAATGCCAACCAGGCCGCCCTGGGGATCGATTCCCTGCTGAATGAGAACCGTGGCGACTTGCGTGAGGTGGTGCACGCAGCGCGCGAACTTACCGACCGACTGCTGGCTTCGTCCGAAGCCCTCGATGCCAGTCTTCAACGCATCGACCGGGTAGTGCAAAGCGATACCATCGATCAAATTTTAGGTAACGCCCTGGTGTTTTCAAATTCGCTTAAGGACAGTCGACTGAGCAGTCTGGTAGAAGAGCTGGCCATTGTTGCCCGTCACACCCAGGAACTTTTGGTTAAGGTGGATGAGGACTTGAATCAGGGCAGTCGCGATTTGGCAGAAAGTCAGGTCCTCCTGAAAGCCACCCTGCAAAACCTGCACGAAGCCTCCAGGAAAATAAACGACAATCCGGGCGTTTTGCTGCGCGGCAGCAAAACCCGCAACACCCCCGATAAGGAATTAAACCCCTGAATCGCAAAAGCAGCAGGAAGGGCACGCTTAAAATGCCGCCTGTCCCAAGTTATAAGACACAAATACCAAACACCATGAAGCATACTCCAAATGCAAGCATAAAAATACTTCCCGGCCTTTTGCTTCTCGTACTTACCCTGAGTCTGGGCGCCTGCCGAAGCAGCACAACCCTTGTCAAACAATACTACCTTCTGGAAACGGAAACTGTCACAGACAGTTTGGTGGACTTGCGCTTTCCTCATTTGCAGCTTGAAGTAGCCGCCCCGGAGGTGGCTCCGGCCTTTGCCACAGAAGCCATTGCGCTGCGCGACCAAAGTCACCAATTGCGCTATTTCGAAAACCATCGCTGGGCGGTTCGACCCGCTGCCAACCTGCACCACCTCATCGTGACGCACCTTTCGTCGGCCCACTTATTTCAAAGGGTGGCCGAACGCTTTTGGCAGCAAAGGGCTGCCTATCGCCTGGAAACACGGGTGCAGCGTCTCGATGTAGAAAAGCGGGACAAAGCCTTGTATGCTGTACTGCAACTTGACTTTTCACTGATTGAAACAGCAGGGGGACAAACCCTACTGAAACAACCGGTTAAAAGTGAGGAGCGCCTCCAGGACAGGGACCTCAATACTATGGCGGCCGCATTGAGCCGGGTGCTGACCGAAGAAATGAAACGACTGACCAGGGATATAGAAGAAGCGGTTGCCGCCCAGGAAGAAAGCAAGACATCTGGTCGATAGCCAGACAGTCCTGCCCCCTTCAACAAACACCCTGAAACAAAACCTTTCGACACAAAACCACAGGCCTTGTGCCCAATACTTTTAAAGTGAAAAAGAAAGTCGTCTACCACAGTCTCCGCTACGAGCCCCAAAACGGGGTGCTTTACCTGCAGGGAAAACTCACCCGCGAGCAGGCAGGGGAAGTACTGCATTGGGAGGCGCGTCTGGAAAGCAAGCGCTTACCGGCAGTTTTGTGCCTGGATTACAGCGGCGTGAGCGAACTGGACAGCGCGGGCAGTACGGCCGTGCATCTACTGCGACGCCGGCTAAAGGAACGGGGTCTGCAGTTGGAGGAACGGGGCCTAACGCCGGAATGGGAAGAACGCCTCAACTTATTTTCACCGGCTGAGCCTCAGGCAGCTGCAGCAGCAAAAAAGGAGTCGCTGCCCTACCGACTCGGCAGCTGGCTGCAAGACTTCTGGACCAAACACGCCCGGGGCTTTCTGCTGCTGATGGCCGATATGCTGTTTTGGGGTTTACGTGATTTATTTAAGAGGGGACAGCGGCGTAAGGGCGAAGTAGTAAACCAGGCCGTAGGTATTGGGGTCAATGCTGTGCCCATTGTTATGGTGCTGGCCTTCATCATTGGCCTGGTGCTGGCCTTGCAATCGGCCGCACAGTTGCGCAATTTTGGCGCCAATATTTTTATTGTGGACCTGATTGTAATTGCCATGATGGCCGAAATGGGACCGCTTATTACGGCCATTGTAGTGGCGGGCCGAAGTGGCTCTTCCATTGCGGCAGAAATAGCCACCATGAAGGTGACCAATGAAACCGATGCACTGCAAACCATGGGCATCAACCCCTTGCGCTTTGTGGTGGTGCCTAAGATTTACGGGGCCTTGCTGACCCTGCCCTTTTTAACCGTATTGGCCAATGTGGCAGGAATTGCCGGTGGGGCAACCGCCGCCTATGCCTATCTCGATATCGGTCCCGAAGTATTTTTCAATCGCATGCCCGAGGTCCTTTATCAAAAAGATATTGTTACGGGACTGGTCAAAAGTCTGGCCTTTGCCACGCTGGTGGTACTCACCGGCACCTGGTTTGGCTTTCAGGTCGATAAAGGGGCTGAAGGGGTGGGCAAGGCAGCCACCCGATCGGTAGTCGCCTCCATTGCACTGGTCATTGTGGCCGATTTGGTTTTGGGTTTGCTTTTTTACTAGCAGGTGTATGACAAAAAATGTGATAGAAGTCTCGGAGCTCTCTGCCGCCTTTGATGAACGTCAGGTGCTGCGCAAGGTAAATTTCTCGGTGCCTGGGCAACAGGTCACCGTTATTTTAGGCGGCAGTGGTTCGGGCAAGACCACCATCTTGAAACACCTCCTGGGTTTGTATCCGGTGGACGAGGGCCGGGTGCGTATTTTCGGCCGTGATTTGGCCAGCTTGTCGGAGGAGGAACAAAGACTGCTTTACCAGCAAATGGGCGTCTTCTACCAAAACGGAGCCTTGCTCAACAACCTGAATGTACTGGAAAACATTGCGCTGCCCCTGCAACAACACACGCAGTTGCCCGAAGATTTGATCGCGGAAATGGTGCGCATGAAGTTGCGCCTGGTGGGACTCAACGATGCGGCCCTTCTGTTTCCGTCACAATTGAGTGGCGGCATGCTCAAGCGTGCCGCACTGGCACGGGCCATTGCTATGGACCCGCCCTTACTTTTTTGTGATGAGCCGGGGGCCGGCCTCGATCCGGTATCGCTGGCGCGCCTGGATCAACTGATTCTCAACCTGAAGGAGCAACTGGGCATCACCGTGGTTATGGTGACGCACGAAGTATCGAGCATCCTGCGTACAGCCGACCACATTGTTTTTCTCAACGAGGGCCAAATCGTATTGGAAGGCAGCAAGGAAGAAGCACTGGCCTCGGACTTGCCGGTTGTTCGCGATTTTTTTGGGAAGGGAACAGGGGCCTACTGACCGAGTTCACTCAGTTCGAGCCAGCGCATTTCACTGTTGTCGAGTTCGGAGAGCAACCGACCGAGTCGCTCGGAGGCCGCCTGCAATTCCTCAGCACTCAGACTGCCAGAACTCAGAGCGCTCTCCAGCTCAGACTTTTCATCTTCCAAGCGGGCCATGGCAGCCTCCAGTTCCTCCAGCTCCTTCTTCTCCTTAAAGGTCATTTTTCGCGGCTTTCCGTTGTCGGTGGCCGACTTGCTTTTACGCGGCGCTGCTTTATCGGTGGCTGCAGCATCATTGCTCTTTTCCCGGGCACTGACGGCTTTTTCGGCCTTCTTTTCAAACTCCTGGTATTGACTGTAATTGCCCGGAAAGTTTTTAATTTCACCCGCACCTTTAAAAACAAAGAGTTGGTCTACAACCCGATCGAGAAAATAGCGGTCGTGACTCACCACCAGCACACAGCCCTCAAAGCGGGCCAGATAATCTTCGAGCACACCGAGGGTGAAAATATCCAAATCGTTGGTGGGCTCATCCAGAATCAGGAAGTTGGGGTTGCGCATCAAAACCGTCATCAAATACAGACGCTTCTTTTCACCCCCACTGAGCTTGCGCACCTGCACGTAATGCATTTCGTTGGGAAACAGAAAGTAACGCAAAAACTGCGCGGCATTCATTCGTTGCCCGCTGCCCGCATCAATGTCCTCCGCAATTTCACTGATGACCTCTATAACTTTTTTGTTGTCGTCGAGCTGTATGCCCTCCTGGCGGTAATAACCAAAGACAAGGGTCTCTCCCGGATCGACCCGACCCGCATCGGGCTGGAGGCTCCCGGTTAAAATATTTAATAAGGTACTCTTGCCACTGCCGTTTTTGCCCAGAATGCCGATGCGCTCGCCCTTCACAAACTTGTGCGAAAAATTGCGAATCAATTCGAGCTGATCAAAGGATTTGGATATGTCTTCGAGATGAAGGACCTTCTTACCAAGTCGGGCCGATTGAATGTTCAAATCCAGAGCGGCCTCGTCCGTTTTTTGTCCGGCCACCTCCTTGAGTTCATAAAAGGCATCGATGCGGTACTTGGCCTTGGTGGCCCGTGCCTGCGGCATACGGTTCATCCAGTCCTGCTCCTTCCGCAAGAGATTTCGGGCCCGTTCGATTTCCTGCTGACGCTGCAACACGCGTTCCTCGCGCTTCTCTAAAAAATAGCTGTAATTGCCCTGGTAGCGGAAGAGCGACTGCTCATCCATTTCAAAGATGGTGTTGCACACCCTGTCGAGAAAAAAGCGATCGTGGGTCACCATGAGCAAAGTGGCCCGGTTGCGACTCAGATAGTCTTCCAGCCAATCCACCATATCCAAATCGAGGTGGTTGGTGGGCTCATCCAGAATCAACAAATCGGGCTCCTCCACCAAAACGGCGGCCAAAGCCACCCTTTTCAACTGGCCCCCCGACAACTGTTCCACCGGCTGCTCCAGTCGGGTTATCCGCAACTGATTGAGCACCTGTTTGACCCGCTGCTCGTAGTCCCAGGCTTGCAAGGCATCCATTTGTTCCATAAGACGACCGATGGTGGACTGATCGCCTTCTTCAAGAGCCGTCTCGTACCGGCGCACCAAATCGACCACCCCGTTGTCGCCGCTGAAGACCGCTTCTTTCACAGTCATGCCGGGCGCATAAACGGGATCCTGACTCAGATAACCCACTTTAATGCCCGATCGCAGCGTCACCTGGCCCGCGTCTGCCACCAGCTTTCCGGCCAGAATATTCAGCAGCGTGGTTTTGCCGGTTCCGTTTCGGGCAATGAGTGCCGCCTTATCGCCTTCTTCCAGACCAAAAGTCAGTCCCTCAAACAAGCGTATATCCCCCCAATGATGGGTCAATGCCTCTACCGATAATACATTAGCCATGCCAATTCTCCGTCTTATGAAGCCCCAAAGATAGCACAAAGCAGCAGGCTTTCAAGCCTGCTGCTGAGCTAAGTTTACAGCAAAATGACAAGGAAGTCCCCTCCCGGGCAGCCTACAACAGCTTTTCTATGGCCTGCAACTCCTCCTTGGTGAAAACAAGCTTATCCAAGGCTGCCAGGTTGTCCGAAAGCTGCGCCACCGAACTGGCACCGATCAAAACGGAAGTCACCCGCTCGTCCTTCAAGAGCCAGGAAATGGCCATTTGGGCGAGACTCTGACCACGTGCTGCAGCCAGGTCGTTCAGGGCCAACAACTGGGCATGTCGTTCGGGAGTGAGGGCTTCCTGCTTGAGAAAGCCATGGGCCTTGGCCATGCGCGAATCGGCCGGCACTTCCTTCAGGTAGCGCGAAGTCAGCAAACCCTGCGCCAGAGGAGAAAAGGCAATGCAGCCAATGCCCCTTTTTCCCAACACATCCAACAATCCATCCTCCACCCAGCGGTCGAGCATCGAATACCGGGGCTGGTGAATCAACAAGGGCGTGCCCAAATCATTCAGTATGGCCTCGGCCCGCTGGGTTTGATCGGCGGTGTAATTGGAGAGCCCCACATACAGCGCCTTGCCCTGGCGCACCAGCAAATCAAGTGCTGCCATGGTCTCTTCCAGGGGCGTTTCGGGATCGGGCCTGTGGTGATAAAACACATCTACATAATCGAGGCCCATGCGCTGAAGACTTTGATCGAGACTGGAAACCAGGTACTTTTTAGAGCCCCAGTCGCCATAGGGCCCGGGCCACATAAGGTATCCGGCTTTGGAAGAGACGATGAGTTCGTCGCGGTAGGACTTAAACTCACGGGCCAAAACACGACCGAAGTTTTCCTCGGCCGATCCGGGCACGGGACCGTAATTATTGGCCAAATCAAAATGGGTTATGCCGTGGTCAAAAGCATACTTCAAAATTTCAAGCTGGGTAGAAAAAGCGTCCACCGAGCCAAAGTTGTGCCAGAGTCCCAACGACAAGGCAGGCAGTTTCAGTCCGCTGTTGCCACAACGTCGGTAGGTCATGGCATCGTAGCGGGTATCTCGAGCAAGGTAGTTCATAGTATAAAAGTATAAAGCGTATTATTGGGCGTAAAACAAAATCTTCCGGGTCAGAATATGGCGACAGACTGCGCAGAAGCCCTTGGCTTCATTGGTGCGCATGCGGCAGTTGAGGGCCGGTCGGTATACCCCTTTAGCCACGTAGCCGCCGCCCTCAAAGGCACCAATGGTGTTTTGATACATGGGGCGGACCGGGGTGGGCACGGGCGTAGAAGGCTCCAGCATCTGTTTCCACTTTTGGTCGAAATCGACCAAAGTGGTCAGATTCGGCTGCCAGGGCTCTATCTCCAGATTGATGAACTCATTGTAGGCCACATCGGCTCCGTAGTACTCATCACCCAATCCCCCCAATCCGTGTCCCAATTCGTGAATCATAACGCGACCGGAATAGCGGTGGCCGCCGCTAACTACCGAAAAGTGATTGTAAATGCCGCCTCCGCCGTATTTGTCACTGTTTACCAAAACAATAATGTGATCGTGCGGCAACTGGGCAGCGTGATCATAAACCAACCAAGTCTCCTCCGTCTCCAGATAACGATCAATACCCAGGGTGTTGAAGCTGCTGCCCATGGGGGTGGCCGACCAGTGCCCGGCTCTGGGGTCGTCGGGTCCGCTCTGACGGGAAGGAACGGCAAGTGCACGAATGCGAATGTGTGCCTGCTGACTTTTAAAAGGCTCCAGCTGCAGCAACTCCTGGCTTAAAGCAGTGGCCTGCTGATAAAACAGCGCTTGCTCTTCGCTGCGGTAACCCTCAGCCAGAATAAGCAGGTCGAGCCGCTCGCCCTGCTCCCCCCCATGCAGCGTACGGTAGGGATGTTGTTCGGGGATAAAATGTCCCACGGCAGGATCCTCCGGATCAATGCTTTCGCTCAGCAGAGCGAAAAAGGTGCCATTGCGACGTCGACTTTCAATCCTCAGCTCAACGGGCTCGGCGGGCATGGGCATCTCAATGGTCTGCTGAAAGGCACGCTGCTTTTCCCGGGCCTCATCCGTAGTGCGCCATTCTTCAAACAGGGTAGAAAAGCCTCTTTGAAAAAGGGTATCGCCCGAGACCGGATGCAATAAAAAATAACGGTACTCCCCATAATCAAACGGTGAGCAGTCCTGTCGGGCACTGCCAAAGCGGCCCGAATAGCGCTGCAAACGATGGATGTAGGCCGACTGGCGGGAGTAGTTGCCACTCAACACCAGATCGATGCGTAAAGTCTCGTTGCGGAGGAAGGACGCCTCCTGAGCCAACAGTTCGCCACCACTCCAAATGGTACTGAGGACAAAAAGTAAGTATGGTAGAACAATGCGCATAAACTCCTCTTCAATCGTGTCGAGCCATTTGGCAAGATAAGGATTGTTTGGTAGTTTTATCGATTGAAATAACCAGAAAAAAAAACCATGCTGGAAAACATTTTGGAAAGCTCAGACGGGCTGCGCACCTGGCTGCAAAACTTACTGATGTCCTGGCATTTGCCGGAGTGGACCTTCAATACCATTGATTTCAGCCTTCGGGTGCTCGCCATGTGGGCCCTGAGTTACCTGGCTTATTTCATCACCAAAAAAGTATTGCTTTTTTACACCATCAAACTGGTACAAAAAACAAAAACCAAATACGACGACTACCTGATCACACGCAAGGTCTTTCATCGTTTTTCCCAACTGGCTCCGGGTCTGGTCATTTATCTTTTCAACGATGAGTTCTTTGGACTCTACCCCTCCACCCAGAACATCCTGCATCAGCTCTCCGTGGTGTACATGGTCTTTGTATTGTTTTGGACCATTCAGGCCCTCTTCGCAGTGCTGGAAGACATTTACAATGCCAAACCCTATGCGGTGGAGCGCCCCATCCGCAGCTACATTCAGCTGCTTAACCTCATTTCCTATGTCGTTGGTGCCCTCATCGTGGTATCCATCCTATTTGAGGTAGAAGTCACCCGGATTTTTGCAGGTCTGGGTGCCATGGCGGCCGTGCTGATGCTTATTTTTAAAGACACCATCCTGGGCCTGGTGGCCGGGGTTCAACTCTCGGCCAACAAAATGATGCGGGTGGGCGACTGGATTTCAATGCCCTCACACAATGCCGACGGAACGGTGCTGGAAGTAACCCTGCATACGGTAAAGGTCCAGAATTGGGACCGGACCATCACCACCATTCCCACCTATGCCTTAGTAACCAGTCCCTTCATGAACTGGAGAGGCATGATAGAAGGGGGCGGTCGACGCATCATGCGATCCATCAATGTGGATATGCGCAGTGTGCAATTCTGCACCCCCGAAATGCTCGAAAAATTCAAAATGATTCATCACCTCAAAGACTACATCGAAAGTCGCCAACAAGAAATAAAAGAATACAACCAAACACACGGCATCGACGAGAGCGTGATAGTCAACGGACGGCGTATGACCAACCTGGGCGTTTTTCGCAAATACCTCGAAAATTATTGTGCCCGTCACCCCAAACTCAATACCGACATGATCTTTCTGATTCGCCACCTTCAACCCACTGAAAAGGGCATCCCCATCCAGGTCTACGTCTTCAGTGCCGAAAAATCCTGGCCCGTTTACGAGTCGATTCAGGCCGACCTTTTCGACCACATTCTTGCCGTTATACCGGAGTTTGGTCTCCGCGTCTTCCAGGAGCCCTCGGGCGACGACATCCTCACTGCCGTCACCGCCCTCCGGCAGCCCCCTGAGGCCTAGGCCGTGCGCCTGCAGGCTCGTGCGCCGGCAGGCCCCCGGCCAGCGCGCAAAAAAAAGCGGACCTCAGTCCGCTTTTTTTTGTGCTGCTCTACCTCCTCGCTTAGTTCTTTCCAAGATACTCGGAGATGCCTTCCTGAGTAGCCTTCAGGCCTTCAGAACCTTTGTGCCAGTCGGCGGGACAAACCTCTCCGTTCTCTTCAAAAAACTGGAGGGCATCCACCATGCGCAAAGTCTCGTCCACGCTGCGACCCAGTGGCATATCGTTCACCACCTGGTGACGCACCACCCCTTCCTTGTCGATCAGGAACAGACCACGATAAGCGGCAGGCTCGCCATTGAAAACCAACTGACCTTCGTCGTTGAAATCGTACTCACCGGCCAATACATCAAAACTGTCGGCAATGGTCAAAGCTGCATCGGCAACCAAGGGGAACTTTACACCCTTAATACCGCCTTCTTTCTTCTCGGTCTGCAACCACTTCCAGTGCGAAAACTCCGAGTCGGTGGAGGCGCCCACTACAGCCACATTGCGCTGCTCAAACTCGGCAATCTTGTCCTGAAAGGCGATGATTTCGGTGGGACACACAAAGGTGAAATCCTTAGGATAAAAGAAAAATACCACGTACTGCTTCCCAATGTACTGGTCTAAAGAGAAATTTTCAACCATCTCGTGTCCATTAACTACGGCCTTGGCTGAAAACACAGGTGCTTTTTTTCCAACTAATACAGACATACAAACGTTTTTTTGGTAATTGTTATTATTTATTGATGAATCACTTACGACCAAATGCTTAAAAAAGCATTACACCAACAAAATTAAAGATATACCCCCAGCCAACAAAGTATTTAAGTATTTTTATACCTAAACAAAACTCTATCGCATATAAAGGGGACTTATAAACTGGCCAGGCTCGTGCGCCGGCAGGCCCCCGGCCAGCGCGCACAAAAAGGCAACTCCGCTGCCGCGTGGACTTTAGTCCACTTGCAAGAACAGGCGCAAAGCGCCTGACCTATCCTTCCCAATCATAACCCAGGGTTTCAACCCTGGGAGACCTGGGAGACCCCGGGAGACCCTGGGAGACCCCCTCTCTCCTCAGCCCTCCGCTACCCGGTACCCCGGCGCCATCTGTGCAATCTGCAAGATGACTTCCACCGCCTTTTCCATACTGGGAATGGGCACAAACTCAAAGCGACCGTGAAAGTTGTGGCCACCGGCAAAGATATTGGGCGTAGGCAAACCCATATAGGAAAGTCGCGCACCGTCGGTCCCTCCACGTATGGGCAACACCTTGGGTTCCACACCCGCCTTAAGCATCGCTTCCCGGGCCAACTCCACAATATACATCAGCGGCTCAATCTTTTCCCGCATATTGTAGTACTGATCGTTCATCTCCATAACTACCGTAGCCGCACCAAACTCAGCATTGACCTTGTTGACCAGGTGCTGCAGCTCCCGCTTTCGCTTTTCAAAGCGGTCCCTGTCAAAGTCCCTGATGATAAAGAGCAATTCCGTTTTCTCCACGTCCCCGTTGAAAGACATCAGGTGGTAGAAACCTTCATAACCATCGGTGTGCTCAGGAGTCTCATGTCGCGGCAGCATGCCCACCAACTGATTGGCAATACGCATGGAATTGCGCATTTTTCCCCGGGCATAACCCGGATGCACATTGCGTCCGTGTACGGTAATTTTGGCCATGGCGGCATTGAAGTTCTCAAACTCCAGTTCGCCAATCTCGCCGCCATCCAGGGTGTAAGCGAAATCGGCACCAAAGCCGGCCACATCAAAATGATCGGCACCCTGACCAATTTCCTCATCGGGGGTAAAGGCAATACGAATCTTTCCATGCTTGATCTCCGGATGCGCCAAAAGATATTCCATCGCAGTGATGATTTCTGCCACGCCGGCCTTATCGTCGGCCCCCAAAAGGGTATGCCCATCGGTACATATCAGGTCCTGCCCCACATAATTCTTCAATTCTGGAAACTCGTCGGGCTTCAGCCACAGTTCCTCCTCTGCATCCAGGGCAATGTCGCCCCCATCGTAATTTTTGATGATTTGCGGCTTAACGTGCTTTCCGCTGAAATCGGGACTGGTATCCAGGTGGGCTATAAAGCCCACAACCGGTCCCTCGCCTCCATTGTTGGCCGGCAAGGTAGCGGTCAGGTAGCCATTGTCGTCGACCTGCACCTCCGAAAGACCAATGCGTTTGAGCTCATCCACCAGGTAGCGGGCGAAAAACATCTGCCCGGGGGTACTGGGTGTCAAACCGGTATTCATATCCGATTGCGTGTCAAAGGACACATATTCTAAAAAACGTTCGGTTAATGTCATATCCTTGTATTTTACTGTTCCACTATTACTGTCGTACATCGTCGCTGTTGAAAACAAAGCCCAGGCGTTTCCCCGTGCGTTGCCGCGACTGCATAATTTCCTCGCTGAGTTGGGCCATGGTCAATACACTCATATTATCATAAGGAGGCACCAATAAATCGAACTCCAGCGAATAGAGCATCGCCGTCTCCACAATCTTCCGCCAATTGTCCCCGTCGAGCTCGGCCTTTCCAAAACCACTCACCCCCATACTGCGCTGCCGCTTCCCCTCCACAAAAAAAGCCTTTTCCCGATTTACAAAAACCCGGGCCACCATATAACCCAAATCATCGGGCCGTCCGTAGCGGAAAGAATCGTACAGGAAATTATAAATATTGATGACCCCGGTGTAAGCGCGAGCCATATTTTCCTTAGCGTAATCCTGCTCCCACACTTTATGTTCGCGGTCGAACATAAAGGCATTGGTGTGCATAAAAAACACCAAAACATCGCCGGCCACCTTCAACTTCGCCACATGGGCCCCCACTTCTTCATACTGCAAAAGCAGGCGCTCATCTTTATCCACCAAACCGGGATTAAACCTGTCGGGAAAAGTCTGCAACACCTCCTTCAACTCACCAAAAGAGGCCAAAGTGGTATCAAACACGCCCTGTTTAAGGGCGGCACGGGTACTGAGTTGCTCGCTGATTCGGTCCTGCAAGGAAGCTTTCATAGGGAAGAGTTTCTTGTAACTCTACGAAAATACAAGAAAAGCGGGAAAAACCGCGTGCTAAACCCGTCAAAAAAAGGAGCAGCCACTCGGGGCCGCTCCAAAATAATAATCCCAATCAACAAAAATCAAGGTCCCCATTTGGCCAATATGGCCGCACGTTCCTCCCTGGTAATGGGAATAACGGTACCGTGACGTGGATGAAAATCCATCGAAACCTTATCATCAATAATCTTAAAATTATCCAAGTCGCTGGTCTTGGTAAACTGATAGGTTCCCCGCGAATATACATCGTACATTAAAATATAAGTATCGGTATTTATCAAACGGTAAATACAAGCACCCTCCACGGCATCGCTCGTTTGTTGCAGGTAGGGATCCAAAACCTCATAGCCCTCAGTAAGCTTTGTAGAAACCGCCTTCTTAATCCCGTTTCCGGCACCTTCCGTTTTAAAGAAGAGGTTAAAAACACCATCTTTGTAAACAATGTCTCCGTCTATACAGGCCACCTCATCGGGATGATAAAGCAATTGTTTGGGTGCAGCCTCCAATCCGGTAAAATCGGTATTGGCATAGGCATAATAAATGATGTCGTAACCTCCGGGTTGCAACATCGAGAAGTACACCATAATTTTTTCCTCTTCCTCGTCGTAATAACTCTGAGGCGCCCAAACCCGCAATACATCCCCAAATTCATCGGGAAAAAGCTCAGCAATATTAACCACACTATGGGTCCAGTTGATCAGATCGTCCGACTTTAAAAACACCATAGCCTCATTGCCCGACCAGCCATCACGGGGCACATACAGGTCGGTCACCACCATATAAAAACTGCCATCAGGTGCCCTCAGGATGTGCGGATCACGCACCCCTCCACGCGAGCTGATGGTATCGGCCGCTACTATAGGACGATTGTTGTTTAGCGCTTTAAAATTATAGCCATCATCGCTCAAAGCATAGAAGATGGCCTCTTCACCGGGACCGTTTCCAATAAAATAGGAAAACAGATAGCCTACATAACCTTCGTCTTCCGCAACGTTCACCTCGAAATCACGTTGCTCCCGGGCTTCACCTTTTGCCACCGTTGCAGTAAGGGTGACAGAAAGAGAGCCACTCCCATGAGGAGCCAACTGTAATATCTTCCCTTCGTTCGACAAAAATTCAGCTTGAGAAGACGACCAACTGATGGCAGATCCCTCTATGCCAAAATTCGGCAAATCAATATCTGATCGCAAATTACCCACATTCTCAGGCAGCACAATATGTCCGGCATCCTTTTGAACCGAAACGGCATCATCGAACCAGGGAAGGACAGTTACCTCAAAACTGCGTTCTAATTTTTGACGACCTTTTTGCAATTGGGCTCTTAAGGTGACCCTTGCCGGATCGGCGCCCACTGCAGGGCGTTGCACTACGCCTCGGGAGCTGAGCACATCCGGGTTCGAAGAATGCCAGCTGACCGCAATCCCCTGCCCCAAATGTGCAGGCAAATTAAGGTTGCTCACCCAGTCCCGGGCCGACAAATCCTCCATAGCTTGTGCAGCAGCTTTAAGTTGCAGTTCTACAGCAGCCTCCTGCAAACGAGCGGTGGTCGGCGTAAAACGCTTCAGCTCCTCCACTTCCACAGCCCTGTTGTAAACTCTAAAATCGGCCAGCTTAGCCCCTTTTAAATATTGATCTCCACGATAAACAGACTTTCCAAGAAAATTATGCGTAGTAGCGCCCAGTTCGGACGGCGTCAGGGTAAAGGTACCCCGGGCTACTTGTTCCCCATCAAGGTAAATGTGCCCCAAACCCCTGGCCTGAATATAAGCTACATGATGCCATCTGCCGCGTGGGAAGGGACGGCGACCATCCGCCACCTGCTCGCCCGACCAGTGACGACGCGAAGCAACAAAACTGGTCGTACGCGCCGATAAAAACATCGAGCCGTTTTGATCCTCCGCCATATTGTCTGAATTTCCAAAACACCATACAAAATTACCATGAGCAGCCAAGTCGTTGCTTTCATCAACAAACAAATAAACAGCCACAGTAAAATCGTTAAGACTTCCAATCAATTCTCCGGTAGCGGTACCCATATCTAAAAAACCGTTGTCAATGCCCAAATTGAGCACGCCCACTCCAGCTATTTTTTCCACGGAAGCTCCATTATGCAGGCTGGCATCAAAACCATTGCCACTCTTATCCGGAACCACTGCCCCCCCACTTTTTAAACGACCAAAATCGTAATGCAAGCTGAGTCCCTCTTCCTTGGCACAGGACGAGAGTCCCCCCACAAGAAGCGCCCACAACACCCAGGTAAACCTTTTCATAAGCTTAAATATTTTGAAAGTAGAATACAAAGATCAAATACTTAGACCTAAAAGTCTGTCCTGAAATCGACCAGTACTGTTCTTTTTTCTGCAAAAGCTGCCGCATCGATCAAAAATCAAAAGAGTCATTTTTTAACTTTTTCGATAAAAGAAGCCACTTATTCCATTTTGAAAACAGGAAATAACCGAAAATACTATCTTGCCAAAAAATCAAGAAACAATTATTATGAAGGGATTTGTACTCCTGCTGTTTTGGGTCCTCTCTGCAGGGGCCATGGCCCAATACAGCGCCGAAGATTACCAACGGGCCGACTCTGTGTCGCGCTTTAACAATATGGTGTACAACACCATTTCTGAATCGGGATGGGTCCCCAACACCCAGGTGCTGTGGTATGCCCTTAAAACCCGGGAAGGAAGGACCTGGTATGTGGCCCAAGCCGACAGCGCAACAACACGTCGGGCTTTTGACCATGAACGACTGGGCCGCTTACTGCAGCAGACCAACGAAAAGAAAAGCTTTAAACCCGAAGCGCTGCCGCTCCAAAATGTGCACTTTAGTGAGGGGCTCGACACCCTCACTTTTGAAATGGACGGCCTCAAGTGGCTGTGCGATTTAAACAGCTACACCCTAAAGGCAACCGGCAAGGTTAATAAGCGCAACAATTATGGGCATTGGGGACGAACCACCGATGAACTGAGCCAGGGACCAGTGCAGTCACCCGACAGCACCTGGGTGGCCTTCATTCGCGATTACAATGTGTTTATTCGGCACCGAAACACCAAAGAAGAGCACCAGTTGAGCTTCGACGGGGCAAAAGGCGACACCTACTCCTCCTACCTGGTTTGGTCGCCCGACTCCAGATTTTTGGCGACCACCAAAGTACGCCTTCACGAGAAAAAATACATTCGCTACATAGAGGCTGCACCTGCCAACCAATTGCAACCCAAACTGCACGAACTCGAATACCTGAAACCGGGCGATGCCCTGCCGATAAAAAGACCGGCACTCTTTAGCGTCGAGGGCAAAAAACAAGTTCAAATTGAGACCAGGGACTTTGAAAACCAATACAATTTGAGCAATCCGCAATGGTACAGCGACAGTCGCGGTTTTACCTTCGAATTCAACGAAAGAGGCCACCAACGGTACCAGGTGGTGGAGGTAAATGCCGAAACAGGTGCTGTTCGCGTTTTGATAGATGAAAAAAGTGCCACCTTTATCGATTACAGCGGGAAACGTTACCGCCACGATTTAAACGACGGAGCAGAGATTATCTGGGCCTCTGAAAGAGATGGTTGGAACCACCTGTATTTATACAGCACCCCAAAGGGCAAAGCCCGGGCCATTACTTCCGGCCAATGGGTGGTACGCGGGGTGGACCATGTAGATGAGAAAGATCGCCAGCTGGTCTTCCGAGCCGGAGGCGTCCAGCCCGACGAAGATCCTTACAACGTCCACTATTACCGCATTGGCTTCGATGGCAAAGGACTGCGCCACCTGACGCCAGCAGCAGGACATCATCAGGCCTCCTTCTCGCACAACCAACGCTATCTGCTGGACACCTGGTCCACCCCCGAAACACCACCTGTTAGCGTGTTACGGGACGGACTGAGCGGCGATACGATAATGACGCTGGCCAGGGCCGACATCAGCGCGCTCGAAAAGGAAGGCTGGAAGGCTCCGGAAGTCTTTGTAGCGAAAGGACGAGACGGCAGCACCGACATTTGGGGCAACATCTACCGCCCCACCCATTTCAATCCGGAAAAAACCTACCCCATAGTCGAATACATTTATGCCGGTCCCCACAGCTCCTTTGTCCAAAAAAGCTTCAGCGCCCACATGGGCGCCTTCAGCAGTCTGGCCGAACTGGGCTTCATTGTGGTTCAAATCGATGGCATGGGAACCAGCAACCGCTCCAAAGCCTTTCACGATGTATGCTGGAAAAACCTGAAAGACGCGGGCTTCCCCGACCGAATTGCCTGGATCAAGGCTGCAGCAGAAAAGTACGCTTGGATGGACACCACCAGGGTGGGCATATACGGGGCATCGGCAGGGGGACAAAGTGCCATGGGGGCCTTATTGTTTCATCCCGACTTTTATAAAGCAGCCGTGGCCTCCTCGGGCTGTCACGACAACCGAATGGATAAAATTTGGTGGAACGAGCAATGGATGGGCTACCCCGTGGGGCCACACTATGAAGCTTCATCCAATGTTGTCAACGCCCACCTACTGCAGGGCAATCTGTTGCTGATCAACGGCGAAATCGACGATAATGTGGATCCGGCTTCCACCATGCAAGTGGCATCAGCACTTATTAAAGCAGAAAAGGAATTTGAACTGCTGATCTTACCCTCAGTAGGACACACTCTGGGTGGCAGTTATGGAGAACGCAAACGAAGGGACTTCTTTATCAGACATCTGCGTAACGAAGAGCCCCCCGCCTGGAACCAAAGCCAATAGTCTTCAAAACGGCATGCGAAAAAGGGCCCCTCCGAAATACGGAAGGGCCCTTCAAGTATCTGGCTCCAGCCAATTAGTACGAGCGGGCAAAGAGCACCCTCCGGTTGGAAGGCTTTCCGCTTACCATACATTGGCCGGCCTCTTCGGGTGCATCCATGGGAATACAACGAATGGTCGCCTTGGTTTCGTTTTTAATGCGCTCCTCCGTTTCGGGTGTGCCATCCCAGTGACAAAGGAAAAAGCCACCCTTCTCATCGAGCAAACGCTTGAATTCCTCGTAATCGTCCACCTTAGTGGTATTGGCCGTTCTAAAATCGAGCGCCTTCTTGTAAATATTATCCTGAATGTCGTTGAGCAGTTGCTGTACCTTGGTCTCGATGCCCTCCAAAGGCATAATCTCCTTGGTAAGCGTATCGCGTCGCGCCACTTCCATCGTTCCGTTTTCGAGGTCACGGGGACCAACAGCCAGTCGCACAGGAACCCCCTTCAATTCGTATTCGGCAAATTTCCAACCCGGCTTGCGCTTGTCGTCGTTGTCGTACTTCACCGAAATACCCAACGATTTAAGACGCACCACCAGTCCGTCCACCACCTTATTAATGCGCTCTAGCTCCTCTGCCTTCTTGTAAATAGGAACAATCACCACCTGAATAGGCGCCAGTTTAGGCGGAAGTACCAAACCGTTGTCGTCGGAATGCGACATCACCAACGCGCCCATGAGTCGCGTAGACACGCCCCACGAAGTAGCCCAAACGTAATCGAGTTTACCATCCTGATTGGCAAAGGTCACATCAAAAGCCTTGGCAAAGTTCTGACCCAAAAAGTGCGAGGTGCCCGACTGCAAGGCTTTTCCGTCTTGCATCAGCGCTTCAATGGTAAGGGTTTCAAGTGCCCCGGCAAAGCGCTCATTGGCGGTCTTGTAGCCTTGCACCACCGGCATGGCCATCCATTCCTCAGCAAACTTTGCATAAACCTTCAACATGGTTTCGGTCTCCTCAATAGCCTCCTGGCGGGTGGCGTGGGCGGTGTGGCCCTCCTGCCACAGAAACTCAGCGGTACGCAAAAACAAACGGGTACGCATTTCCCAACGCACCACGTTGGCCCACTGATTCACCAAAATAGGAAGATCGCGGTACGATTGTATCCAGTTTTTATAGGTGTTCCAGATGATGGTTTCCGAGGTAGGGCGCACAATGTACTCTTCCTCCAGCTTGGCATCAGGATCTACAACAACCCCCTTTCCATCGGGGTCGTTCTTCAAACGATAATGGGTTACCACCGCACACTCCTTGGCAAAACCATCCACGTGGGCAGCCTCCTTGCTGAAAAAAGACTTGGGTATGAAAAGTGGGAAGTAAGCGTTCTGGTGCCCGGTTTCTTTAAACATATCGTCCAGCACCCGCTGCATTTTTTCCCAAATAGCATAACCGTAGGGCTTAATGACCATACAGCCCCTAACGGCCGAATTCTCAGCCAAATCGGCTTTCAATACCAAATCGTTATACCATTGGGCATAACTTTCATCGCGACTTGTTAATACTTTTGCCATAGATTAATTCAAAATTGATAGCGCCCGAAAGCATTCTGTTTCAAGTGCCACAAAAGTAAGAATAATCGCCCGAATAATTGAATGCGCCTGCACTTTGTTTTATACCGCAACCTTGGTCCCTTTGGTCCGTAAACCTTACATTTGAATACAGTCATTTACAGTTTTTAATAATTATTCAACTTTTTTACACCACAAGAATCACAATACCAGGTTTTGGTATAAATTTTGCTACACATTAAGTGTACAAACCAATGAGGAGGAGAAATTATGAGAGCTTTAGTATTAACATCGGCAATGGTACTGGTTTTACTGGCCGGCGGATGCAGCACAAGCCGCATTGCAGGCCCCGGCGTCTATTACGACGACATATACTATGTACCCGGCGTCACCCGTGAGAGTATGGACGATGCCTTTTCGCCTGTTCCTCAGTTGACACGCGAAGAAGAAAAGAACCGTCAAAGAGAACTGGCTGCCATGCAAAGAGAGTACGAGCGCAGTGAGCGGGGAAGCGCCCAACAGGACCGGCGTGATTTCTCGGGCATTCAGGAGGAGTATGCCGGTATTTTAAACGATGAAAACATTGAAAGCACCGACACGCTTTTGTACTATAACGACGAAACGGGCTACTGGGTAGACGGCTTCCAGGGTTCATCTATGGACCGCGACTATGCCGAAAGGCTGGTCCGCTTCCACAGTCCCGCCGTACGTATCCCCTACCATTCACCCTTCTACAGCGAAGTGGTTTATTACAACCACTACGATTGGAATGTTTATGTTGACGGGGGCTATGCCTACGCCTTCCCAACCTGGACCAATCGTTGGTACGATTATTACTACTACAACAGCTGGCACCGGCCCTACAACTACTATTACGGTTGGAACTATGGCTGGAACTACCCCTACAGCAACTGGGGCTTTGGCTTCGGCTGGAATTATTACAGTCCTTACTACGCCTATGGCCATTGGGGCTCCCCCTACTACCATGGCTATTACGGACACCGGCCTTATTACAACAGATACAACCATCACCATTACGCCGGCGCTTACCGACCTGGCAGCACATCGCCAGTAGTACGCTCGCCCCGCCAGGGCTTAAGCGGCGACAGGAGCATGAGTGAAGCGGGTTCAGGTCAAAACGTTCAAGGTGTTGCTACTACCAATACCGGGCAAGTCAGATCCCAAAGCAGTCGACGAGACACAGAAGTGTCCACCCGTACATCCAGCACTGTAGCACAAAACGGGGACCGCACCGTTCTGCGTTCTGTCAATCGTCCCGGAGAAGAAACCATAAAATCCTCAACAACCCAAAGTTCTGCTCCAAGTCGCAGCGGCACAAGCACCCGAAACAGTTATTCAGAGGATGCTCCGACCCGTCGAAGCTATACACCTTCCTACTCGCAAACCGAAAGCAATTCACGCCCCGCCTACAATAGGGCCGGTTACACCCGGGTAAGCAGCAGTCCGCGTCCGGCACAAACCACCGGAACGGTCCAGCCAAGGACCTCCGGAAGCACCGGAGCAGCAACAACGCAACCGACACGCCAGTCGGCCACATCAACAAGGAGCAGCACCGGAACCACCGGAGAAACAGTTAGGACTGCACCAACACGCAGTACCACACAACCGGCGACAACACGGCCAAGTGCGCCCACCAATTACCAACGAGGCAGCAGCACTGCACCGAGTAGGTCAAGCAATACCTATTCAGCACCGGCACGCAGCAGTTCGCCAAGCAGGAGTTACTCTACACCAAGTAGAAGTTCAGCACCCAGCAGAAGCTACTCAGCACCCAGTAGCTCCGGACGTTCCGGATCAAGCTACACACCTAGCAGCTCTGGTGGCAGTTCAAGAAGTTCGGGCAGCAGTTCAGGCAGTTCTTCGGGCTCGTCACGAAGCAGCAGTAGTGGCAGAGGACGTTAAAACCAGAATGGTTGATTCCTACTCCTGGCAAGTACGCTTAATTAAAACGAAACTGTGATGAAGAAGACGATATTATCCCTTGTATGCCTGGCTTCCTTTGCATTAAGTGAGGCCCAGTCGACCGAAGAGGCTTTGCGCCTCTCGCTTAATCGACCCGCAGGAACCGCTCGAAATATGGCCCTGAGTGGTGCTATGGGCGCCCTTGGTGGGGATTACTCCAGCCTATTGACCAACCCGGCAGGTATTGCGGTGTACCGCAGTAGTGAATTCACTTTTACGCCGTCGCTGCACCTTAACAACAGCAGTACCGAATTTTATGGACTGGGCAGCAACGACGACCGTATTGGCGTTCCCTTTCAGCAAATAGCCTTTGTGGGCACTTTTAAGCCCGTTCGGGAGGCTGAATCGGGATTGATCAGCACGCATTTTGGCATTGGTTACAACCGCACCAACAGTTTCAAGCGGAACACCTTTATACAAGGAGGGGGATTGCAATCATCCCTGCTCGACGAATTTGTAGCCCAGACCCACGCAGGCCTGAACGATCGCTTTTATAATGGCATGGCAATGGATGCCTTACTTATAAGGAATTACGAATTACCTAATGGCCAGCCGGTATATCTGCACGATTTTGAATATTATGAAGACCCCGATACCGACGCAGTTCAATTTGGAGCGATCAACGGACTGGATCACAGCCGACTGATAAGCGAGAGAGGTAATGCAGGAGATTTCAGTCTCAGCGGAGGAGCCAATTTCAGTAATCGTTTCTATTTGGGTGGTTCCTTGAACATCAGCACTTTTGATTATGAAAGTAACCTCACCCATCAGGAGACCTTAAATGGAGGATTAGACGGTTTAAGTGATTACTACATTTACTATCGGGTACTTGATCAGTGGGAAGCCAGAGAAAACTTCACCTTTACGGAAGATTTGAAAACTTCCGGTATTGGTATCAATCTTAAAGTAGGTGCCATTTTTAAACCCACTGCAAGCCTCCGTATTGGCGCGGCTTTCCACACCCCAACCTTCTTCTCGGTTGACGAAGAGTATGCTACCGCTATGTCTTCCAAATACTATGAATTGGGTATGGAGAACGGTATTCCTGTTATGTACAACGACTGGGGCGTTGACAGTAAGGAAGCCTTCGGCGAGTTTTCCTACAAACTGCGAACACCCCTTAAAGGAATTGGTAGTTTGGCCTACACCTTTGGCAACAAAGGCTTAATAAGTCTCGATTACGAATATACCAATTACAGCAGCATGCAATACCGGGCCGACAATTCCGACATCGGAGAAAAACAGTATTTCAGCGCCCAGAACGACCTGATAAAAGACACTTTTAAAGCCACCCATAACCTTCACATTGGAGCAGAACTTAGGCCTACCGAAGTGTTTACCCTAAGAGGGGGACTTGGACTTATGCAAAGTCCTTACCACAAAGATCATTTCAAGGGCGACGACCTTTATCGTACTTTCTCTGGAGGTTTTGGTTATCGTATGAACAACATGTTCATCGACTTTGCCTACATGCTTCGGCAGGAAAAAACGAAGTATTCTCTTTATGAAGCAGCTCCCTATATGGGAGGCACGCTGGAACCAGCAAAGATTACCAACAACAACCACCAGGTGGCGCTCACTTTGGGCTGGCGCTTTTAGCACACCCAACCCCTTTTCATAAAATGTACAAAGCCCCCGTCCGATGTCGGACGGGGGCTTCTTTATAACCATGCTCTCCGAATGGGAGACTTGGTATTTAGCGCTTAATCAGCATTTTTGACCGCACTTCTGTACCGGCCTGCAAACGATAAACGTAAGCACCGGAGGACAAAGCGGCTACAGCATTACCTCCATCAACGGAATGACTGCCTGCTGAAAGTATGCCCTGGTAAAGAACAGCTATTTTCCGACCCTTCATATCGTAGAGCGTCAAAGTAACTTCGCTGTCCTTATCCAAATTAAAAGTGAATGTTGTGCTGCCGTCAACAGGGTTCGGATGATTCTGATGCAACTGCAAACCCTCTGACGCAATTTGAGCAACACCGGTAATCACCTCGGCCGATTTAAGCGAGGCTATTTTGCCCACACCTACATTGGCAGGAACCACGGTGGCCACCGAACTGGCCGGATCCAGAGTATAGTTGTAAGGAAGGTTCCACCACCCACAATCTGATTGAGATATCTCATTGGCGCCACAATTACCGGTAAACAAGTTGCCCCTTTCACAAATATAGCCATTGGGCAAACCACTCACCGGGAATTTATCGGTAGTCAACGGCAACTTCACATCATGGTAATGATTGTTCTCAACCAAAGCATGCGCACCTACCCTTGCGGCCAAACCATAATCCCCTATCTTGTTGAAATAGTTGTTAAACATGTGGATGGCTCCGTAACGCAAACTTGGATTACGCCCATCGGTATTGTAGAAATAATTGTGATGGTAAGTAATGCGCATTTGACTGTCCTGGCTCTGGGCACTGCTGCTGTTGGTGTGACCAATCAAAGAACATTTCATGTGGTCGTGCAGGTAACACCACGACACGGTCACATAACGCGAGCCCTTCTTAATATCGAGCAAACCATCATAAGTATCCACACCTATACCCGCACCAATTTTACTGTGCAGTTCACAATGATCCACCCAAACATGGTGACACTCATCAATGGTTAAGGCGTCATTGGGGTACAAGACTTCCCTTATCTTCAGATTGCGGACAATGACATTTTGGTAATTCCTGATATTGAGGCCCACATTCTGCAACTCCGCAGTACTGCCAATACCCAGTATGGAAATATTGGCCCCATGCTTAATGGTTACGACAGTGGATGAAGATGAAGTTATCCGGCCATTGATGTAAACCACTTCAGGGCTGGTATTGCCCTCTCGTGATGCGGCCCAGGCTTCCAGCTCAGAAAGAGAACTGATGGTTCGTGTAGCACCACCGGCACCACCGGTGGTGCTAGCATATCCTTCAGCATTAACTGTAGCATAGCCAATCATACTGAAATCTACATTGCCATTATAAACCGGGTCGGGATCGGGTTCCGGATCAGGATTGGTGTTGCCATTGTCGCTGCTGCAAGAAGCGGCCGAAACGCCGTTTCCGGCAACCACAATGTAATCGATATTGGCCAGACCACCAGCATCTAAAGCCTCAATACGCAGGCTATTTACACCTGCCGACAGATGAACAGAAACCGATACGGTATTCCAGCTGGTCCACGAGCCGGTTCCAGGCATACTCAAAGACGACACAGCGGTATTACCGTTAACCACTACCCGGGCAGGCCGGTCACTGGCTCCATTGGCATAACGCACCTCAAGAGTAGCACTTCCTCCGGAAGCATTAATGCTGTAATTAATACCTTTTCCGCTTGCATTGTCGGTATTGGCAAAACCAGATCCTGTGAAACCACTGTTATCATTGTCCACACTTCCCTCTACACCGCAAAAGCCGCTTTGATTTTCCTGAATTTGAACAGAAGCTGGAGTAGGCTCAACAGGCCCGTCACCAACAGTTACCGGTTCAAACTTAAACTGCTGCCAGGCAGATCCTTCTGTACAATTCCACTGAATAACATTCGTTCCGTTTTCGGTACCGGCAGACAAAACATCCAGACACATGCCACTGTTGCGTGCAACAATGGTATAGTAACCATCACCAGTTGGTCGCAATTGGTATTGTTGACCTTCGCCACCCCAATACGTCCACAAATTGATATTGGCACCAGCTTCTGAGGAAATTTCAAAAACATCGAGACCAAGGTCAGGGGCATGAGCGGGACTCAGACGATAATACCCGGCACCTGCATCAGAAACCACCCATTGCTGGTTGGCACCACCAAGATAGGCCCAGGTTTGCACATTTGCGCCAGGCTCGGTGGAATGTCCATCAACATCAAGCGCCAAACCACTGTGACGAGCACTGATCTTATAAGTCGTACCAGAGACAATACTGGAACTTCCCCCCGAATCTCCACCTGGAGTCCCGGGTTGGTCACCAGCTTGATCACCCGTACCACCTGCGGACAGACTCATATAGTACAAATTGGCCACATTGTCTTTGCTAAGGGTGTGACTGCCGGCAGCCAGATTCAAGGAGAGTACACCCGATGAAGCACTATAGCTGGCACCATCCACCTTGAACTTACCATTAAAGTCGCCATTGAACACCAGGGTCAGGGTAGCTGCTGAAGTAGAAGTAAAGGATATGGAAGTACTGGACTCAATTTTCAGACACTGTGTGAGCGTCAGGCCATTGTAAACCACCGTCCCCTTTGAGGTAGATAAGTTACCCGAAATATTAAAGAAGGAACTGCTGGTACCCGAAGTGGTGAAATTGTGCACCACGGCATCGCCACCAACGGGAGGAGGCGTTGTTCCTCCTCCGTTTGAAGAAGCCACAAAAACAGCAGTAATATTCTTATTGGCATTCATAGTAACCGAAAGCGGATTGGATGAGCCTGAGGCATCGCCCGACCAATAGCTGAAAGTATATCCGGTGGATGGCGTGGCAGTAAGACTGACATTGGCCCCACTGGCATAGTTTCCGGAAGAAGGACTCACTGAGCCTGCGCCCTGCACATTGGTAGTCAATGCAAAAGTCGGAACAGGTGCAGCACCACCAGACTCAATGGCACCCAAATCGGGCGCAGAGCCACTGTAGGTTATACCTGTGGAACCGACACCGGCATCAATCAGCCGACTGCCACTCTTCAGGTTTAGAAAGCCATTGGAAGTGGGTGCATTATTGGGACCGGGAGACATCGTCACAAAATCGGAACTACTGGCCGAATAGGGCCAGGAGGTATGCGTTGCAGTTAGGGCATTGGGCGCACTAAAGTTACCGACAATACGGTCGGTGTGCCCCCCATTAAAAGAAACACAATTCTTAAAAACATGCGAGGCATTGTCCCGGGTATGGAAGTTATAATCTCCATTGTTATAAGCCGTTAAGTTGGTAAATTCAATGCTCCCAACATTTCCGTTGTCGGTAAAACCATGCTTACCGTTATTAAAAGCAATGCAACGACGCAAAATATGGTTGACCTTATTGCTCGAAGACCCCAGTTTGAATCCGTTTTTATCGCCTCCTCCTGAAGTAACTCCATCAGTAAGCGTCCCATTGTTGTGCGCAATACAATTCTCAAGTAAAACGGCACCAATAGGTCCGGTATCTGATTTGGTATACATGTCCCAGCCATCATCAATATTATGATGGGCCACACAATTACGAAACACATTACCTGTACCACTAGTCAACTTAGCCGCAAAACCATCGGCATCCTCATTGTCAGAGTCCTTGTTGTTGTAAGATTCACAACCAACAATCAAATTGTTGCTGGGCCATTGAGAGATGCTGTTGGCAGAAGTACTGTAACGACTCAATTGCAAACCCGTATCACAATTCTCACGAAAAACACAGTCCTCAATAATGTTGTTGTTGCCCGAAAGCAACATACCATTATCACCGGCCCGTTCAATGGTTATGCCTTTCCAATGCCAGTATGCGGCATCCTGAACAATTCCGCGGCTGGAAGAGTTCTCCTTACCGTCGAAACGTAAAACAGGCGTTTCAGAACCATAGGCATGGACCCGAATCATTGCAGAAGAGCTGCCACTTTTGGAGCGGTCGATTACCAGGGAAGGCACCGTCATATTATAGGTACCTCCACGAAGATAAATGTAGTCCCCGGGCTGAACCAGAGTTACAGCCTTTTCAAGAGTTTTCAACGGACTTCCTATGGAGCCATTGTTCGAATCATTTCCGGATGTCGCCACATAATAGCTGGCACCCATAAGGTTCATTCCGAGCAAAAAAGCCAGAACAAAATACAGTAAAAATTGCTTTTTCATTTTAAAAGCGTGTTAAAATTAAGGTGAAACAATTTCCGAAGCCCATTGGCCCCGATTTTTTAATTACGAACTCAGCTGATCAGGTAATAAAACCAAAATTATGATTACCACTCACTGCGTTCTGTTAAACCAAACTTAAAACAAAAAAGCACTTCGAAACAAGACACAAATTGGCCTTTAAGGGGGGATAAAATGACATTAGTCACACAAAACCCGCCCACTGTCAAAAAAACGGAAAACAGAAAAGGTCGCTGTACAGCGACCTTTTCTGACATTTATTAAGCAAAAAGAGTTGATTCACCATAAATTCTTCAAATGGCATCCTCCACATTCCAGACAAAGGCCCGAAGTCCTTGCATCTCCGCTTTGCTGTTGAGACTGCGTAAGCGCTCGAGCAGAGGCGCCACTTTTTCGTCTGGAACAATAGTAAGGATGGTTTCATTAAGGGCAGGCCAGGTGTGCGTGCCCATATGCGGTTCCCCATCTACCGACCCCCTGCCCTGTACCTGATTCCAGCGGGTAAAACCACGCAGGTCCAACTTATCCAGTACAAACTCCACTTTTTCAGTAAGGCCCTGATTGTAGGCTATAAACACGGTTTTCATAAGCATTTCGTTTTAAATTTCTTCCTCCATCTGCAAGGCGCGTTGCTTTTCGCGACGCATCCGGTTGGCTCCGAAAAGGGTATAAACCACAGGAATAAGAATCAATGTAATCATGGTGGAGAACATCAGTCCCCCAATAATACTGATGCCCATGGGCTGCCATATTTCTGAGCCCTCACCAATCCCCATCGCCAAAGGCACCATCGCCAAAGCGGTAGTCAGTGTGGTCATCAAAATGGGACGCAAACGTGATTTACCGGAAACAACTACCGCCTGAATCAGTGAAAGTCCCCGATCGCGCATGAGGTTGGTATAATCAACCAGCACAATACCATTCTTTACAACAATACCTACCAACATCACCGAACCAATCAAAGAAATCAGGTTCAGGGTCTGACCGGTCAGAAACAAAGCAAGGAAGACACCTGTAAAAGCAAATGGCAGGGTCAGCATAATAATAAGGGGCGAACGCAGGGACTCAAACTGCGAAGCCATAACAATATAAACCAACAAGACCACCAAACCAAACAAAAGAAGAATATCGGCGAAGGCTTCCTGCTGTTCTTCAACCGTACCACCTATATCCATCACAACACCTGCGGGAACCTCCAATTGGGCAAAACTATCGCGCAAGTCGGCGACCACATCGCGTATCGAAGCCTCATAAAGCGTTCCGGTAACCCTAACGATACGCTGACGGTTTTCTCTCTCGATGGAAGGTGGAGCAAAATACTCTTCGAGACGGCCCACTTCGCTCAGGCGGACAAATACGCCCTGATTGTTGGGCACCAATATGTTTTCAATCTCCGTGAGCGATTCCCGAAACTGCTCATCGTAGCGTACCACAATGTCGTACTCCTCTCCGTCCTCACGAAACTGAGCAGCGGTCATACCGGTTATCCTATTGCGCAAAGCCATAGCCACCTGAGCAGTGGTTAAACCATGAACCCCCAGCTTTTCCCGGTCAAGCACCAACTGATATTCCACGCCCGAAGCCTTTCGACTGATGTCGATATCCCTCAAGCTGCCCATTCCCCGCATCACCTCTGCCATTTCATTGGCCAGGCGGTTGGTTTCATCCAAATCGTAACCTGAAATAATGACCTCAACGCTGCTGGCTCCACTGCCCATGCCCCCGTCGCCACCACCTGCATCCACACGAAAATCCTCAATTTCAGGAATGGCAGCCATATCGGCGCGCAACAAATCACTAAGCAGGTACATATCCCTTTCCCGCTCGACACTGGGAGTCAGCTTTAGGTAAAAATTAATAACATGGGGACCGTTGTCGCCAAAAGCCGCCCAGATATTGCCCTCCTGTGCAG
>DUOK01000104.1 GCA_012838865.1 Bacteroidales bacterium | reverse complement strand
GAAGAAGGTAGTCCTTATAATTATAAGGCTTTCGATATGGGTGCCAATCTAAGTTTTGGCTACATGTTTGGTGCAGGTCTGTCCCTGCAATTCAATACCCAACTCGGTTTGGTGAATATCAGTCATGGCGATGATGCCGTTAAGAACACCGGTTTTGGTCTTTCTTTGGGCTACCGTTTCTAGGAGTTAAAACAATTTCTAATAAAAGCGAAATAAAGAAGTTCAACTTCTTTGTTTCGCTTTTTTGTTGATTTTTATATCTTGCAGGTTCTATTGTGTTGTATTTACAATTTATAAGATAATACTACTTGCTATGAAAAAATCCGGATTGTTTCTTTTACTTTTTGTGCTGGTTGCCGGCCTTATGTCCTGCCAGTCGTCGGGCTCTGCTGGTGAAGAGGCTCCGCTTACCGATGCCAATACGCCGCTGCACTTGTTGCAGCCTGATTATACAACTCCTTATCGGGTTCCTGAAAAGAAGGAGATTGTAGATGTCCTTGACCGCGTTTATACCTATCTTAATGAGGTGACCCCTATGGGATTGGTGGATAGGGAGTCGGGCGCTGCAGTGAGCGATTACACTGAAATTAATGAAAATACGATTTTTGAGAAGGGGGATTACAGGTTGACCAGTTACGAATGGGGGGTTACTTATGCCGGAATGCTTTTGGCGTCGGAAGTTACCGGTGATCAGCGCTATGCTAATTATACTTACGAACGCCTGAAGTTTTTGGCTGAGATTCAGCCTTATTTCCTCAAACTGGGGGAGGAACATCGTTCTTACGCGATGCATTCGGTTATTCATCCTGGTGCCCTGGATGATTCGGGCGCTTTGTGTGCCGCGATGATTAAGGCCAAGCTGGCGGGGCAGGAAGACGATCTGGACGCCTTGATCGACAATTTTATGGATTACATCAGCAAGGGGCAGTTTCGTTTGGAGGACGGGACTTTGGCACGTAATCGCCCCATGCGTAATTCGCTGTGGTTGGACGATCTTTTTATGAGTGTTCCGGCTCTTGCTTATATGGGCCATTACTCAGGTGACGATGCGTATTTTGACGATGCGGTGAAGCAGGTGTTGCAATTTTCGGGAAGGATGTTCAATGAGGACAATCAGCTTTTTATGCATGGCTGGATTCAGGATATGGAAGAGCATCCTCAGTTCCATTGGGCACGTGCCAATGGTTGGGCGGTAATGACTATGGTAGAGCTCCTGGAAGTTTTGCCCGAGAATTATGACGGACGGGCAGAAGTTCTGGCGTTACTGCAAAAACACATACGTGGTTTGGCCAATTATCAGGGAGAGGACGGGTTTTGGCATCAGTTGATTGATCGCAACGATTCGTATCTGGAGACTTCGGCTACGGCCATTTATGTGTTTGCTATTGCCAGGGCCATCAACAGGGCTTATGTGGATGCTCAGGTTTATGGGCCTATGGTTACCCTGGCATGGAATGCTGTGGCTACTCAAATCAATGAAAAAGGTCAGGTAGAAGGAACTTGTGTGGGAACCGGAATGGGTTTTGACCCTTCGTTCTATTATTATCGTCCCATCAGTGTTTATGCTGCCCATGGTTATGGGCCTGTTTTGTTGGCCGGAGCGGAGATGCTTACGCTTTTGGAGCACACCCATCCCCGAATGAACGACAGTGCCATCATTTTCTTTCCCGAAGCCGTTGAGGCAGATGGGCCCATTTTTGAGTTGGAATAATATTTTAATGCCTGTCTGCCATTGAGCAGGCAGGCTTTCAGGAGGAACGGTTATGAGCATGAGGTCAAAGAGAATGGGTATTCTGCTGCTGTTTGCGTGTTTTCTGGGTGCAGAATTGTTGGCGCAAATTGGAACGAGGTTCCCGTCAGAACGGAGGGTTGTTAAGGACCCGTTGACAGGCACTGAGTTGGTTTTTTTGACGCGCTCTCAGGCAGGGGATTCAAAGATTTACCAAACACATAATCAGTGGACGGCAGATGGGGAGTGGTTGATTTTTCGGTCGGACCGCGTACCTGGTGAGGCGCTGGCGGTGAATGAGTCGAGTGGTGAGATGGTGCAGGTCACCGAGGGCGGGTATGTAGGGATGCTTAATGTGTCGCGCAGAAGTATGCAGCTGTATTTTGTGCGCCCCAATAAGCAGGAAAAGGGTGCTATGGATGTAATGGTGGTGGATTTGGAGGCTCTGTTTCGTGACAGTGCTTCTGGTCGCCTGAAGAAGGCGAAACATTATCAGCGGCTTTGTGCCACGGTTCCTGCTGCCTATGGTGCCCATGGCGATATGGCTTTGGATGCTGAGGAGGATTGGTTGTGGTTTAGGGTGGGGCGTACTATGGCTGCTGCAAATCTGCCGAACGATATGACTCCGGCTGAGGCTTTTGGTCCCCGCAAGATGGGTGCGGGACCAGGTGGTCTGGCAGGGATACATCTTGAAAGCGGGGCGTTGAAGTATGTGACTTCTGTTCCTTTTCAGGTAGGACATGTGCAAACGAATCCCTGGGTGGCGGGACATAAGACTTCTGCGGCGGACCATCCGCATCCGACCTTTAGCCCCGACGGGAGCCGCATACAGATTCAGAGTGCCATGTTGAGTGAGGATGGCAGGAGTATGGATATTTGCATTGTTCCGGTACCGGAGGAATGGTTGAACCGATGATTAATAAAAAGGAAAGTGTTTTGATGAAAAATGCGGTTAATGGCTTGAATGCGCTGGTGCTTCTGCTCTTCGTTTTGCCTCAAACGCTCGGGGCAGAGCGTTTTAATGTGCGGGATTTTGGTGCGCAGGGAGATGGACTGACTTTGGATACGGAGGCCATCAATGCAGCTGTTGATGCAGCTGCTGAGCTGGGAGGAGGGACCGTGTATTTTCCTGCCGGGGTTTATCCTTCTTTTTCTATTCGTCTGCAAAGTAATATTCGTCTTCTTTTGGATATGGGTGCCACACTGCTGGCTGCCGCTCCGGAAGATTATCCCGGCTTGGGTTACGATGTCGCTGAGCCCAATGTGTGGGGCGATTCGCTCGAATACCAGGATTTTGGACACAGTCACTGGAAGAATAGTCTGATTTGGGGAATTGGGTTGGAGAATATTGTCATTGAGGGGCACGGCTTGATTGATGGCAAGGGCCTGGTCAGGCATGGAAGTCGTAAGCCCGGTTTGGGCAATAAGGCCATTGCTTTAAAGGAGTGCCGGAATGTGACCATCAGGGATTTGCGTATTTTCCGGGCCGGACATTTTGCCATTTTGCCAACGGGGGTCGATAATATGACGATTGACAATCTGAAAATTGACTCGAATCGGGACGGGATCAATATCGATTGCTGTAAGAATGTTCGCATCACCAATTGTCAGATTAATACACCCAACGACGATGCCATTGTGCTGAAAAGCAGTTTTGGTTTGGGTTATGACCGTGTTACCGAGCAGGTTACCATCAGTAACTGCCATGTGTCGGGATACGACCTGGGAAGTATGCTCGATGGCAGTTATCAAACGACACAGGAGGCGGCGCCGGATAAAGGGGCCGTAACGGGACGCATTAAAATGGGTACCGAGTCCAACGGAGGGTTTAAAAACATTACGATCAGTAACGTGACTTTCGATCACTGTCGTGGTTTTGCCCTGGAGTCGGTGGATGGCGCTTTAATGGAGGACATCAGTATTTCCAATATTACCATGCGCAATATTCTGGATTCGGGCTTTTTTATTCGCTTGGGACGCAGAATGCGTGGTCCCGAGGGTGTTGAGGTGGGCAGTACGGCGCGAATTCAAATCAGTAATGTAACTATGACGGGCATTCCCCCTCGTTATTGTGCCATGATAATGGGCATCCCGGGGCATCCGGTGGAGGGTGTTCGAATCAGCAATGTTCAAATGCTGGTCGATGGCGGGGCCCCGGCGTCTCAGGCTGCTGTGGTGGTGCCTGAGAATGAGGAGGGTTATCCCGATCCGATGTATTTTGGGGATCTGCCTGCCTATGGGTTTTTTATTCGCCATGTCAGGGACTTGCAAATGGACAATATTCAGGTTCAAACTAAGCAAGCTGACGGTCGCCCGGCTTTTGTTCTGGATGATGTTTCCGATGTGCGCTTGTCCAACATCCGCAGTGGAGCGAGTGACAAGGGACAGGCTTTGGTTTTGCGTGATGTTCGTGAGGCTTTGTTGCTTGATTTTGACGACTGGAAGCGCAGAGCCTTCAAGGAAGTTAAAAGCCAAGGTTTTTAGAGGCCCTTGGTTAGGGCCGTTGGGGTTAATCAATTTCGAGAAACTCTTGAATGGCCCCCAGGATGAATTTTTCCCAGCCTTCGGCGATGTCGTCGTAGGCTTCTTCCGGGATGTTGGTGTGGGTTACCTCTACTTGAACCTTTCCGCCCTGGGGGAAGAGTTTGATGGTGGCCAGGGAGGTTGCTTCCTGCTCGCCAAAATACCATTCCTGGACGATTTTATTTTCGGGTTCCAGTTCCAGGATGCGGCCGCTGATGTCGCCTTCCCACATTTCAAATTCTCCTGGAATCTGGGCAGGCATGGTGGCGGGGTAGCCCGACCACAACTCAATGGTGAAGGGATTGGTTAAGGCGGCGTAAACATCTTCGATTTCGGCCTTGATTTTGACACGTGTTTTAAAGTCTTTGACTGCCATAATGTATTGCGTTGATCGTGGCTAAAGGTACAAAAAAAGAACCCCGGTCGCTGTGACCGGGGCTCTTTAGACTGCGATTTACAGAGATTATTTGGAATAGTCTACCGTAATGGTTTCGATTGAGCCGTCTTCGCGATGGTTCAGGTCGGCATAGCGAATACTCCGAAGTGGAGTAACTCCTGAAATCTCAACGTCGTGGAAGAATAAGTACCACTTTCCTTTGAATTCTACTACCGAATGATGGGTGGTCCAGCCCGAAACGGGGTTGAGCACTACCCCTTGGTAGGTAAAGGGCCCGTAGGGATTGTCTCCGGTGGCATAGCAAATTTTATGGGTGTCTCCGGTGGAATAGGTAAAGTAGTATTTTCCTTTGTATTTGTGCATCCATGCTGCCTCAAAGAAGCGACGATCGTTATCGCCTTGAAGCAGCGGTTTGCCGTTTTCATCCAAAATAACCAGGTCTTTGGGCTCCTCAGCAAACTCCAACATGTCGTCGCGCATTCGTACTACTTTTGCACAAAGCGCTTCTTCCTTGTCTTCGGGCAGTACGCCACACTGTAAAGCTTTGTTGTTGCGGTACCACTGCAGCTGTCCACCCCAAATGCCTCCGAAATACATGTAGTGGGTTCCGTCATCTTCTTTAAACAGACAGGGGTCGATGGAATAGCTGCCAATTATTGGAGCGGGTTGGGGAACAAAGGGGCCTTCGGGCTTGTCGCTGATGGCTACCCCAATTCTGAAGATGTCGTTTTTGTCTTTTACCGGGAAGTAGAGGTAGTACTTGCCGTCTTTATGTGCGGCATCACTGTCCCACAGCTGACGACCGGCCCAGGGAATGTCCTTAATGTGTAAGCCAACGCCTTCGTCTACCGCTTCGGTATCGATGTCT
Organism: Bacteroidales bacterium; assembly: GCA_012838865.1. GTDB lineage: Bacteria > Bacteroidota > Bacteroidia > Bacteroidales > Marinilabiliaceae > Geofilum. The sequence goes on along the minus strand of DUOK01000104.1, from coordinate 2,637 downwards.
TCCATCGAAAAGATGTGGTAGTCGCGCATGTCGAAGTGCGAACCCAAGTCGTCTTCAGGAACACCGGTATCCTCATCGTGTGAAGGATAAATGTAAAGTTTTCCGTTGAACACGTGTACTGCAGGATCTGCAATGTAAATGTCTTTGGTTAAATGTTTTCTAATCATAGCATACACTTTTAGTTAATTTTGCTCTTGGGCCATCTCGATAAGGGTGGCTACAAACTCTTTGGGCTGGTAGTTGCGGTCGAACAACAAGGGGTAGTCGGTCCGTCCTCTGATGGGCCAGTAGTTGCGCCATGATTGGCCATCGTGAACACCCCAGAGGGTGACGCGACTGATCACATCTTGATTTCTCAAAAACATTTCAAATAGGCTGGCATAGCGATCGGTAAGCGCTTTGTTGGCACTTTCACTGAGGCCCTGAGTATAAGGGTTGTATTGTTCTTCCAGTTCATAGTTCAGAGACACCTCCGCGGTGAGCTGCTCAGATGGCCAGGGTAAAACAGTGATGTCGAGTTCGGTTATCATGGTTTGGATACCCAGGCTGGCCAACTTTTGAATGGCTGCCTCCAAGTCGTCAACCGAAGGACTGTCAATGTTGAGGTGCCCCTGCAGGCCCACTGCATCTACTTTTACGCCTTGATCAATAAGGTCTTTAAGCATGTTGTATATGCCGTCTCTTTTAGCTGGTGTGGAAACCGAGTAGTCGTTGTAGTAGAGTTCTGCCTCCGGGTCGGCTTCATGGGCAAATTCGAAGGCCAGTTTTACAAATTCAGGCCCGATGATTTCTACCCACTTGCTTTGGCGAAATGTGCCGTCGTCGAGGATGGTTTCGTTCACCACGTCCCAACCATGCACGCGTCCTTTGTAGCGTCCAACTATGGTGTGAATGTGCGTACGCATGCGCTCGATCAGTACATCTCTTGCTACTTCGTTGCCCTCTTCGTCAAGGAAAAGCCAGTCCGGTGCCTGTGAGTGCCATACCAGGGTGTGCCCAACTATATGCATGTTGTTGGCTTCTGCCAGTTCTATAAAAGCATCTGCTTCGTCCCAGAAGAACGCTCCTTCGGTGGGTTGAAGGTTTTCCATTTTCATGCAATTTTCGGCAACCACTGAATTAAAATGTTTCAGTGTAATTTCAATGGCTTCGGGTTCTTCCCCTGCAACTTGTGTGGTGTTGAGGGCGGTTCCGATAAGAAATTTTCCGTCAAAGGCATCCTTGAGGCTTTGCTCCTTTTCAACAGGTGTCTGGCAGGCCATAAGTCCCAGTCCCAGAATCGCCATACTAAGCTTTCTTTTCATATCTGTGTTTTAATTGTGTTTTGTGGTTAGACGGAAATATCCGGTGCAGCAGCACCGGATATTTTTAAACTGCCTGGTGATCGGAGAATCTATTGTTCGCTTCTGCGCGCCCGTAATTCTCTTTCCAGCATGTCTTCTTTCTCCTTGTTGATTTCGTAGAAGAGTAAAGCGCCTACAGCAATAAAGAAAGTAAGGGCAGGGTAAATACTCATGGTCATGAGTACGCCGTTGATGGCGCCATCATTTTGAACAGTCAGAAGCGGATCGTAGCCATAGGCGGCAAGAATGCCGGCCACCAGTGAGCCTCCAACAGCAAGTCCCGCTTTGAGGCCGAACAACATAGCGGAGAAAACAATGGCGGTAGCTCTGCGGTTGTTTTTCCATTCGGAATAGTCGGCCACATCGGCCACCATGGCCCACAACAGCGGAATGGTAAGACCATAAAAGAAGCCGTGAATGATTTGTACGATGAATACCACGCCTACACTTTCGGGGCCTACGAAAAAGAAGGCGCCCTGAGCCACCGCCGATATGGCAAGCGCTACAATAAAGAGGTCTCTTTTTCCGAACTTGTCGGCCAGGGGTTTGGAAAGCGCAATGGCAATGATCATCAGAATGATTCCTGAGGCGTTAAACAGACTGAAGCCTGAAGAGGCGGGGTCTTCCGGCCAGTGGAAACCATGAAGCCCCATGCTTGTGAGCATCCCGTTGAGTCCGTCAATGAATCCGTTAAAACCGATGTTGGTCAAAAAGGCAGCTAAGGCGGCATCGTTCAAAAAGTTTTCAAAGTAGTAAATGTAGATGCCTCCTTTAAGCGAGAGGGTGATGAAAATAAAAACGGTAACGGTAAGCATTATGATCCAGGGCTTGTTTTTAAACAAGTCGGCCAAATCTTGCTTTACGCTTGTCTTTTGCTCCGCAGGAGGCAGGATGCGCTCCTTGGTGGTCAGGAAGGTGATGATAAAGAATACAACACCTACAGCGGCAAATATGCCCATAACGTTCTCGAAACCCACTGCCCGATCGCCTTCTCCAAGAATGAGAACCAGGGGGAGTAAGATGACCTGAACAATAAACTGAGCCAGGGTAACGGCTGTAAATCGGTAGGAAGAGATGCTGTTGCGCTGCTTCATGTCGCCGGTCAATACCCCGCTTAATGAGGCATAGGGCAGGTTGTTGGCTGAGTACACCAGCACCAGCAAGATATAGGTAATCATGGCGTAGGCAATCTTTCCTCCCGGACTAAAATTGGGTGTGCTGAACGCCAGAATGGCGATGACGCCAAAGGGAATGGCTGTCCAAAGTATCCAGGGGCGGAACTTTCCCCAGCGGG
>DUOK01000103.1 GCA_012838865.1 Bacteroidales bacterium | reverse complement strand
CTAAGGACCGCTGGCTTACAAATTGCTGAGGGGGGATTTTTAAAGAAGGAGCCTGGGCGACTGCTTTGTTGTTGGGGCCTGCTTGCTCCTTCAAATGTAATGAATTTGCATGGGATTGTGATGGTTTAATGATGGTTAGCAGATCTTTGCAAAATGCATATTAATTACAGTATTTGGAAATAGGAGGTTGTTTTGTTTGTTTTTAATTGGTATTATTGTGTTTTTGTTGCATGAAATTGCCGGATCGATGATACTTGATTTAAAAATACAGAACTTCCTATCCTTTAAGCAAGAAACCACATTTAGTTTTGAGGCGACTGCTGATAAGACATTGGAGGACTATTATGTGGCTGTTCAGGAGGATGGTACCCGGATTTTGAAGCTGGGAATGGTTTATGGTGCCAATGCTTCAGGTAAAAGTAACTTAGTTGAAGCTTTTAGGTTTGTGTCTAAGTTTGTCCATAGGGTTCCTCCGGAAGGGCGAAATGCAGAGACTGACTTTGTTCCTTTTAGTTTTGGGAAAACTTCGGATGAACCGGGTGTATTTGAGTTGACCTTTTATGTTGAGGGCAAGAAGCATCGTTATAGCCTGGTTGTTGATGAGGAGAAGGTGCTTGATGAGAGATTGGTGTTTTATCCCGGAGCACAGCCAGCTACTGTTTTTTGTAGAACTTTTGATGCCGAGAAAAATATTTCGATTATTGAATTTGGTTCAAAAATTAAAGTTTCTGAACAGGCACGGGAGGCTATCCAATTGAAAACATTGAAGAATACTTCCGTTATTGCCGGTTATAATCAGGTTAATATATCGGTCGAGGAAATGGAGCGGGTAAACAAGTGGTTTCTTGTTCAGTACCTGGACTCCATTGATCCGTATATGGATTTAACTGATTTTACAGATGAGGGGGTTAAAAAGAATCCGGAGATAAAAAAGCATACACTGGAATTCTTGAAAGAGGCTGATTTTAATATTGCTGATGTGATTTTTGAGAAAAAGATCAGGGATATTCCTGAAAGTTTCCTAAAAGTTATTGATAAGGCGCCGTTGGCCCCAGAAGAGATTGCCAGGCTGAAAAAAGAAAAGGTCTTTCATGTAGAGGAGACCTTGTTTAGTCATAAGATTGAGGATGGTGGTGAAGTGCTTTATTATTCGTTGCCAGAAGAACGGCAGTCTAAAGGAACTTTGAGGTATTACGGACTGGCAGGACCTTTTTATCATGCTGTAAAGCAGGATGCTTTTTTGCCCATAGACGAGATCGGTTCTGCCTTGCATCCTTTGTTGGTGATTCATTTTATTAAGGAATTTCTGAAAAAATCTAATCGTGCTCAGCTGCTTTTTACAACGCACAATATGACTATACTTAACGAAAAGGATATTTTACGTAAAGATGCCATTTGGTTTACAGAGAAGCTTAAGGATGGATCAACAGACTTGTTTTCATTGGCTGATTTTAACTTCAGAAAGGAGCTGTCTTTTTATAACGCATACAAGATTGGTAAATTTGGTGGTATTCCTGAACTGTAACAGGTATGGCAAGAATAACACGTGAACGGATTTTTAAGCATAGGTATGCTGTTTTAGGTGAAGGGATTACTGAGCAATGGTACCTTAATCACCTGAAGAAATACAAGGCCTACAGGTATACCATAAAGCCATCTCTGTTTGCAAACATAGGACTGGAGAATGCAGAGCGCTTTATAGATAATTTGCTTGCTAGTGGATATGACCAAATTACCTTTTTAACGGACTATGATACCATATTGTCTCAAAACAGGCAGGATCAGTTTGATCGGCTGGTGAGAAAGTATGAAGGTTGTTGTGAAGTTTTTATTTGCGAAAGTATGCCATCAATTGAAATATGGTTTCTACTTCATTTTAGCTACACTACTCAGGAGTTTGTTGATTACGAGTCGATTAAAAGGGTGTTGAGAAGAAAGCTCACTGGTTACGAAAAGTCGAGAAAATATTTGGCAACAGCGGGTTGGTTTGATAGCTTGATTCAAGACGGTGGATTAGAGAAGGCGCAAGAAAATGCAAAAAGGTTGCTTGGCCGGCTGAAAATGGGAAATGTGGGTAGGCACTGCCCATTTACAAAGATGCACCTGGCGATTGAGGAATTTGAAAAGCAGAAAAGGAAATAATTTGTTGGTGCAAGTTGTATATTACGGGCTTGTTGTACGGATCACCAATGGAGGATGATTTGGATGATTTTGGGGTGGAGGACTATACTGGTCTTAAACTGAATGCTTTTCTGAAAAAGGAAAAGGATAAGTTACAGTATGATTACGATTTCGGTGATAATTGGGAGCATACGGTTGTTTTGGAGAAGATTCTGCCGTTTGATGACAAGCTGCAGTATCCTGTTTGTGTTGCGGGCCGGATGAGTTGTCCGCCGGAAGATTGTGGCGGGGCCTGGGGTTATATGGATATGTTGGAGGTGCTGAAGCAGCCGGAGCATGAGGAGTATAAAAGCTATTTGTGGAAAATGGTGATGCCTTTTTGGTCGATGTGTTGTTTTAAGTTGCTGTTTTTTAAGTTGTTGTAGTTTATGAGGTCGATCAGCCACGGCATGTCTGACTCATCAAAGTGTTTGGCCAGCTTTAATAGGGTGGTCAGGGTAACGGCTTCTCCGTATAGTGCAATGTCGATATCAGAACCGGGTCTATGGGTTTGTAGAGCACGTGAACCAAAAATTTTAGCTGCCTCAATTTCTGGATGAAGCTTTAATGCATCGGTGATGCTGTTTAGGTGTTTCTCTGTCAGCCCAAAATTCATTGTTCTGTTTTGTGTTTGAGCATGGTTTGTTCAAAGCTTTCAAAGGCCTTAAAATAATGGTTGATTATTTTTTCCAGAATGGCATCGGCAGTTTCTTCGTCGTAGGTATGGGAGGACAGGTTGCGGCTGCTGATCATATCCATCCATATTTCTCCATTGCTTATAAGATCAAGGTTGAAGGCTCTTCTGGAGGTGTCTTTTGAACCAAAGAGCTCTTGCTGTCCTTTGCTTTCAAGAAAGTTCTTCATGGTTTTCCATGCCAGCTCATGTGTAAATTCAAAGGCTTGAATTATGCCCTGTTTTTCGAGGTCGGTCAAGGGTCGCTGATTCGCAAGGTCAACAGCTTGCTTTAATTGTTTAAGCGCTTTTTCAAAATTCTGAAAACGTTGTTGCCAGCGGATGTCTGTTTTCATTTTGTTGGTTTTTTGCTCCTTCAAATGTAATGAATTTGCATGGGATTGTGATGGTTTAATGACAAAGTCCTTACATGTATGACCCGGGGCGGGAGCCATTGGGTGTTGGGGCGCGAGTGCCAAGCGCTACATGGTGAGGGGGGATTCATTGTTCTGTAGGAGTAACTCATTAAGTAGATCAACTGAATAATATCGCTTATTGACAATAAGTTTTTTAAATTCTGGCGCAAGTTCCGGGATTAATTGTTTGGATTTTGCAGCAACAAGGAGGCCAATTGTTCCAATGCACTTTAAGCCGAAGTTTTCCGCAATTTTTCTGGCCTTTTTATCATCTAAGAGCAAAAAATCAGCATTTACTTCTCGATACAGAGTAACTGCTTCGGACTCGCCATAATCCATTATAAGGTTTAGGTCATTTAATCCGTTTATTTTAAACACTTTGTTTTTGAAGTAGTTGAAAATTGGTTTGTAAGTTGGAGTGTTTTCGTTGAGGGTTATTTCCTCCCAGACAGCTGATGGGATTTTAATTTCATTAAACAGGGCGTCTAGTAATTCTAATTTCTGTAAAACGGCAAGGGAGAAGATTGGTCCTGCATCTGCGATAACAATTCCATTTTTCATTTGTTGGGCGGGTTATTGGGGTTTATAGGAGTTTTTCTGCATCCTTCTCTATGTCCTGTTTGTTCAAGAGGGAAATGGGTATGCGATTATTCGATAAAAGTTTGTCGAATTCGAGTCGCGATAAGCCCGCCAGTTGTGCGGCTTTTCCAATCGTTAGTTTTTCTTGTTGGTACAAATGAATGGCCAACGATATCTTAATATTTTGTTTCAATTCTATTTCATCAGCATTTATGGCAAGTAGGAGGTCTGATGGAATGTCGATGGTAATGGATGTGAGTGTTTTCATTTTGTTGGTTTTTTGCTCCTTCAAATGTAATGAATTTGCATGGGATTGTGATGGCGCCTGCGTTTAAGTTTTAGTGGGGGGCTTACCCCTCTATCTTCTTCACTATACTTTCGTGGATGACTTGGGGCGGGAGCCATTGGTGGTTGGGGCCGAAGCAGGGTATTTCGAAGAAGTTGGGCTGCTCGGTGAGGAGGGTGAGGTATTCGGCGAGGACGTTTTGTTGCAGTTGCAGGGAGGCTTCGTGGATGTCGGTTTTGCCGTTGAGGTAGTCGCGGTCGGCCCCGGTGCGCTGGTTGCTGAGGCTGGCCCGGATGCTGGCGAAGGGTACGTTGAGGAAGAAGGAGGCGCTGGGTTGGGGCAGTTGGTTGTGCTCAAATTCGAAGCGCAGGATCCATTCTTTGAGTTGTTGTTTTTGCTGTGGATCGGGGGTTTTGGCGCACTGAAAGGCGATGTTGGAGTTGACGTAGCGGTCCATAACGATGGTGTAGCCATCGTTTAACCATTGTTGCAGGGTGGCTTTGTGTTCGTTGCGGTCTTCGGCAAACAGCAGGGCTACGAGTTGGGGGTGTACGGCTTCGAGACTGCCGAATTCTCCCCGCAGGTATTGGGCGATGAGGCTGCCGTAGTGCCCTTGGTTGAGCATGGGGAAGTGGATGAAGCGGTGTTTGTGGCCTTGCCGGGTGAGGTGCCGGGTGAGGAGTTCAATTTGGGTGGATTTGCCGGCGCCGTCGAGGCCTTCGATGGTGATGATTTTTCCTTGCATGTTGTTGGCTGCTGTTGTTTGGGCCTCAAAGATAGAATTTTTTGGGATGGGGATTGGCTGTGGGCTGTTTTTGCTTAAAATTTGGGGAGACTGCCGGCGAGGGTGCGGAGCAGCAGGGGGGCCGAGGCGCCCACGTTGAGGGCAACGAGGGCGCTGAGGGGTTGGTTGCTGAGGAGGTACACCCAGGCGAGGAAGCCGCCCAACATGGGGTTGATGAGGTAGGGGAGGTAGTACACGGGGTCGCGGAAGTTGGGGCGTTCTTCTTTGGGTACTTTGGGGAGTTCGGCGAGACTGAGCAGCTGGATGGCGAGGGCGCCTCCGGCGGCGATGAGTATGAGTTGGAGGTCCATGGGCTTAGTATCTTCGGTTTTTAAAGGCGCCTATTACTTTGTTGACGAGTCCGGGTTGGGTCGGACTTGTGTCTTTGGCGCTGCTGGTGGCTTTGCGGGCTTTGCTTTTGGGGGCTGTTTGGGCCTGCTTTGGGGGACTGTCGCTGCTGCTGTTTTGGAGGTCGGCCTGGAGTTGTTGTTGCATTTGCAGGCCTTGTTCCTGGGCTTGGTGGCGACTGGGTGCCAGTATCCACAAGGGGAGCTGGTGTTGCTTGCCGTTGGGCAGCTGGAGCTGGATTTCGATTTTGTAGTTTGGCATGGTGTTGGGTTTGTGGGGATTAAAGATAGTGATTGTCCACGAATTACACGAATTGGTCCACGAATTTGTCCACGAATTTCACGAATTGACACGAATCGAAGGTCAGGGAAGCTAATTTCTCTAGGAGTAGGGAAGGTGTATTGGGAGATGGGGGACGATGGAGATGTTGGGGTGCGGAGCTGGTGTTTTTGTAAGTGGTTTGCGATTATTTTAGGGTAAAGTGATGGGTTTTAAAAGTTTTTGACCTAAATTTGTTTGTAGATTACAAATTTGGAGGAAAAAAATGATTTTAAACTTTAGTGTTAGGAACTTTGGCTCTATTAAGGATGAGCAAACGCTCTCTTTTGAAGCAGAGAAGTCAAGGCATCTTGAGGATGCTTATGTTGTTAAAATTGGGGAGCATCGGATATTAAAAGTTGCTCTTATTTTCGGTGCAAATGCGTCGGGTAAAACGACCCTGCTAAAAGCCTTGGATTTTTTGCGCGATTTGGTGCTTGAACCACAGGATAAGAAAACAGACGAGCTGAACTATGATCCTTTCTTATTTGATGCTCATACACCGGAACAAAGCTCGGGAATTTCGATTGAGTTTATACAGAACGGGGTGAGGTATTTTTATGAGGTGGAGTTTTTGAAAAAAGCTGTATTGGCTGAGGCCTTGTATTTTTATAATCCCAATAGGGCCCTTGTTTATAAAAGAGTGACCAACCTCGACCGTCAGTTTGCCGAAATCTCCTTTGGAAGTAAGATTTCTATTGAGAAAACCCTTGAACGCAGTCTTTCTTCAAACACCCTATGGAATAATACTGTATTGGGGGGGTTTTTAAAGACGAATATTGATTTAGGAGAGTTGCAGGAAGTGGTGGATTGGTTTAAGTCTTACTTAAAGCCAATGGTGAGTTCGAGAACTGAACTGGGGGGATTTGTCACTGCTGGAATAGAACGGGGCGAGATTTTGAAATCGGATGTTGTAAATATCTTAAAGAAGGCCGACCTTAATATTTCTGATATTGTTATTAGGGAGGAGGAGGAGGATTTGACGGATTCTCTTGTTGAGTTTTTGCATCGGCAGTCTAAAGCTTCGCGGGAGCAGATTAAGCGATTGAAAGATAGAAAGGTGGTTGCTGCGCTAAGTGTTGATTTCGAGCATACTGTCAATGATGTGAAGTATAATTTACCATTGTATTTGGAGTCGGAGGGTACTATTCGTTATTATGGCTTCGCTGGTTTATTGGCTTTGTTGCTGGAAAGGTCGACTGCTGTACCCATTGACGAACTTGAAGCGTCGTTGCACCCCGATTTGTACTTGCACTTTTTGCTTTCCTTCGTTCTGAATGCCAGTAGGTCTCAATTGATTGCGACTACTCACAACCGTGAATTACTTGATAATAAGGATGTATTCAGGAACGATGCCATCTGGTTTACAGATAAGCAGGACGGTTGCGCTACGGAGTTGTATTCGCTCGCTGATTTTGACAGCACGGTAGTAAGGAATACAACTAATGTGCTGAATGCCTATAAAAGTGGGAAGTTAAGCGGTACACCAAACTTGGGCGATACCTATATTGATTTGTCAAGATGAGACGGACGCAAAAAAAGGAGAGGAATTCGACACCTGCATTTGCTGTAGTAGTGGATGGAAATACTGAAGTATGGTATTTGCAAATGCTTAAGAGAAATGAGCGCGATTTGAGGGTCAGTATAAAGCCTGAGATCCCTAATAAGAAAAGTGTTAAAGAACAATTCGATCTGGTTTGCGAGCTTTTGGGGAAGGAGTTTTGGAGTATAGGGCTAGGCTTTTAAGGGATTATGAGAATGCGGTTGTGGTCGTTAATAATCCTTGTCTGGAGTTTTGGTTTCTGCTTCATTTTGAAAGAACATCAAAATACTTCCCTGCTTGTGGTGCTGCTGAAGCTCGATTGAAACGATACCTAAAGAATTACGAAAAGACGCAAAAGTATTTCACTAAGCAAAATGATGATATTTACCTGAAGTTGAAATCGAACTTGCAAGCAGCTTTGAGGAATTCGAAAGCACTTGGTGTGTTTGATGTAGGTGATCCCCGTAAAGCAATGTGTGAGATGGAGTTGTTTTTTGAGGTGTTGGGGGTCCACTAATTGGGTCCACGAATTTCACGAATTTGCACGAATTTTTTGATTGCACGAATTGGGTTTACGAATTGGTCCACGAATTTCACGAATTTGCACGAATCGAAGGTCAGGGAAGCTAATTTCTCCAGGAGTAGGGTAGGTGAAGGTGTTTTGGGTGATGGGGGACGATGGAGATGTTGGGGGTGATGGGGGTGATGGGGAGCGGAGCTGGTGGTGTGTTTTTTTTGAGGTGTATTATTTTGTGATGTGTATTTTGAATAATGTAAAATAGTTTATACGTTGTGGAGTGTTTTTGTATTAAATACTTTACGTTATGGCCAGGAGTAGTGTGGTTTTGTTGCCTAAAAGCATGAAGCTTTTGCAAACATTGGGGGAGAATATAAAGTTGGCGCGTTT
>DUOK01000102.1 GCA_012838865.1 Bacteroidales bacterium | reverse complement strand
TAAGGGCCTTTCCTGATATCTTGAGCCAGCGAAGCTTAGGCTTTGTGCTTTTTCTCGCTTGATACGGTCAGTTTTTTTCTTCCCTTGGCACGGCGGGAAGCCAAAACTCTACGGCCATTGGCTGTGGCCATCCGGCTGCGGAAACCATGTTTGTTTCTTCTTTTCCGGTTTGAAGGTTGGAATGTGCGTTTCATATCTTTTTATTTTTCGACTTGTTTCAATACTAATAAGTTGTTCTCTTGCTGAACCTGTGTAATTCGGACTGCAAAAATAGATGTTTTTAGTTTATTGCCAAAAGAAAGCGCGGTCTTTTTGGTTAAAAAGTTACATGCAGAAGTTTTTTAGTGGCAAAGAAGGGTTCCTCGAACCAGGTGCTGAGGTCGCTGATGGTGGTTCTTTTTTTAAAGGGGGCTGTTTCATTGCTTAAGTCGCCCCCCTTTAGGTAAAGGATACCGTTGCCAATGGCATTCTTTTGCCTGGGAGAGAGCAGGTGCCGGGTTTGCTGTACAAATTCGGGCAGGGTGGTCACGGCGCGACTCACAATAAAGTCGTACTGACCACGGTGTTGCTCAGAGCGCTGGTGGATGGCTTTTACGTTGCGTAAGTTCAGTTCTTTTGCAATGGCATCCACCACCATGATTTTTTTTCCGATACTGTCGAGCAGGGTGAATTCCGTTTCCGGGAAAAAAATGGCCAGGGGCATACCGGGGAAACCTCCTCCTGTGCCCACGTCGATGATTTGGGTTCCCGGTTGGAAGCTGGTGAAGCGGGCGATGGCCAGGGCGTGTAATACGTGATGTTCGTAAAAGGCATCCATGTCCTTACGAGAAATAACATTGATGCGTTGGTTCCACTCGGTATAGAGGGCAAGCATACGGTCGTATTGCTCCCTTTGACCGTCCTTAAGGTTCGGAAAGTATTTGTAAACCGGATTCATTTGTTTTTTTGTTTTGAATGGCTCAGCGCTTTACTTCAGAGTTTTTCAGGGTGTTGTACAGCAATTCCCGGGCCCTGAAAAGTTGGGCCTTTACCGTTCCCAGCGGAAGATCCAATTCCTCGGATATTTCTTCATAGGAGTACTCTTTAAAGTAGCGCAACTCAACGAGGGTGCGGTAGCGGGGCTTCAGCTTTTGAACCACGGTGCGCATCAATACCACTTTTTGGGAGCGGATAAGATGTTCTTCCGGGTCGGGCGTTTCGTCTTTGAGATGGATTTGAGGCTCGTTTTCTCTATCGTCGTTAAAGCTGCCGTCGATACTTACATGATTGGAGCGTTTTTTCCGCAGGTAGTCGATGCAGTTGTTGGAAGCGATTTTAAACAACCAGGTGCTGAAGGCATAACTGGGCGAGTATTGAGACAGGTTTTTAAAAGCCTTGCCAAAGGCCTCAATGGTTAAGTCCTCAGCATCGGTCTTGTTGTTGATCATCTTCAACAGCATAAAGTAAATGGCATCCCTGTATCTCGCCATTAACTCTGCATAGGCCTTTTGGTCGCCGTTTTCTGCTTTTTGGACCAGTTTTAGATCGTACTTGGCCTTCTCCGAGAGATTGGGATTTATTTCCATTGGTTTCGCTTACTCTTGTTCCGATTTTCAAGGCTTGCCCACAGCAGCAGCCAGGGATGCAGCCAGTCAAAAATCAACACACTCCAATACAATTTCCCCTGGTTAAGGAGACCGGCCACCTTGTGCCACAGTGTTAAGAGCAATAAAAGGCGAAGGCCTAAAAGAACCAGAGCGATTGAAGCAAATGTATTAAAAAATATCAAAACAACAGAGCTTGCAAAAAGTATTTGTCTGCTTACAGGTTCGAGGCCCAGCTCCAGGCGCAGGCTTTTGCGATAGTGTGCTGCGGTACTCAGATGTCTGGCCTTCTGTTGCCGCCATTTTTTTAGGGTGCTTACAGCTTGAGACAGGGTGTGGGCTTTTGGAGAAATTTCAATGTGGGTATTGCTTTTCCTGGCATGCGCTTGCACAAACAAGTCGTCGTCGCCCGACAGCAAATGGGCGTGTCGGCTAACGCCCTTGTGCTCGGTAAATAATTTTTTGGTATAGGCCAAATTACGTCCGACCCCCATGTAGGGTTTGCCGCTGAGGGCAAAGCCAAGGTATTGCAAGGCTACAAAAAAAGTGTCGTAACGCTGCAGCAGATTGGCAAAGCCTTTGTTTTTTTCGTAGGCCCCAAAGCCCAAAATGAGGACGGTATCTGGTTTACTAAAACCTTGGACCATAGTTTGTAGCCATTGGGGGCTTAAGGGGCGACAGTCGGCATCGGTCAAAAGGAGGTAAGGAAAGCGTGCCGCTTTCACCCCGATGGTAAGCGCCAGTTTTTTACCGTGGGAAAATTTCTGGTCGAGCGGTATGCTGGTGTAATACAAATGGGGATGTATCGATTTAAATTCCGCCAACACCAGTTCGGTGTCGTCTTCGGAGGCGTCGTTGACCACCACCACCTGAAACTCGGGGTAGTCCTGTTCTAATATTTGGGGCAGAAAACGACGCAGGTTGTCTGCTTCGTTTTTGGCACAGATAACGATGCTTACCGGCTCCTTAAATGGAGAGGTGTTCGCACTGGCCTTGTAAAAGGCCAGCGGGCGTATCCTTCTCAGCAGAAACCAAAGTTGAATGAGCCAGCTAAGAAAAGCCAGGGACAGGAGAATGGTTTCCTGCATGGAAGGAGGGGGAAGCTGCATGTTG
>DUOK01000101.1 GCA_012838865.1 Bacteroidales bacterium | reverse complement strand
GGTAATATTGTTGATATTCACAAGCGGCGTATTTTTAAAGGAGAGGTTCAGTTTGCAGACGGACGAATCACCGCTGTTGTTCCAAAATGGGTAGAAGAAGACCTTTACATTGCACCTGGCTTTGTAGATGCCCATGTTCACATAGAGAGCTCTATGTTGACGCCTGCTGGTTTTTCTGAACTCGTAGTTCCACGTGGAACAGTAGCAGTAGTTACCGACCCCCATGAAATAGCCAATGTTTTGGGGGTGTCGGGGATAGAGTTTATGATAGAGGACAGCACTAAGGTTCCATTGAAAACTTTTTTCGGGGCCCCTTCCTGTGTTCCTGCCACCCCCTTTGAAACATCCGGGGCCACAGTGGGCCCCTCAGATATTGAAGCCTTAATGCAGAGAAAGGATATTTGGTTTTTGTCTGAAATGATGAATTATCCTGGGGTGGTAAATGATTCGGAGGAGGTTGTGGCGAAGTTGAAATCGGCAATTAGACAGGGTAAGCCTATTGATGGACATGCTCCAGGACTTAAAGGAGCGGCTCTCGACAAGTATGTTTCCTCTGGGATTTCGACCGATCATGAATGTGCGCATTTGCAAGAGGCTTTGGACAAGCTTTCTCTGGGGATGAAGATCCAAATTCGAGAGGGAAGTGCTGCTCGGAATTTTGAAGCACTTCAATCCTTGTATCCTAAGTATGCCGATCACTTGATGCTGTGTACGGACGACAGTCATCCGGATGAGATTCTTAATCATGGACACATTGACCGTTTGTTGCGCAAGGGGGTTAACGATTTTGGGCTGGATGTTTTCGATCTTTTGCGTTCAGCCAGTCTTGTACCGGTCACTCATTATAATCTTCCGGTAGGATTATTGCGTGTTGGCGATGCGGCCGACTTTGTGGTTCTGAACAATCTAAAGGATTTTGAGGTGGTGGCCAGCTATATCGAGGGTGAAAAAGTTTATGATAATTCTAAAGGACTTGCTTTTTCAGTCCCAGGAAGTGAGCTGCCCAATCGTTTTGTGGCCAGAATGCCCGAACCAGAAGATTTGATCATCAGGATGCCTGCAGATGATGCGCGAGTTCGGGTTATTGAGGTGGAAGATGGGGAGTTGCTTACAGGTACATATTTTTGGCAACCTGTCCTTAGGAAGGGTGCGGTTATTGAAGCTTCCATACAAGAGGACGTGCTTAAAATGGTTGTACTTAATCGCTATGTTGCTGCGCAACCTTCCGTAGGGTTTGTTAAAAACATTGGACTAAAAGACGGGGCCATTGGCGGCAGCATTGCGCACGACAGTCATAACCTGATTGTTGTGGGGACCAATGATGAAGACATCCTTGCCCTATTGAAGGAATTGATTTCGTCGGGAGGGGGTATTGGATGGAGTGCCAGGGGCGAATCTGAAATATTGGCCTTGCCCATTGCGGGATTGATGAGTCCAAGGTCGGGGAAGGAAGTTGCAGAAGCTTATGTGGCCCTGAGTGGGCAGGCGCGTGAATTGGGCAGCTCTTTAAAGGCTCCGTTTATGACCTTGTCTTTTTTATCTCTTTTGGTTATTCCTTCTTTGAAGTTGGGTGACCAGGGGCTGTTTGACGTGGATCAGTTTTCTTTTGTCTCTTTATTTGAATAAAGCTGTTTGTTGTGCTGCAAAATCCGCATATGGAAGTCTTGCGTGACTTAATTGCTGTTCTGCCATCCGGGCCTGGTGTTTATCAGTTTTTTGATGAACACGATCGCATTATCTATGTCGGTAAAGCCAAAAACCTGAAAAGGAGGGTGGCTTCCTATTTTAATAGGGAGCCGGATAATGGGAAGACCCGTGTTCTGGTAAAGAAAATTCGGGACATTCGTCATATTGTGGTCAATTCAGAGGAGGATGCTTTACTTCTTGAGAACAATCTTATTAAGAAGTATCAGCCACGCTACAATGTTTTGTTGAAAGACGATAAGAGTTTCCCCTGGATTGTCATACGCAATGAGCCCTTTCCGCGAGTACATCAAACGCGCCAGTTTATTCGTGATGGCAGTCAGTACTTTGGCCCTTACACCTCTGTGGTGATGGTCAGAACCCTTTTGGAGCTCTTCCGCCACCTTTATCCTTTACGTACTTGTCGTTTGCAATTGAATAAGGATAATATTTCCCAACAAAAGTTTAAACGTTGTTTAGAGTTTCACATAGGCAATTGCAAAGCACCTTGTGAAGGCTTGCAAAGCGAAGCAGAATACCTCAGCTACATAGAGGACATCCGGAATATTCTTAAAGGGAATATTCAATCGGTGCTTCGCTATTTAAAAACCCGCATGCATGAAATGGCTGACGCGTATCGCTTCGAGGAGGCAGAGGCTTTAAAGCAAAGGATTCATGTTTTGTCCGGTTTTCAAAGTAAGTCTACCATTGTTAATCCAAAAATTGACAATGTAGATGTTTTCAGTATACTTAATGACGACAAGTCGGCCTACGTAAATTTTTTACGAATAATGAACGGTGCCGTTATTCAGGCGCATACGGTAGAAATTAAGAAGCGGCTCAATGAAACGGAGGCGGATTTACTGGCTTTTGCCATAGTCGATATGCGGGAGCGTTTCAACAGCACGGCGCGTGAAATTATAGTTCCATTTTTACCCGCAGTTGACCTCACACAGGTGGACTTTACCTTGCCCCAAATTGGAGATAAAAAGAAACTACTTGAATTATCTGAGCGTAATGTTAAGTATTTTCGTTTGGAGAAATTAAAGCAGGAGGCCAATCGCTTGAAAACCCCGAGACACCTTGTGTTGCTGGAGCAGTTGCAGAAAGATTTGCGTTTGAACAAGCTTCCGGTTCACATAGAGTGCTTTGATAACTCGAATATTCAGGGTGCTTATCCGGTGGCCGCCTGTGTTGTATTTAAAAACGGGAAGCCGGCTAAGAAGGACTACAGGCACTTCAATATTAAAACCGTCGTTGGTCCTGATGATTTTGCCTCTATGGAAGAGGTCGTTTACCGGCGTTACAAGCGCTTAAAGGAAGAGGGGAGTTCACTTCCCCAATTGGTTGTTATTGATGGTGGTAAGGGTCAGTTAGGTTCAGCTGTAAAAGCCCTTAGGGAACTGCACCTCGATGAGGAAATCACCATTATTGGTATTGCCAAACGCCTCGAAGAAATCTTTTATCCGGGTGATCCGGTCCCGCTCTATTTGGATAAAAACACCAGTTCCTTGAAGATTATTCAACATTTGAGAAATGAGGCGCACCGTTTTGGAATCACCTTTCACCGCGATAAAAGGAGCAAGGGTGCCCTGGTATCTGAATTGGCGCAAGTACCTGGTATTGGTCCACAAAGTCAGGAGGTCTTGTTGCGTCACTTTAAGTCCATGCAGAACATACGCCAGGCCAGCCTCGAAGAGCTTGCAGGACAAATTGGTCAGGCCCGCGCCAAAATACTTAGAACCTGGTTGGATGGGAAGGGCAGAAGCCGGGATTAACTTTGGTCACAATGTTCTGTATTATATTTTTTAATGACCACTATTTATATTAAAGCTTTAATGAACTCACCAGCGGGTAAGGGCAGTAAGTTATCCGTCTCCTGAAGTAATTTGAGCAGACTGTTTTTGTCGTGATAACAACCCAATAGCCTTATTTCCAGCGCTTTTAAGTCTTCTTCCGGTTTATAGTTTCCTTTAATTTCCAGCTGTGTTATTCTTCCCTTTTCCACACGCAGCTTTACCCCAAACACCAGGCGTCCACTTTGTAAGCGCTTTTTAAAGGTATATGCTGGACCATATCGGTAGTTCCATTCGCTGTGGTCGTATTTTTCTTTTTTCAGTTCTTCTATTTTTTCCAGATCCACCTTACTAAAGGTGGCTTTTTCCCAGTCTGTGTTATTACGCAATAAATCTTCCACCAGGTTTTGTAGAAACTCGGTGGTGGTCTCTTTAGATTGTAAAACCTGGTTGATGTTTACCACTTCGCTGCGTACCGATTTCACAGCCTTATCTTCAAAACGGGTAGGGTCGCTTTTGAGGCTGCCGGTTAAGCGGTTTAAGTCCGATTGATAGAGCAGGGTGCCGTGGTGCATAACCCGACGCTTGAATACATGACAGGCATTGCCCGATATCTTTTTGTAGTTGAGTAAAAGGTCGTTGCGTTCTCCATTTCTGGCTGGAAGTCCCCTTCGTTGAAGCGCGGATACAATGGGCTCAGTAGCTTTCTTAAAGTTCACCAAATCAGAATTATCACCATTTTTTATAAAGCAAAAGTTTAAGTTTCCTTCATCGTGATAAACGGTTCCGCCTCCCGACATGCGTCGAAAAACCGGTATGTTTTGTTCTTCCAGATAGGGCAGATTGATCTCGGCCAGCGCATTTTGGTGTTTTCCGATAATTACGGAGGGACGGTTTATGTAAAAAAAGGCATAATCTTCCTTTTTTTGTCGCAGCAGGTATTCTTCCGCAGCCAAATTAAAGGCGGGATCCTTGGAGCTGCTGATGATGGTGTGGTTCATTTTTCTTAATTTTACCCCATTACGGGAGCTTTTTAAAAGATGGTTTTATAGCATGAAAGCAGTTGTTCAAAGAGTGGGTTCTGCCAGGGTTCTGACCAATGAAGGTCATTGCCACAAAATTAACAAAGGAATGGTAATTTTGGTTGGCATAACACATGGTGACGAAAAAGAAGACGTGGATTGGCTGGTTCGAAAGATTCTTGGTTTACGAATCTTTGATGATGAAGCCGGAGTGATGAATCTTAATCTGGAGCAGGTTGGGGGCGAATTGATGGTGGTGAGTCAGTTTACTTTGCATGCACGTACCAAAAAGGGCAATCGACCCTCCTATGTGGATGCTGCCGGACCCGATAAGGCGATTCCTTTGTACGAATACTTTCTGGAGGAGATTTCGCGCCTCAGTGGGCAAGTGGTTGCGCATGGTGTTTTTGGTGCCCATATGCGTTTAGAATTGATGAACGATGGGCCTGTTACCCTGATTATAGATACCGATAATAAAATTTAAGTACTTGGTTTATGACCATAAAGGAAGCACAACAAAGGGTGGACGACTGGATACGTACTTACGGGGTGCGCTATTTCAGCGAGTTAACCAACACTGCAGTTTTAATGGAGGAAGTGGGTGAACTGGCCCGTCTGATGGCCCGAAGATTCGGGGACCAGTCCTTTAAGGAGGGTGAAAACTCAGAAGATATGGGCGGCGAGATGGCCGATGTATTGTGGGTCTTACTCTGCCTGGCCAACCAAACCGGCGTAGATTTAGAGCAGGCGCTTCGGCAAAGTATGGAGAAGAAAACCCGAAGAGATGCACAGCGTCATTTGAATAATCCCAAATTGAAATAGTATCTTTCTCACAACAAATAATTGAATTACTATGGATAGCATCCCTTTGTTTGATGAATTTTCGCAGGATTTCGCTGCGCTGCCTGTCTATTCGCCCAATCGCTTTGCCCAGGAACAGGCCAGCGACGAGATCTTAAAAGGTATTTTGGCTTGTATCGACTTAACCAGCTTAAATACCAGCGACAGCACAGAGGATATTGAGCAGTTCTGTTCAAAAGTCGTGGACTTTCCTCAGGCTTTTCCTGATTTTCCCAATGTGGCAGCACTTTGTGTGTATCCGGTTTTTGCGTCGGTACTTACTTCCCGACTTAAAGACCTTCCCATACAACGTGCCGTGGTGGGGGGTGGTTTTCCCAGTGCGCAGACTTTTTTGGACAACAAGGTGGCGGAGTGTAGTAAAGCTGTTTTTTTTGGCGCCAATGAGATCGACATCGTTTTGTCGGTAGGAGAGTTTTTAGAAGGGAACTATGAGTTGGCCGGCGACGAAATTTCCAGCATTAAAGCGGCCATTGGTTCGGCACACTTAAAAGTGATTTTGGAAACAGGGGCTCTTGAAAGCTCCGAAAACATATGGAAAGCCAGCCTTTTAGCCATGGAAGCAGGGGCGGATTTTATTAAGACCTCGACCGGCAAGCAAATGCCGGCGGCTACTCCTGAAGCAGCCTGGGTAATGACACACGCCATTAAGGCTTTTGCTGCGCGACGTAAAAGAGCAATTGGTTTTAAACCAGCCGGTGGCATCGTTAGCGTAGAAGACGCTTTGCTTTACTGGAATATTGTCGCAGAGGTGTTGGGCGACGAATGGCTGAAGCCCGCTCTGTTTCGAATTGGAGCCAGTCGTTTGGCCAATAAGCTGCTGTCGGCCCTCAGCGGCAGGACGCAAAAATATTTTTAAAAGACTTAAGGCTACAATATTACAGCACTATTCGGTTGATTTTAAGTGACTGAAAGGGGCCATTCTCGTAAGGAGTATGAGTAAAAATGGCGGGGTCGTCTCAAAAACAGAGACGGCCCCGCCATTCATTTAAAGCTTTCGGGTCGTTGTAAAATAGACCAATTCTTCCAGGGCCGTTCGGGTTTCTGATTCGGGGTAACTGTATAAAATTTCCAGCGCCTTGTCGCGGTATTCGGTCATCTTTTCTTTGGCATAGGCAATGCCGCCGCGCTCTTTTACCATTTGTTGGATCGGTGCTATTTTGCGTTCTTTTTTATGGTGGCGCTTAATGGTTTGCAGGGTTTGCCTGCGTTCGGAAGGCGACATTTGATTGAGTACATGAATCAGCGGCAGGGTAATTTTCTTTTCTTTGAGGTCGTTGCCCGTTGGTTTCCCCGCGAGATTGGTTTTTTCATAATCCAACAGGTCGTCTCTTATCTGAAAGGCCATACCCAGACAAATTCCAAATTCCTGCATCTTATGCAAGGCTTCTTCCCCGGCATTTACCGAATAAGCTCCGGCCTTGGTGCAGGCGGCAATCAAGGTGGCAGTTTTCATTCGAATTACCTGGTAATAAATTTCCTCGGTGATGTTGAGACGTCGCGATTTTTCGATTTGCAGCAATTCGCCTTCACTCATCTCACGAACCGCGTCTGCAACAACTTCAAGCACACCTATTTGTTTGGTTTTGAGCGCACTGATTAGGCCGGCCGATAAAAAGTAATCGCCCACCAATACGGCAATTTTCGAACGCCAGAGTGCATTAATGGAGAAAAAGCCCCTGCGCTGATAGGTTTCATCCACCACATCGTCGTGAATGAGGGTGGCGGTATGCAGCAATTCGATGAGTCCCGCAGCGGTATAACTGGCCGTGCTGATTTCACCGTTTAATTTTGCTGTCAAAAAGACGAGCATGGGACGCATCTGCTTTCCCTTGCGTCTCAGTAAGTAGTTGGTAATGATGTTCAGCAAGGGGATTTTGGAGTTGAGCTGCTGCTTAAAATAGTGCTCAAAATCACGCATTTCCTTACTGATGGGGGCTTTTATTTTCGCGGTTGCACTCATTTTTTCCGGATAAGTAACAAAAATAGCAATTTGCCGCATAATTGTGGCAGCAAAGACCTTGTTTATTTGTTGGTATGCTTTGCATGAACAACACACGGGCAAAGAAGATGTTTTGTTTTGCAAAACATATAGATGTATGTAAATATTTTTAGAATTTCGATATCAACTGAAGAAATCTTGTTATCTTTGCATCATTAAGGTGGGATGAGCGCTTGACAGTAAGCTTAATCCAGCATGTTTTTAGTTATGGAGAAGTATTCTTTTAATAAGTCGTCAAATATGAAAATCACCGATCTGCAACCCGAGGTGCTGGAACGAGCTGCCAGTATGCTCAAGGCCATTGCTCACCCCATGCGCATCGCCATCCTTTCGCACCTGGAAGATGGCAAAAAGCTTACGGTTACCGAGATCCACACTCTGCTTAAAATTGAGCAAAGCACCACTTCCCACCATTTGGGAATTCTCAAAGATAAGGGCGTATTGGCCTCCCAGCGTGAAGGAAAAAATACTTTTTACTTTTTGCGGCACGACAGTCTCCGCAACATCATCGATTGTGTCAGCAAGTGTTCAGTAGGATAGAGGAGCAGGAAATAATGACAAAAATTCGCTTAACCAAAGAGTTTCGCTTTGAAATGGCGCATGCCTTGTACAATTACGACGGCTTGTGCAAAAACATCCACGGGCATTCCTACATCTTGCAGGTGACCGTTTTGGGGGTCCCCGAACAGGATCCCGCCAGTCCCAAATTGGGAATGGTTATGGATTTTGGCGATTTAAAGGCGATTGTAAACCGGGAGATCGTGAACGAGCTCGACCATGCCATTGTCGTCAGCAATAAAGTTGCGCCAGAATTGATTGCCTCCTTAGGTCAAATGGGCGAACGTCATTTTATCCTGGATTATCAACCGACCTGCGAAAACATGCTCATCGATTTTGTTGATCGTTTGCAAAAGGCTCTTCCTCCCCAAGTGGAACTCTTCAGCCTTAAGTTGCACGAAACGGCGAATTCTTTTGCCGAGTGGTACGCCAGCGATAACTGATGTTAAGTAGCTGAAATTGCCGCTTCCCGGGCTTTGACGATCCATCGGTCCACAATAGGGGCTAAGTCGCCCAGGGGCGTACCGTCTGTCTTGACCACAAAGCCCTCCTTTTCCAAGATCGATTTCCAACTTTCCGGATGAACTCCGGCCATGTCGCGCACGGCATGGTCGCCCGCCACCGTCAAAAAGGGCATGAGCCAAACGGTATTCTGCTCATTTTTCTTAAGCAGTCGGATGGCCCGCTGTAAATCAGGGAAAGCCTCCAGCGTAGCCAACAGCATCAGGGGATCCTCTTCTTGCAGGTAGAGCTGCAAGCCGGCATAGCTGATGTTGGCACCGTGCCCGGTGCCATGCCCCATGAGCAGCCAGGCCTCCTGGTCTTTCCGCTTTGTTTTACTGTGCGTGCGCAGTATTTTCGCCACCGCCCGGTAGTCATCGTCGCACGACAGCAAGGGCCGCCCCAGCTGCACTTTCTGCAAGCCTTTCGGCAGTCCCTCCAGGGCCCGGGCGGTTTTGATAAGGTCGTGGTATTCGTAGCCCCCAATGATATGCAGGGATTGAACGAGCACCTCCTTGTGGCCTTCATCTGCCAAACGTGCCAGGGCTGTTGCCGGGGAATCGATTTCTTTACCCATTTCGCGCCATTTTTTGCGCACAAAAGCCGCCGTAAAGGCCCAGCGAATTTCGTAGTCGGGAAAAGCCGCGGCAAAGCGACTTTCGATGAAAGTGTAGGTGCCCCAGGCTTCGGGTACAGTGGTGCCAAAAGCGCATAAAACCAGTGCTTTTTTATTTTCTAAAGGGGAGGCGGACATAGGCAGATCAATATGACTGTTATGCCTGTTTAACAACTGAAGGCCCCACTTGTTGTGAGTTGGCAAGGAATAACTTAATTTAGCAGCTAAACTATTTTGTAATGGCTGAAGACAGAAAAACACTTTTTTTACTTGATGCTTATGCCTTGATATTCAGGGCTTATTATGCTTTTATCCGGGCGCCAAGGATCAATTCGCGGGGACAGAACACCTCTGCCGCTTATGGTTTTACCAACACCCTGCTCGACATACTTAACAATCAGAATCCCAGTCACCTGGCTGTGGTTATAGACTACGCCGGCCCCACCTTTCGCAATGAACTCTACAAGGAGTACAAGGCCAATCGGGAAGCTACACCGGAAGACATCAAAGCAGCAGTACCTTATATTCGTCAAATACTGGCGGCCATGAATATTCCTTTGCTGGAAATTCCCGGTTTTGAGGCCGATGACGTCATCGGTACCCTGGCCACAAAGGCCAGTGGCACCGGTTACGATACCTATATGGTTACTCCCGATAAGGATTATGCACAGCTTGTTGCAGAGGATGTTAAAATGTACAAGCCCAAATCTCGCGGCAACGATGTAGAAATTTTGGGTCCCGAGGAGGTAAAGGAAAACTTCAGGGTACAGCAGCCCATAAACGTGATTGATGTATTGGCGCTCTGGGGCGATACGGCCGACAACATACCGGGTTGCCCCGGTATTGGAGAAAAACGCTCCAAGGATCTGATCGAGAAGTATGGCGACATCGACGGCGTATATGCCCATATTGATGAGCTCAGCGGCAAACAAAAGCAGAATTTGTTGGACTTTCGTGAGCAGGTAGAATTGGCGCGGAAGCTGGTCACCATTGTTACCGATGTGCCGGTAGAGGCAGAAATTGCCGATTTTGAACGAAAGGC
Organism: Bacteroidales bacterium; assembly: GCA_012838865.1. GTDB lineage: Bacteria > Bacteroidota > Bacteroidia > Bacteroidales > Marinilabiliaceae > Geofilum. The sequence continues at coordinate 2,146 of DUOK01000101.1, read as the reverse complement.
GCCCGATCTGGATGCCCTTAAGAAAGTGCTCGACGAGTTGGAGTTTCGGAGTCTGTGGGAACGCATCGGTGGCGGCAAAGCAGCTCCCGCCAAAAGCAACCCGGCGCAAGGCTCCTTGTTTTCTGAGGAGCAACTGCCCCAGGCTGCCGTTGCAGAAACACTTAAAACTATTGATGAAGTAAAGCACAATTATTATCTGGTCGACAATGAAATGGCCTTGGAGTCCCTAGCTGTGGAGCTGGGTATGCAGGAGGCCTTTTGCTTCGATACAGAGACCACCGGTTTGGATGTGCGCGACAGCGCTCTCGTGGGCATCGCTTTTTCGTGGAAGGCGCACGAGGCCTACTATGTCCCACTGTCCGCCCAACGCGAAGAGGCTGCGAAAGTCCTCGCCGTTTTGCAGCCCGTGTTGGAAGAGGAGGGGATACAGAAGATCGGGCAAAACTTAAAGTTCGATGCCCTTATGCTGCGCAGCTACGGCATTGAACTGGCCGGTCCCTTTTTCGACACCATGGTTGCACACCACCTGGTGCAACCCGGGCAAAGACACAATATGGATCATCTTTCCGAGATTTACCTTGGTTATAAACCGGTATCCATCGAAAGTCTGATAGGCGCCAAGGGCAAGAAGCAGGGCAGTATGCGCGACGTACCCTTAGCGCAGCTGAAAGAATATGCCGGCGAAGATGCCGATTTGACCTTTCAGCTGCGGAACTTTTTACAAAAGGCCCTGGAGGAGGAGCAGCTTACTTCCTTTTTCACAGAAGTTGAAATGCCTTTACTTCAAGTCTTGATTGAAATGGAAGCGGTGGGTGTGAAGATCGATGTCCCGGCTCTTCAGGAATCGGGTAAGGTGTTGGAAGAAAGGTTGACGGCGCTCGAAAAAGAAATCATCAGCATGGCCGGGCGCGATTTTAATGTAAACAGTCCCCGTCAGGTGGGCGAGGTTTTGTTTGAAGATTTAAAAATTGATGCTAAGGCCGGGAAGACAAAGACCGGACAATTCAGCACCAATGAGGAGACCTTGCAAAAGTTGCGCGATAAGCATCCCATTGTTGGAAAGATTTTGGAACAAAGAGGGTTGAAGAAACTCTTATCCACCTACATTGAAGCCTTGCCTAAGTTGGTAGATCCTCAAAGCAGTCGCCTGCATACCAGTTACAATCAGGCTCAGGTGGTTACGGGTCGACTCAGCAGCAGCAATCCCAACTTGCAGAACATTCCCATTCGCGATGAGGAGGGGCGGGAGATTCGTAAGGCTTTTACGGCCACCGATGCAGAGCATGTGTTTTTGAGTGCCGACTACTCGCAGGTGGAACTGCGGTTGATGGCACATTTGAGCGAGGACGAAGGCATGCTGGCGGCCTTTAACCGGGGGGAGGACATCCATGCCGCCACCGCCGCACGCATTTTTAAGGTGCCTCTCGAGGAGGTCACCAGCGATATGCGACGTAAGGCCAAGACCGCAAATTTTGGTATTATCTATGGCATTTCGGCCTTCGGCTTATCGGAGCGGCTCAATATTCCGCGGAGTGAGTCTAAGGCCATTATCGACGGTTATTTCGAAAGTTTTCCGGGGGTGAAACGTTATATGGAGGAGAGTGTGCGACTGGCTCGTGAAAGCGGCTATGTGCGTACGCTTTTCGGTCGTAAACGCCATTTGCCCGACATCAACTCCCGCAATGCGGTGGTGCGTGGAATGGCCGAACGCAACGCCATCAATGCACCCATACAGGGTACGGCTGCCGACATCATTAAAATGGCTATGGTCGCCATTCAAAATAAACTTAAGTCCGGCAACTTTGGCGCTCGTATGATTTTGCAGGTACATGATGAACTCAATTTTGATGTGCCCCGCAAAGAATTGGAAGCGGTTCGGGCACTGGTGAAAGAGGCGATGGAGCAAGCTTGCAGCTTGAAGGTGCCCCTGGTGGTGGACATGGGTGAGGGCAGATCTTGGTTGGAGGCGCATTAGTAAACGCAGCTTTAAAAGCTAAACGGGTAAGATGATGGATCTTGTATTGCTTATTTTGGGGATTTTATTTTTGATGGCCGGCTGGGTCGGTTGTGTGCTGCCCGTGTTGCCCGGTCCCCCGCTGGGCTATGTAGCCCTGTTGTTTTTGCATTGGAGCCGCTGGGGCGATTT
>DUOK01000100.1 GCA_012838865.1 Bacteroidales bacterium | reverse complement strand
GCTGCGGTCCACCCCACCATTATGATGGCGGGTGAAGGCAGCAGGTTTTCTCCGCTGAGCAGACGCTCCAGGGTATAACGACGGGTCTCGGCATCGGCATAGGAGGCGTTGCGGGTAACGGCAACCGGGGTGGCCGGCGCCCAGCCTTCGTCAATGAGTCGTTGCGCCAGGGGCACCTGGTTGGAAGCGCCCATGTAAATCACCAGGGTCTCGGCTTTTGGAATTTGCAACTTATCGAGGTCGTGCCCCGAAATAAAGGCGACCGACGAGGATACCCCGCGCTCGGTCAGGGGCACCAGAGCATCGGCGGCGGCAGCCAGGGCACTGGAAATACCGGGGACCAGCTCCACCTCCACCGAACGCTCGTTCAGGTAGCGGTATTCTTCCATACCCCTTCCAAAGATGAAGGGATCGCCACCTTTTAAACGCACCACCTGCTTACCGGATGTGGCGGCTTCCCACAATTGCTGATTAATGGCTTCCTGACGAAAGGCGTGCCGGGTGCTGCGCTTGCCGACGTAGACTTTTTCGGCAGCAAACTGGTCGAGATAGCTTGCATCCAGTAAATCGTCGTAAAACACCACATCGGCCGCCTCCAGCGCCCGAAGAGCTTTTACGGTGAGCAGGTCGGGATTACCGGGACCAAAACCGGCTATGGTGACTTTGCCCCACTCGGGGCGTGCAAAGGTTTTCTTCAGTTTCAGGCTCATAAGGTCGTGTTTTGAAGGTAAGCTTGCAGGGCATTGCGCCAGCGCACAGAGGCTTTCACATCGGTGCCGTTAGAGGAGACCGCCACACTCATATTGTCCTGCAAATAAATGGCCGGGGATATAAAATCTCCCTCAGCGGGGGCATCTGCCACAGTAACCAGTATGGGTCGACCGGCTGCATCTGAAACCACCTGCTGGTTGACGCTGCGCACAGAGGTGGCGGCATACACCAGCAAGTGGCCGTCCAGATCGCCGGGCCGATAAGGGCGCTCGTGCAGCGTCACCCAGGCACGGCGACGTATGCCCTCGCAGATTTCGGGGGCCACCACATGTATGTTGCGCGTAAAGCGCTCGAGCGACTCCAGTTTGTGGAGGGCGACTTTCCCACCCCCAACAATGAGGAGAGACTGCCGATCGATGTTCAGATTAATGGGCAAATACATAGACTTCAGATTTCGTATTCGGGCGCTTTTTTCTTGCCGTAGCTGATTTTATCCCATACCCGCTCATGCCAGTAGTAAAGCAGGAGCTTGGAGACGATTTCGATGCCGCCGATGGAGGCAGCCACCAAAAACTCCCCGGTCAGGAAATAGGCCGCAAGCATGGTCAGCAGGGAGCCGGTCAGCCGGTACGACAGGGCTTTGAGAATACTGCGTTGACGTTGTTCGTTGCTCATAGTATCGGTTTTAGTAGCTGACGACAGCTTGTGAAGGGGCCACTATGCCCGCCCGTACCACAAAATCACCAAAGCGCTCTCCGGCCTCACGCTCCTCGGCATAGAGACTTAAAAGGGTCGAGAGTTCTTCGAGGATGGCAGGCTCATCGAGCATTTCCTTGTAGAGGGTATTGAGTCGCTCTCCGGCAAACCCGGCGCCCAGGTAGAGGTTGTAGCGACCCAGACTCCTTCCAACGAGTCCGATCTCCCCCAAAAAGGGACGCCCACAGCCGTTGGGACAGCCCGTCATTCGAATCAGGATGTCGTCGTGGGTCAGGTCGAGCTCGGCCAAAATGGCTTCTATTTTGGTGTTGAGCGTGGGCAAATAGCGCTCCGCCTCGGCAAAGGCCAGCGAGCAGGTATTTAAAGCGACACAGGCGATGGCGTTTTTCCGGATGCCCGATAATTGAACCTCCTGATCGACGCCGTACTTATGCAGGATTTTCTCGACCAACAGCTTATCGCCCTCCTCTATTTGTCCCAGCACCAGTCCCTGATTTCCGGTGAGCCGGAAATCACAGACCTTGATGCGGGCCAAATCGCGCAAGGCGCTCTTGAGCTTATAGTTTCCTGCATCTCGCACCCGGCCGTGCTCCACAAAGAGGCCTAAAAACCATTTGTTGCGAACCGATTTGCGCCAGCCAAATACATCGCCGTTCTGCTCAAACTTATAGGGCCGGGCCGCTTCCAGTTGAATGCCGCTGCGGGTCTCCACCAGTTCCTTAAACACCGGAGTAGTCAAACGATCGAGGGTGTACTTCAGGCGCGACAGCTTCCGGTTTTCGCGGTTGCCGTAATCGCGCTGCACCTTCACCACTTCCTCTATCACCTGCAGGGCTTGTTCTTTTGCTACGTAGCCAATCACATCGGCCAGCCGGGGGTAGGTCTCCTCATTCCCAAAGGTCATGCCCATGCCCCCGCCAATGGCCACATTAAAACCGACCAGTTTACCGTCCTCCTCAATGGCAATCAGCCCCAAATCGTTGGCAAAGACGTCGGTATCGTTGTAGGGCGGCACGGCCAGGGCAATCTTGAACTTACGCGGCAGGTACAACTTACCCAGAATGGGCTCCTCGTCCACCTTGCCCTCCGTAAGCAGCTTCTTATCGAGCCAGATTTCGTGATAAGCCGTAGTCTTGGGCAGGAGATGGTCGCTGATGGTCTGCGCAAAAGCCGCCACCTCGCTCACCAAAGGGGAGAGTCCCTCGTTCGAAGTGGCCATTACATTTCGGTTGACGTCGCCACAGGCGGCAATGGTATCCATCAGGGTGGCGTTGATGCCCCGGAGGGTCGATTTTAAGTCGCGCTTAAGCACCCCGTGCCATTGAAAGGCCTGCCGGGTAGTCAGCTTCAGCGTGCCGTTGGCGTACTTATCGGCCAGGCGGTCGAACACCAGCCACTGATCGGCCGTAGCCAGTCCCGCCGGCACCCGTGCCCGTATCATAAAACTGTACAGGGGCTCCAGCTTTTGCTTTTTTCGCTCGGCATCCAGATCGCGATCGGTCTGCTGGTAACTGCCGTGAAACTTAATCAGCTGGGTATCGTCGGCCGCAATGGCTCCGGTGGTCTCATCGGCCAGCGAAGCCACAATGCTTCCCCTTAAAAAGTTGCTTTTGCTTTTGATGTGTTCCACCGGTGAGGGGGTCCACTTTATTGGTTCAGGTAGTTTTGTCATTTCAGTTGCTTTGTTGGTAATGGATGGACCAAAAGGTTAATATACGTCTTCCTGATAGCGCTTTTCCTTGCGCAGGCGAGCCAGGTAGGCCTCGCTCTCCTCGCGCGACATGTTGCCTTCAATTTGCAGGATGTCGAGCAGGGCCTTGCTTACATCGCCGGCCATGCGCTTCATATCGCCACAGACATAAAAGTGGGCACCTTCACTGAGCCACTTAAACAAGTCCTTGCCCTGGCGCTTCATGCGATGCTGCACATAGCGCTTCTCCTCCTGGTCGCGCGAAAAGGCTACATCCAAGCGGGTCAGCAAGCCACTTTTGCGATATTTCAGCCATTCGGACTGGTACAAGAAATCGGTGGTAAAGTGCTGGTCACCAAAAAAGAGCCAGTTTTTACCCTTGCTGCCCGTGGCCGAGCGGTGTTGCAGAAAGCCCCGGAAGGGCGCTATGCCGGTACCTGCGCCCACCATAATGATGGCGGTGTCGTCGTTGGCAGGCAACTTAAACTGGTTGTTGGGTTTCACCTTTACTTTCAGCCGCCCATCCTCGGGCAGCCGGTCGGCCAGAAAAGTGGAACATACACCCCCTCTTTCGCGCTCGTCCTTTTGATAGCGCACGGCCCCTACGGTCAGGTGAATTTCGTCGCCGACTTCGGCGGGACTCGAGGCGATGGAGTAGGCGCGTGGCGGCAGGTAGCGGAGGACCGACAGCAATTGTTCGGCATCCAGTTGCAGAGGATGTTTCTTCAAAAGATCGAGCACATCGCTGCCGTACATAAAGGCCCCCAATTGTTCGGGATCTTCGAGCATCTGGTTAAGGGCCGACTCAGGCTGCAGGGCGGCGTATTTGCGGACCACCGGGGCGGTGAGCACCGTCAGTTCGTAATGATGCCGCAGGGCCTCTTCGAGGGAGTAAGTCTTCCCCCGCACCTCCACCTGCTGTGTCCCGTCGAGTCCGCTTTGCGCCAAAATGGCAGCAACCAACCGGGGGTCGTTATTGGCAAAGACCTCCAGGGCGTCGCCGGGCTGGTAGACCAGTCCCGTTTTATCGGTGGCCAGCTCGAGGTGCCAGGTTTCTTTTTCGGAGCCGCGTCCGTTGAGCTGAATGCGTTCCAGCACCTCTACCTCTACCGGCTGGTTGGATGAGAACGCTGCACCGGGGGCGGGACCGCTGGCAGGGGAAGCCGCCTGGGGCGACTGCCCTCCCGCAGGCGCGCCTGAAAACAGGTCAATCACCGCAGGTAAAAGGTCGGGCAACTCATTCTCAAAATCGGTATCCAGGGCAGCCACCTCCCGCAGCGACTTTGCGCCCAGCTTCTTAAAGAAGTCGGCAAAGTCGTGGCCCGTCTTACAAAAGTGCTTATAGGAACTGTCGCCCAGGGCAATAACGGCAAAGGACAAGCCGCTTAAATCAAAACCCCTTCCGGCCGCCAGCTTCTCGTG
>DUOK01000099.1 GCA_012838865.1 Bacteroidales bacterium | reverse complement strand
GCTTTGGCACAGGCTTTGTCTAACTGGATGAAGAAAACTTATATGCAACCAAACATTACAAAATACTGAGTTATGCAAAAAGGAAATATTGGTGTAAGTACCGAGAACATTTTTCCCATTATTAAAAAGTATCTGTATTCGGATCACGAAATTTTTCTGCGTGAGTTGGTTTCGAATGCCGTTGATGCGAGTCAAAAGCTGCGCACCCTTTCGAGTGTGGGAGAGTTTAAAGGTGAGCTGGGCGATTTAACCGTTAGGGTCAAGCTCGATGAGAAAAAGAAAACCATCACCATCAGCGACCGGGGTGTGGGAATGACTGCCGATGAAATCGAGAAATACATCAATCAGGTGGCCTTTTCGGGTGCCAATGAGTTTCTTGAGAAATACAAGAAGGACGCCAATGCCATTATTGGTCACTTTGGTTTGGGCTTTTATTCCTCCTTCATGGTTTCAAAGAAGGTGGAAATTGTTACCCGTTCGTTTCGCGACGATGCCCAGGCGGTAAAATGGAGCTGTGATGGCACTACCGAGTACACCCTGGAGGAAGTAAAGAAAGACGACCGTGGAACCGACATTATACTGTACATCGACGAAGACAATAAAAACTTTTTGGATAAGGCGGAGATCGACCGTCTGCTGAAGAAGTATTGTCGCTTTTTGCCGGTGGAGATTGCCTTTGGCCAGGAAACCGAGTGGAAAGACGGTAAGGAAGTGGAAACCGGAAAGGACAAGGTAATCAATGAGACCAATCCTTTGTGGACCCGTATGCCGGCCGAATTGAAGGAGGAGGATTATCAGCAATTTTATCGCGACCTTTATCCCATGGCTGAGGATCCGTTGTTCAACATTCACCTGAATGTGGACTATCCTTTCAACCTGACGGGAGTGCTGTATTTCCCCAAGATTAAGAACAATATTGAGATCCAAAAGAATAAGATCCAGCTCTACAGCAATCAGGTTTATGTAACCGATTCGGTAGAAGGAATTGTGCCGGAATTTCTGACCCTTTTGCATGGGGTGCTCGACTCGCCGGATATTCCGCTGAACGTTTCGCGCAGTTACCTGCAGAGCGATGGCAACGTGAAGAAGATCTCGAGTCACATCACCAAAAAGGTGGCCGATCGCCTGGAAGAAATTTTTAAGAACGATCGGAAGACTTTCGAGGAAAAGTGGGACGACCTGAAGTTGTTTATCGAGTACGGCATGCTTACCGAAGAGAAGTTTTACGACCGGGCGGCCAAATTCACCCTCTTTAAGAATACCGAAGGCAAGTACTTCACCTTTGAGGAGTACAAGGACCTTATTAAGAGTAATCAGACCGATAAGGACGACAGCCTGGTGTACCTGTACAGCACCAACAAGGACGATCAGTACACCTTTATTGAGGCCGCTAAGAATAAAGGTTACGATGTTTTGTTGATGGATGGTCACTTTGATTCACACTTCATCAACCACCTGGAGCAGAAGTTTGAAAAGAGCCGTTTTGTGCGGGTCGACAGCGATGTGGTGGAAAAGTTGATTCCCAAAGAGGAGAGCCAGGAATTGAAGCTGAGTGCCGAGCAGCGTGAGCAATTGACTACGGTGTTTTCTTCTCAGTTGCCCAATGTAAACAAGGCCCATTTTGTGGTCAGTTTTGAGGGCTTGTCGGAACAAGACACGCCGGTAATGATTACCCAGCAGGAGTTCATGCGCCGCATGAAGGAAATGAGCGCTTTGGGCGGGGGCATGATGTTTTACGGCGATATGCCCGACAGCTACAACCTGGTTGTAAACGCCAACCACCCACTGGTCACCCGTATTGCCGAAGGGGTGGAAGCGGAGCTGGGCGAAAAGCTGAAGACCATCAATGGTCGAATGGCCGGTCTGGACAGTCGCAAGGCCGAATTGGAAGCGGCCAAAAAGGATAAGAAGGAGGAGGAAGTGCCTCAGACTGAGAAGGAGGAATTGGAAGATGTGAAGAAAAAGCTGAGCGAACAGCGTGAGAAGAAGGAAGAACTGCTGAAGACTTTTGCCGGCGGCAACAAGCTGGTGTCGCAGCTCATCGACCTGGCCCTGCTTTCGAATAATATGTTGAAAGGGGAGGCCCTTAACAAATTTGTGAAGCGCAGCATCGAGTTGATTTAATTGCTGTTCAAGTTTCCCTATATACAAAGGGAGTTGGCCTCAGTGGGCCAACTCCCTTTCTTTTTTTGTTTAGTCGGGCACTGCGTACTTTATACAACTTTTCAAGAAAAGCGTCGTTTTCTTAAACATATCGAGATTACAGCTGTTACAAATCTGTTAACTTTAGCATATACCAAAGCAACCTTTTATGGCTTATATTACACTTAACCGGACCAAATTGCGGGAAAATTACAACTACCTGAACGATCTTTTTAAAAAGAACGACATTCAATGGGCGGTGGTGACCAAATTGCTTTGTGGCAACAAGAGTTTTTTGCAGGAAGTTATGGATTTGGGGGTACAACAGGTGTGCGACTCCAGGGTAACCAACTTAAAGATCATCAAACAAATGGCTCCGAATATGGAGACCATTTACATTAAACCTCCGGCCAAGCGGTCAGTAAAGAGTATTGTGCAGTACGCGGACATCAGTTTCAATACCGAATTGTCGACCATTCGCCTGCTCTCCGAGGAGGCCGGACGACAGGAGAAAGTGCACAAGGTCATTATTATGATTGAGCTGGGGGAACTCCGTGAAGGGGTCATGCGCGACGATCTGCTCGAGTTTTACAGTCAGGTTTTTGAGTTGCCGCATATTGAGGTGGTGGGACTGGGTGCCAACCTTTCGTGCTTGTATGGGGTGCTGCCCAACGACGATAAGCTGATTCAGCTCAGCTTGTACAAACAGTTGATTGAGGCACGTTTCAACCGGAAAATCCCTCTTGTTTCGGGTGGTTCCTCCGTCACGATTCCCCTTCTTCTGCAAAGTCAGTTGCCCAGTGGCATCAATCACTTTAGGGTGGGCGATACCTTGTTTTTGGCTTCAGATGTATACAACAACAGCACCTTCCCTTTTATCAACAGCGATGTGATACGGCTTTATGCTGAGATTATTGAACTGACCGAAAAGCCCAAGGCGCCTTCGGGCGAGTTGGGACACAATGTGGAGGGGCATACCTATGATTTCAGCAATGTGGATCCGGATGCCACCTCGTGCAGGGGCCTTATTGATATCGGCATTTTGGATGTAGAGGTGGAGCATTTGAAGCCGGTAGATCCCAAAATGAAAATAGTCGGTGCCAGCTCCGATATGGTGGTTATAGATGTGGAAGAGAATCCAAGAAATTATAAAGTAGGACAGTTGGTCGAGTTTGAACTCGATTACATGAGTGCGCTGCGCCTGCTTAACTCACGTTACATCGACAAAAAGGTGATCGACTAGGATCCTGTCGAAGTTTCCTTTTTTTGTTGTATCTTTGCACCACTTTGGGAGCTGCCCGTTGGCAGCTCCTTTTTTATTCAGATTTAGTTTATGACATTTGACAAATTAGACCTTATCGACCCGATAGCTCAGGCTGTACGGGAAGAAGGTTATGAAACACCTACCCCCATTCAGGCCGAGGCCATTCCGGAAGTACTTCAAGGACGAGATTTATTGGGTTGCGCCCAAACCGGCACCGGCAAAACGGCTGCTTTTTCTATTCCAATATTGCAATTGCTTTATAATCAAGGCCTGAACAAGAGCCGCCGTCGTCCCATTAGGGCCCTCATCGTAACACCTACTCGTGAGCTCGCCATTCAAATTGGGGAGAGCATAGAAAATTATGGCCGACATACCGGTTTGAGCAGCACCGTCATCTTTGGCGGTGTAAACCAAAACAGTCAGGTCAAGGCCCTCAAAAACGGTGTGGATATTTTGGTTGCCACCCCCGGTCGCTTGCTCGACCTGATGAATCAGAAACTTGTATCGATTAGGGAAATTGAGATTTTTGTGTTGGATGAGGCCGACCGCATGCTCGACATGGGCTTTATTCACGATGTAAAACGGCTCCTGGCTGTTTTGCCCGCAAAACGCCAGTCGCTCTTTTTCTCTGCCACCATGCCTCCCGATATCGTGAAGCTGGCCAACACCATTCTGCACCAGCCGGTGAAGGTAGAGGTGACGCCCGCATCGTCCACAGCCGAAACCATCAATCAGTTTGTTTATTTTGTAGACAAGCCCAACAAGATTAAGCTCTTGATGGAAGTGCTGAAGAACGAGGACATTCATTCTGTATTGGTCTTTACCCGCACCAAGCACGGGGCCGACAAGGTGGTGCGTGTACTTAAGAAGAGCAAGATTGCGGCAGAAGCCATACACGGCAACAAATCGCAAAATGCCCGTCAGAACGCGCTGAGCAATTTTAAGGAGCAGACCACCCGCGTTTTGGTGGCCACCGATATTGCCGCCAGAGGCATTGATGTTGACCGTCTGGAATACGTCATCAACTACGACCTGCCCAACATTCCCGAGTCCTACGTGCACCGCATCGGTCGCACCGGTCGCGCCGGTGCCGACGGCACCGCCTTTGCCTTTTGCGACAGTGAAGAAAAGGCCTACCTCAAAGACATAGAGAAACTCATAAAGCGCAAGATTGCAGTCATAGATGATCATCCCTTCCCGCTGGGCAGCGTGGAGCCTGCTGCCCCGGCAGAAGGTTCAAGCACGCCTGCAGGGCAAAACCGTGGTTCCGGTTCACGGCCTCCACGCAGCGCCAAATATAAGGGTGCATCGTCGCGCAGGCGTTCGACTAGATAACTTCCAGG
>DUOK01000011.1 GCA_012838865.1 Bacteroidales bacterium | reverse complement strand
TCCAGGATTTGCTCTGCCCTTTTTAACAGTGCCGTATGGTCCCCTACCCTGCTGGCAGCAAAAAAAGAGTCGGGCGTTACATTTACGATTCCCATTACCCGGGGGCGACTCAAATCAATAAGGCGACCACGACATACCATGGTCGTTTTAACTGCTTCTGCTTCCATAATCAAATATTGAACGTGCAATCTTTAATTGCCTGCAAAGATAAAACAATGTGAAGGATGGAGCACGAAGCAGGCAGGAAATGCCCGAACAGTTTAATGTTTTCACAAAATTTAACAAACAAAACAGGGCCTGTTGTATGGAATTTGTATGGGTAGAAAATAATCATTTATTTAAATACGGAGGATTTTTTTATGAAAGTTACGAACTTGACTTCCTGTCTAAAAAAAACCTTACTATTTGGGTTTTTGATGTTTACAAGTATGGTCACTCAGGCCAAAGGCCTAAGTCTCTACACCCCCAACACCCGCATTTCGGCGCCTCCCGGTGCCAGCATTGATTACACCATTGACATCATTAATGAAAGTTCGGTGGTGCGAAATGAAAATTTGTCAGTCACCGGACTGCCATCCACCTGGACCTACACCCTGCAATCGGGCAGCTACCACATCGACCGAATAGCTGTTTTACCCGGTGAAAAAAAGTCGCTTAAACTGAAGGTGGAGGTACCCTTTCAGGTTAACAAAGGCATCCAAACCTTTTACGTTAACGCGATCAATACCACTTCCCTGCCCTTAAGTATCAACGTAACAGAAAGAGGTGCTGCCGAAAGCGAACTGAGTACTACACAAAACAATATGCAGGGCGACAACAGTGCAACGCTCACCTACAAAGCTACGCTTCGTAACCGAACGGCCGAGCAACAACACTATTCGCTAAGAGGGGACGTGCCCCGGGGATGGAATCTGACATTTAAGGCTGATTTTAAAGCAGTTACTTCGGTAGAACTGGAACCCAACAGCACCAAAGAGCTGACCATAGAACTCAAACCTTCTGCGACTACTGCACCCGGGGTCTACACCATTCCTGTTAAAGCACTCACAGGAGCCACCGCTGCGGCACTGGACCTGGAGGCCGTTGTCACGGGTTCTTATGCAGGTCAACTCACAACGCCCGACGGACGGGTAAGTACCAGCGCCCGTGCCGGTCGTGAAAAAGAATTGGATTTGGTGCTTCGCAATACCGGAACGTCCACCTTGCACAATCTTGAATTACGTTCCAACCTTCCGTCCAACTGGGAGCTGCGTTTCGAACCGGAGCAGCAAGACAGTCTCCAAGCCGGCGAAACAGCGCATGTAAAAGCCTACTTAAAACCACATAAAAATGCCATTCCAGGCGATTACGTGACTTCACTGGAATTGCGAAATCCCGAAATCAATACCAAAGTCTCGTATCGGGTAACGATCAAAACGCCCGCCCTATGGGGATGGTTGGGTGTCCTGTTGATTTTGGGAGCCTTGGGAGGTCTCGTCCTAATGTTTCGTAAATACGGAAGGAGGTAGGCATGCAGAATACGGTTATTGAGCTGAAAGAATTGACCCGGCGCTATGGGGATTTTACAGCAGTTAGGTCCCTGAATCTCTCAGTGCACAAAGGAGAAATATTTGGCTTGTTGGGGCCCAATGGGGCCGGAAAATCGACCACCATTCTGATGATGCTGGGCCTGACAGAGCCAAGCTCGGGCAAGGCACTGGTAGCGGGACTCGACCCGGCACGAAATCCCTTAGAGGTAAAAAGAAGGGTAGGCTACCTTCCCGAGGATGTTGGTTTCTACGACAACCGTACCGGCCTGGAGAACCTGCTTTATACGGGGCGACTGAATGGTATTCCCGAAAAGGAGGCACAAGCCAGGGCGCATAATTTGTTGAAGAAGGTTGGCCTGTCGGATGCTGCACATAAAAAGACCAGCACCTACTCTCGCGGCATGCGCCAACGCCTGGGACTGGCCGATGTACTGATGAAGCAGCCGGAAATCATCATTCTGGACGAACCCACTTCGGGCATCGACCCGCAAGGGCTGCGCTTTTTTCTGGACCTGCTCAGGACGCTGCGCAAAGAAGAAGGGCTGACCATTCTGTTTTCGTCGCACCACCTCCAACAAGTGGAGCAAGTGTGCGACCGGGTTGGCCTCTTTGTGCAGGGCCAACTCAGGGCCTGCGGCAGTCTTCAGGAACTATCCGAACAATGGCTGAAGCGCCCCAATGGGGCTTTAGAAGAAGTTTACAACTGTATTTTAGCGCATCAACTTGAAACAGAAAAATTATGAACACAATAAAAATACCCCTTCCTTCGAGTCGACCGGCCCTCGGGGCCGGTCCATTCGGGGCCATGATTCAAAAGGAAATGGCCGACCACCTGCGCAGCTGGCGCTTTCTCCTATTATTGGGCCTCTTGGTTCTGACATGTTTGGGTTCAATGTACGCAGCACTGAGCAGTTTTTCGTCCCTGCCCCCGTCAGAGCTGGCAAAAATGGAGTTTTTCTTTTTAAAGTTGTTCAGCATATCGGACGGAAGTCTGCCCTCCTACGCCATATTTATAGGTTTCCTGGGACCTCTTTTGGGCATTGCACTGGGTTTTGATGCCATCAACTCAGAGCACAACAACGGTACACTCAGTCGCCTACTTAGTCAACCAATTTACCGCGATTACGTATTACACGCCAAGTTTCTGGCCGCCCTGGCCATAAGCGCCATATTGCTATTTTCACTGACCATAGTGGTGAGTGGCTGGGGTTTACTGGCACTGGGTATTCCGCCAGGTGCCGACGAAGTGCTGCGCATACTGATGTTCACCTTGCTCACCATAGCCTACATTTCACTATGGATCAACCTGGCTATACTGTTCTCCATCGTGTTTCGACAGACTTCTGCTTCGGCTTTAGGCAGCCTGTCTGTTTGGCTGTTTTTTAGCGTTTTTTTTAACATGCTGATCGATGTGGTGGCCAAACACCTCGCTCCAAAGCAGTTCTTGTCAGAAGCCCAGGCGGTTGCCTTTCAGAACTTTGTGTTGAACTTGCTGAGATTTAACCCCATTCATCTGTTCAACGAGGCCACCAATATTGTACTGATGCCCAGCGTGAGAAGCACGGGCGCTCTAACTATGGAGCAAATCTCGGGGACCTTACCCGGTGCCTTACCGGTGGGTCAAAGTCTTCTGATGATTGGGCCACAGTTGACGGGACTCTTTGCAAGTACCATTGTCCTCTTTGCACTGGGCTATTTCCTGTTTATGCGCAGGGAGGTCCGCTCCAGGTAAAGTTCACTTTTCCTGCTGTTGTTTTAATCAATTTTTGGTACTTTTACGGCTTGAATTTCAAGTCAACCAAAAATTGAAGCAACTATGAAGGACACCATGAAAGCAACCTTTCTTTTCCTTTGCAGACTGGTACCTGCTCTTGTTTTTCTGTTCTCAGGTTTTATAAAGGCCATCGATCCCTTTGGGGGCATGGTTAAGTTTGAAGACTATTTCACCGCCTTTGGATGGAGTTTTTTTCATCCCCTGGCGCTTCCCCTAAGCATAGCCCTGGCTGTTTTTGAATTCAGCCTGGGCTTTTTCTTGCTTTTTAAGCTGTATATGCGGTGGACAGCAACAGCTGCTTTGGCCATGATGGGACTCTTTACCTTGCTGACCTTCTACATTGCGTTGTTCAACCCGGTAAGCGACTGCGGCTGCTTTGGCGATGCGATCAAACTCAGTAATTGGGCCACCTTTTTCAAGAATGTGGTGGTGATTGCTTTTGCTGGTGGCGCCTGGTATTTCAGAAAACACTATACAACTTCGAGCAAGTCCTTAAAGCAGGTTGTTCTGGCAGCCCTGGCCGTTGTTTACTTACTGTCGCTGTCGCTCTACAACCACCGCAATCTGCCGGTGTTCGATTTCAGACCCTATGCCATCGGCACCAACATTCCTGATAAAATGCGGGTTCCGGACGGCGCTGCGCAACCAGAATACGAAACCATCTTCACCCTCGAAAAAGAGGGCGTTCGGGCTACTTTTGGGGTGGACGACTATCCTTACGAAGATACCACCTGGGTGTTTGTAGATAGTGAGACCCGCACCATCAGCGAAGGCTATGTGCCGCCTTTGCAGACCTTTGCACTGATGGATCCAGGCACGGGTGACAATCTGACGGCTGAAGTTTTGAGTCGTCCAGGGGCACAGTTTTTCCTGATCAGTCCCCGCCTCTCCGGCATTAAGGAAGACCAGGTGCTGCAGTTGGCAGAGATGGCCGAAAGGGCGCGACAAAACCAACAGGCTTTTTATTTTGTAACGGCCTCGGGGAGTGAAGAAATGCGCGCTTTTGACGAAAAGCACAGTACCCTGTTCAGCTATTTACATGCCGATGAAACAACGCTTAAAACCATCATCCGCTCCAATCCGGGCTTGCTGCTGATTTACGATGGCACCATAGCGGGCAAGTGGCATTACCGCAAGCTGCCCCCGGCCAAAATCACCGACCAGCCGCTGGCCTATGCCCTGGACGAACAAAGAAAATCGCGCCAACGGCGCTTCATGTGGCTGCATGCCCTGGGCATATTAATGCTGCCCATTATCATCAAGAACATTAAACCAATAAACAATTAAAAATGAGAAAGAACATTGTTGCAGGAAACTGGAAAATGAATTTGACCCTTCAGGAGGGTATCGCATTGGCCAAGGATGTTAACAGTCGCGTCAGCGCCATCAGTCCCAAGTGTGAAATTGTACTGGGTACGCCCTTTACCCATATTACTGAGGTTGTAAAAACAGTAGATGCGCCTAAGATTTCCGTTGCTGCACAAAACTGTGCCAACAAAGTTTCCGGTGCCTATACCGGCGAAGTTTCTGCTGCTATGGTTAAATCAACCGGTGCACAGTATGTCATTTTGGGCCACTCCGAGCGTCGTGCCTATTATGGGGAGACTTCGGAAATACTGAAGGAAAAGACCGACCTGGCACTGGCCAACGATTTGTTGCCCATCTTCTGCATTGGCGAAGTATTGGAAGAGCGCGAAGCAGGCAAGCACTTTGATGTAGTGAAGCAGCAAATTAAAGAAGCGCTGTTTCACCTTTCTGCTGAGGCTTTCGGAAAAATTGTACTGGCTTACGAACCTGTTTGGGCCATTGGTACCGGAAAAACAGCCAGCGCTACACAGGCTCAGGAAATGCATGCGGTAATCCGTGGCCTGCTTAAAGAGCAGTACGGTGCCGAGGTGGCCGACAACTGTACCATTCTTTATGGTGGCAGCTGCAACGCCGGCAATGCCAAAGAATTGTTTTCCAACCCCGATGTGGATGGCGGACTCATTGGCGGTGCTTCGCTGAAGGCGGAGGACTTCCTGGCCATCATCAGTGCTTTCTAATCCCTTCGGGGACAATCCTAACAAGAGCTTGTCCCTGCAGGGGGCAAGCTCTTTGTATCTCTACTCATCTTCATTCTACTGCACATGAACTACATACAGGTTAAAGCAATAATTACCCCCTATTCTGAAGACCGGGCCGACGTGCTGATGGCACTGATGGGGCAAATCGGTTTCGAGAGTTTCGAAAACACGGTTGATGGCTTGCTGGCCTACATTCCCGAAGCAGCCTTTACTGCTGAGGAACTGACGGGTCTGGAACTGCCCTGGGACGACACGCGCCTTGCCTTTTCGCACGAACTCATCCCCGACCAAAACTGGAATGAGGAATGGGAAAAGCACTACTTTCAGCCCATTGTAGTAGAAAACAAATGCGTGGTGCGCAGTCCCTTCCATGCGGCCCAACCAGAAATCCCGCTGGAAATCATCATCGCCCCCAAAATGTCGTTCGGAACAGGACACCACGAAACCACCTCTATGGTCATGGCCCTTTTGTTGCAGATGGAAGTGGAAGGAAAAACCGTGCTGGATATGGGCTGCGGCACCGGCATTTTGGGTATCCTGGCGTCGAAACTGGGTGCTGCCGAAGTTACAGGAATCGATATCGATTCCTGGTGTACCACCAACAGTGCCGAAAATTGTGAACTCAATGCAGTAAGTAAGATGCAGCTGAAACTGGGTGATGCCTCCCTCCTGCAAAAGGAAGGACAATTCGACCTCATTCTGGCCAACATCAACAAAAATATTTTGCTGGCAGACCTTCCTCAGTATGTTAAAAACATGCGACCCGGGAGCACGCTCATTATGAGTGGCTTTTACCAAAACGACCTTCGGGACATCGACGCACTGGCGCAAAAGCATCAATTAAGGTTAAAAAAGACCCTGGAAAACAACCAATGGGCCGCAGTTGCGTATGTACTCGAAGCGGCTATTTAGATTCAGCTTATGCACAAAGGTTTACGATATTTGGGATGCACTGTGGGCTTGTTTCTGCTCTTTTTTATGGGCGCAAGTGCACAGGACGGACATTTTACAGAGGGGGGCAAAGAGGAGTTTCTGGAACGCCTGGAGGAGGTTTTTTCTATTTCGGCCGACAAACGGGCAGCACGTGATTTTATAGAGGAGGTGGAAACCTTTTGGCTTCAACCGGAGCTCGATGAAGTGGTCCAAAACTACGTTATGGCCATGTCAGATCTGCTTTACAGCAAAAGAGGCCGTCCCTTTCCCGACTACCAACTTTACCTGACTACCGTTATGGCCTTTCAGGCCAATCAAGACATACAAACCAATTTCGCAACCTGGCATGAGGCCATGCACAGTCTCCTTAGTCAGCCCCGCTACCCCCTGCGGCATGCCAATCAGTTGTTCCAATTGGCTCAGCAAATGCTTAAGGACAGGGTGCTGTATGCCAATGCAGCATTGCAGTGGACCAGCGATGCTCCCCGCTTTATGTTTTCTTTTACCGACTCTCTTTACCTGCAGGTAGATAAGGGCACCCTGACCTGTCGCACCAGCAACGACAGCATTATGGTATTCGATACCGGTGGAAAAGTCAACCTCATGAGTGGGGCCTGGCAGGGCGAAAGCGGGAGAATAACCTGGCAGCAAAGCGGCCTGGATCCCCAGCGGGTTTACGCCACCTTTGGCCCCTACAAGATCGATATGGGCCGGAATCAGCTGCGTGTGGACAGTGTCGTTTTTTACAACAAGGATTATTTCAGCCATGCCCTGAAGGGGCACTTGTACCATCGGGTGATGAGTGTAAGGCAAGCTGAAAACAGTACCTTTCCCAAATTTGAATCCTACGAACAGCGCTATCAAATTGAAGACATCCAGCCCAACTTCAACTACGAGGGTGGATTTTCACAACACGGGGCAAAATTCCTGGGCTCAGGAACCGATCAGTATCCGGCAGAAATCAGCATTTTCCGGAACGACACCCTCTTCATTACCGCCAAATCGCTTTACTTTGCCCTGCGACAGGACCAAATCGTGAGCAACACCACTGAAATCACCATGTATCTGGATTCGGGAAACATTTACCACCCGGGTTTGCTTTTCAAGTATATGGCGCCTTTGAACGAGGTACACCTGATACGAGATGGCGAGGGCCTCTCGCGCAGTCCCTTTTTCAATACCTACCACAACGTCAGTATGGATACGGAAATGATACGCTGGCGCATAGGTGACCCCCGCATCGAACTCCGCATGTTGACCGGAGCAGCTGAGAACCATGCTTTTTTTGAATCCATCAGCTATTTCAGAGAAGAGTTTTTTAATCAATTGCAGGGTATGGATGCCATTCACCCCCTCCAGGGCCTGCTCAATTGCTCCCGCTACATCAAGACCGAGACCTTTACGGCCCGCGATTATGCACGCTATTTGGGCATTTCAGAGAATCTGGTGCGGCAGCAAATCATCGGACTTTCCTTTCACGGTTTTGTATCCTATAATGTAAATACCGACACCCTTGTACTGCGTGAGCGCTTGAAAGACTATCTTCTTTTCAGGGCCGGAAACAAAGACTATGACGTTATTCGCTTCAAATCCCTAACACCGGGCACCATTCCCAATGCCATATTGGATCTGAGAAATTACGACATGGAACTGAGTGGTGTGGAAGCCATATCGATCAGCGACAGACAAAACGTAGTGTTTTTCCCAAAAGAACAGCGACTGACACTTAAAAAAGACAGGAATTTTGATTTTGACGGCGCAATTGCCTCCGGAATGATTCAATTGTACGGCAACAGCTTCCGCTTCAACTACGAGGACTTTCGCATCGACCTGAACATCATCGACTCTATGGCCATGCGCATGGAGACGCAGGAACTGGACTATTTTGGACGACCGGCTCAAAGGAAAATCAACAGCACCATTGCCCGACTGTCGGGCTACCTCGAAATTGACCGCGCCGACAACAAGTCCGGGAAAGAAAGCTATGCAGAGTATCCTCGTCTGACCAGTAACACCAATTCTTTTGTCTACTACGACCAAACGCACATTCAAAACGGTGCTTACGACAGGGAAAGTTTCTACTTTGAACTGGATCCCTTTGAAATAGACAGCGTCAGTCGCCTTACCCGCGAAAACATCGCCTTTACCGGGACTTTTAAATCCGGCATTTTCCCTAATATGGAAGAAGTCCTGGTGGTCAGACCCGATTATTCGCTGGGCTTTAGAAAAGAAACCCCGGAGGATGGCCTACCCATATACGACGAAAGGGCCACTTATTCCAGCACGCTTGACTTAAGCAATCAGGGGCTGAAAGGAAACGGAACGCTTGCCTGGTTAACAAGCACCGCACAATCGGAAGATTTTACCTTTCTGCCGCGAAATACGGAGGGACTGGCCTACGATTTTAACATTGCCCCTGTGGAAAAGGGGATAGAATTTCCCGATGTACAGGGGCGTTTTGCCCGGGTAAACTACTTGCCCTATGAGGACCAACTCCTGGCAGAAATGCAGGAAGAGCCCTTCACACTTTTTAACCAGGAAGCCCATCTGGAGGGAACCCTTACCATTCAGCCGGGCGGACTCGAAGGAAGCGGGCTGCTGAATATGCCCAATGCTTCCCTCAGTGCCCAAAGACTTGACTTGACTCACCATACCGTGATGGCCGATTCGGCCGATTTTAATCTGGTGCAGGACGAAAGCTCAAGTGAAATTGACTTTAGGACTTCCAATGTACTGGCCACCGTCGACTTTAAGAGTCGGATTGGTAATTTCACAGCCCATGATCCCAACAATACCTCCGAATTTACCGACCTCCTTTACAAGGCCTACATCAGTGAGTTTTCCTGGCATATGGACAAGAACGACATTTATATAGGTAGTCCGGGTTCGGAAGGAAACCGCTTTGTTAGTACGCATCGCCGCCAGGATTCGCTCGACTTTTTAGTGCCGCTGGCACGCTACGATGCACAAAACAACAAGCTCTATGCCCAGGAAGTAAAATATGTTGATGTGGCCGATACCCGCATGTTCCTAAACGATGGCAACATCGTTATCAACCGTGGTGCCGTGCTCGATCCGCTGGATTCGGTTCGCATAGCGCTCAACGACTCGCTGCACCACTTTTACAATGCAAAGGTACAAATAGAAGGGAAAAACGCTTACGAAGCAGAAGGACTCTACGATTACATCAATGGCGCCAAAGCGGTTAAAACCATCACTTTCAGCTCCATTAAGCCCAACAGCGAAATAACAACGGTGGCAGAAGGAGAAATCAGCGACCGGGAATTGTTTACCTTCGACCGCAGATTCACCTATAAAGGAGGAGTCAGACTGACGGGCGGTCATCCCCTGCTTCACTTTAAAGGGGGCGCACAAATGTTGCACGATCAATCGGTATTGGGCCCCAATGAGTGGGTGCGCTTCGATGCGGAAATTGATCCCGAAGAGGTGCGTATACCCATGGCTGAACAACCCGAGAACTATGATTTTGAGCGCATCTTCCCCAACTTCTTCCTGAACCGGGATTCCAACATCATTTACTCCGCTTTTCTGGAGCCAAGGCGCTTCCACAGCGACGTTCCGGTAGTGAGTGCCAAAGGTTTTCTGTTCTTCGACGAAGCCAGCAATGCCTTCGCCATAGCCGAAAAGCATAAAATAGAACAACCCGATACCACGGGCAACATCCTTCGCTTCCACAACAGCGATGCCACAGTCACCGGTGAGGGGACCATCGATATGGGCCTGCCACTGGACCAGGTTAAAACCCATGCCGCAGGAACAGCCATACACCATAGGGGCAACGGACAGGCAGAATTCATGACCCTATTTGGTCTGGATTTCATGCTCGAAGAGGAGAGCATCAACCTCATGGTTAATGGCCTGCGGTCGGCCGAGGCCATTAAGGGCAAGCCCTTCGAAAACAACTCGACCATCAACCGCATGGCCGAATGGATGGGTAAAAAAACTGCAACAGATGTGGCCCGGGAAGTCCAGGGCTTTGAGCCCATGCGCTCCTTGCCCGCCGAAAACCAATACACCCTGGTTTTTGACTCCCTCACCTGGCGATGGGACGAACGGTCGCGCAGCTACATCGCCGACACAGAAGCGTATATTGGTTGGGTACGCAACCAACCCATTCACCGAAAAGTAAAAGTCCAGGGAACCATCAGCTTCAGCCGGGGCGGCAACTCCCTCGATTTATACATCGATTTGGGTAAAGACAACTACTTTTTCTTCGGTTATCGCAACGGTCTTATGCAGACCCGCTCGTCGATGGAAGCCTTCAACACCCACGTTCAGGCCTTAAAACCAGACGAACGCAAACTAAAAACAGGCCTCGGTGAAAAATCCTACACCTTTACCCTTGCTCCGGAAAGTCGGGTCAAACGCCTCCTCCGCCAGTTCCAAACCGGCGTCATCGAAGACGAGGAACTTAACGAAGAAGGAGAACTCATCGAAGAAGAAGTCACCCAGGACTGAAGTCCCGTTCGAGGCTCCGCCTCGAACGGTCTGGTCGCAGCCCTCGTCTTCTATAAAGGCGGCTCCGCCGCCGTGCGGACTTCAGTCCTAGGACCTACGCTCAATCAACTCATCCTTGCTCTTACGTACCTTCGGCAGACCCGCATACTTGTCCTCGGGCGACCTGAAACCAAGGGCAGCCATCATCACCGACGACAAACCACGTTCCGACAAGCCCAAAATCTCATCGAAACCCGCCTTGTCGAAACCCTCCATGGGACAGGCATCAATGCCTGCCACCGCAGCCGACGAAAGCAAAACACCCAAAGAAATGTAGGCCTGACGAGCTGCCCACTGAAACCGCCCTTCGGCATCGTTCGACAAGATGGCCCCTACCATAGCGGCCCTGAAATCCTTCAAATCGTCCACCGAAACACCACGCTGATCGGCCGTACGCTCCACATAGGCATCGATGTGTTCTTCGGACAAATCCTTGTTGGCTGCAAACACCAAAATATGCGAAGCCTCGGTCAGCTGAGGCTGACCGTAGGCGGCCTCCTTCAGCTTAGCCCGTAGGGCAGCATCCTCTACCAAAATCACTTCAAAAGGTTGCAAACCGTAGGAAGTCGGTGCCAGATTTACCGCATCAAGGAGCATCTCCAACTGTTCCGAACTCAATTTTTTATCGGCGTTAAAACGCTTGGTGGCGTAACGCCACTGCAAAGATTCACGAATATCCATGTTCGTCTGTTTAAAAAAATCTATTAAAAAAAATCTGTTCAATATTTTATAGTCCCCCTTTAAACACTTCAAGTGCCCGATGGTTCTCAGCAAGGGCTTAATAAAGACTAATAAAGTTTAAGCTGGATTTCACGCTGGGGTACTGGCGAAAATAACTTATCTTTGCACCCGAAAACCAGACAGTTCGAAACCATCCTGTCTCTAAACAAAACTAGGACCATGACAATAAACGCTTTGGCACAGCGCCTCTTGGCACTACGCCCTATGGCCGGCCTTTTATTTCCATGCCTCATTTTGTGGACGACACCTGGCTTTTTGACTGTTGACAACAACAAGCAAATGCAAGCCTTATGAAACGCGCAGTAATTCTTTTATCGGGGGGACTCGATTCGGCAGTTGCCTTGTGGCTGGCTAAAAGTCAGGGCTACGAAACCCATACCCTCAGCTTTGATTACGGCCAAAAACACAAGCGTGAACTGGAAGCCGCCGCCAAACTGTCGGCCCTGGCCGGAGCCGTTGACCACAGGGTGGTAGGCATCAATATGGACCAGTGGGGCGGTTCGTCGCTGACCGACAAAAACAGGGAAGTGGAAGACGGTCGGGTCGACCGCACAGACATTCCCGTGACTTACGTTCCGGCCCGCAACATGGTCTTCCTTTCATTGGCCGCCTCCTACGCCGAAGCCATTGAGGCCCAGGACATCTTTATTGGGGTGAGTCAGGTCGATTACTCAGGCTACGTCGATTGCCGCGAAAGCTTCATCCAAGCCATGGAAGCAGCCATCAATCAGGGTACGGTAATGGCGGCCGAACACAACAAGCCCATACGTGTGAATGCCCCTTTTATACACAAAACCAAGTCCGACGAAATTCGCCTGGGTAAGGAGCTGGGCGTACCCTTTGAACACACCTGGAGTTGCTACCGGGGCGGCGAACGTCCCTGCGGCAGCTGCGACAGCTGCCTCCTCAGGGCGCAGGCCTTTGCCGAAGCAGGGGTGGAAGACGGCGCCCTCCACCTTTAAACACCTCATCAGCAAATTTTCAAATGGCACAACTCCTGTCACTCGCCAACGAAGGCGTTTTTCCCATAACCAGAGATGCCGAGGGGCAGCTCCTTCCCCATCTCCCGGCCACCGGCATGTCCCACCCGGGCACGGTGCAAGGAGAAGGCAAGCTGGCCGGCGTGCCCTCCCTCTTCGTCCGCCTGGCCTCCTGCAACCTGCGCTGCATCTGGCAGCTGCCCGACGGCAGCTACAGTCGCTGCGACACCCCCTACGCCTCCTTCGATACCCGCGAAATTCTTTCTGTCGGTCCCCAACACGTAAAACAA
The DNA here is from genome assembly GCA_012838865.1 of Bacteroidales bacterium. Lineage (GTDB taxonomy): Bacteria > Bacteroidota > Bacteroidia > Bacteroidales > Marinilabiliaceae > Geofilum. Next base: position 2,715 of record DUOK01000011.1, on the reverse strand, counting down.
CTGGTGGCCCATAACCTGGGACAAGTAAGACATGTGGTACTGACCGGCGGCGAGCCCTTATTGCAAAAAGGGGCACTCAGCGAACTGGCCCGCATGCTGAAAGAAGAATTGGGACTGCACCTGACTATGGAAACCAACGGAACCGCCTACTACGAACCGCTGGCGAAGCACATCGACCTGTTCAGCATTTCGCCCAAGCTGGACAACTCCACCCCCAACAGTGCCAAACTGGCTGCGCTGGGCCTCCAGACTTCAGGCCCCCTCTCCTTTCATGGCCAACGCCGACGCAACATCGAAGTACTGCAGAATTACATCGATTTCTGTCGCGCCACCAACAAGGACCTGCAATTGAAATTTGTCGTGGCCCGGGCCAGCGAGGAAGAGGAGATAAAGCGCGACTTTCTCGACCAGTTGCGGCACTGGCAGGCCAGCGACGTAATGCTGATGCCCCTGGGCGCCAGCATGGAAGAATTGCAGCAGACCACCCCTCTGGTACTGGACATGGCCATACGCAACGGCTGGCGTTTTACACCACGTGTACACATCGAACTCTTTGGCAGTAAACCCGGCGTATAAACCCAGTCCCTGCCGCTACACCAAACACAAGCACTATGGAACCCATCGAAGGCAAAATACTCGGCAAACAAGTCGCCTACCCCCAACATTACAGTCCCCACATACTCGTGGCCGTACCCCGCGCCCTCAATCGCGAAATGTATGGTCTGGACGAGCAGGCCCTGCCCTTTTGTGGCAAAGACGTATGGCACGCCTACGAGCTGAGCTTCCTTACCCAAAAAGGCTTGCCGGTGGCGGGACTCCTCAAATTCACCTATCCGGCCCACTCTGCCTTCCTGGTCGAAAGCAAGTCCCTGAAACTCTATCTCAACGGCTTTAACATGAGCCGCTACGGACAAACAGCGGAGGAGGGCCTGCAAGAGGTCCTGAACCTCATACGTAAAGATTTGGAGGAACTCCTGCAGACGCAGGTGGACTTAAGTTTTCATCAGGGCAGCGCACAAGCCGGCGCCTTTGATTTTGAGCACTATGAGCTTTTAGAACAGCTGCCGGAAAGCCGGCAGCTGAACTTCGACGACTTTAAGGAAAATCCGGCACTGCTGACTGCTGCTGACCAGCAAGGCGTCTTTCAGGTAGCGACCCATCTGCTGCGCAGCAACTGTAAAATTACACATCAACCCGACTGGGGCAGCGCCTATATCCATATTAAAGGGGACTGTTTGCCCGACAAGGGGGCCCTGCTGCGCTACCTGGTTTCCATTCGCAACGAGAACCATTTTCACGAAGAAATTTGTGAAATGATTTACAAGCGGCTGTGGGACCGTTTTGAACCGGAAGAACTGATGGTCAGCTGCATTTATACCCGTCGCGGCGGCATCGATATTTGTCCCCTCCGCGCCAGTTCCCCCCATCTTTTGCCACAACACCTGGCCAACGCCGCCGGCTTATCCCAAAAATTATTGCAGCAATAAGTCCTCGTCCATAAGCGAATCGGGAAACGACCATAAGAAGATTAAAAAATCTTTTTATATTTGTCTCCACATTAAAACCACACTTATGTTGCGAGAAGTAGTACACATAGATGAGGAACTTTGCGATGGTTGCGGCGAGTGCGTACCCGGCTGTCACGAGGGAGCCCTCCAAATCATCGACGGCAAGGCCCGTTTGATTTCCGACTTATTGTGCGACGGACTGGGTGCCTGCATCGGCTCCTGCCCGCAAGGGGCCATTACCATGGAACAACGCGAGGCCGAGCCCTACGACGAAATCAAGGTCATTCGCCTGATCATTCCTAAAGGAAAAAACACCGTGGTGGCCCATCTCAAACACCTGCGCGACCACAACGAAACGGCCTATATGCGCCAGGCCATGGAATACATGCAGTTGTACCGAGACGACCTGCCTTTTAATCTCGACGAAGTCATTCGGGAAATGCACCGCCCCAAAATCGGCGTCATGAAGCAGGCCCACGGTGGCGGCTGTCCCGGTTCGGCCGAACGAAAAATCCAAAAGCCCCAAGCTCCGTCTTTTACTGCAACAGCTGCCGGAGGCGCCTCGGAATTGCGCCAATGGCCCGTGCAGATGCACCTCATCAATCCGGCCTCCAGTCTTTTTGCCGGCAGCGATATGGTACTGGCCGCCGATTGTGCCGCCTTTGCCATGGGCGATTTCCATACACGCATTCTCAAGGGCAAAACAGTAGGCATTGCCTGTCCCAAACTCGACCAGGGGGGCGACATTTATCAGCAAAAGCTCGTGCGCCTCATCGATGAGGCCCGCATCAATACCCTCACCGTGGTCATTATGGAAGTGCCCTGCTGCTCAGGCCTCCTGCAGATGGCGCAACAGGCCATAGCGTCCAGCACGCGCAAAATCCCACTTAAAATGCTCCGCATTTCCATCGAAGGCGAAGTGCTGCAAGAAGACTGGGTATAGCCAGAAAGAATACCTTAGCGGGCGTTTCGTACCAAACGAAACATCTCACCATACAACAAGGAAGCAAGCCCTACACCGGAAGCAAAACCGAGATAAAAAGCTTCTGGAACGAATACGCCGAACGCTTCCCCGAAGAAAAACCACCCCGCTACTGACCATGAAACACCTGCTTCACGAAAGTGAACAAGGAAGTGAAACGAAGAAACGCAGCGTAACAAGCATCGCTGTCTGAACCGAAGGTGAGTTTCGATGCTTGTAGCGGAG
>DUOK01000098.1 GCA_012838865.1 Bacteroidales bacterium | reverse complement strand
CGCAGGAGGTCACGGTTTCCGTTGTTGTAGCCGGCTGAAAGACGCAGTTGGGTATGGGTGTGCAGGGTGTCGCCCTGCTGCAGGTAGTTTTCGGCCAGGGCAAAGTGGAGGAGGTCCCGGAACTCCCGGTTTTTGGCAGTGGAGGCCAGGGCAATGAGCTCGTCCTGGATGCTTGCATAGTCGCCACTTGCTGCTGCCCGGTTAAGCAGTTCGTTGACTCGGGCATGTAGACTGGTTTCGTAGTCGGGATTGGAGCGGACAACCTGACGGAAGGTGTTTGCGGCCAGCTGGTGCTGCCCGGTTTGGGCGTAGACCTGGGCCAGAATGTAATTTCGTCGGGTCTTGTCCCATTTGCCACCGGCTTCGGTGGCGGCGGTCTGTAAAAAAGGCAGGGCGCTGTTGTAGCTTTGTCGGCGCAAATGAAAATCGGCCCAGGTGGCCATGTATTCGCCATAGAGGCGGGCGGGTGCGGGACTTAAGGCGTCGTAGCGGTCGAGCAGAATGCGGGCATTCTCAAAATCGCCCATCTCAATGCGGGTGCGGGCCATCCAGATGAGGGCTTCGAAGCTGGCGGGCTGACCGGGGAAGTCGCGCAATACGTAGTCGAAGGCGGTAAGGGCATCCTGGTATTCGTGCTTGTACAAATGGGCCTTACCGGTGAGCAGGTAGGCATCGTCAACATAGCGGTTGAACTCGCGCTGCATGTAGAAATCCTGGCGACTGCTGCCCCTGGCCGGTTGTCGTTCGGGTTTTACGGTAATGCTCTTTTCCCGGATGAGTTTGAGCCCTTTTTCTATGGCGCGGTCCATTTCCCCGTCTACCGCACCCTGGGCCCCGGTGTAGGGGAAGAGGGGCAGAATGCCGGTAAAGTCGCCTGCCTGGGTTTGGGTGAGCTGTTGTTCACCACGCAAAAAACTTTGCTGACCGTTAAACAGGATGTTGTAGCGCGCCGTAAGGTTGTTGTAGGAGCGGGACAGCCAGGTGTTTTTTTGGGTAGAACAGGACACCAGCAAGAGCAGGCTGAGTGCTATGGAGAATCTTCTGATAGGCATTTTAAATGACAAGGTTGTAAGTAATAAACAGGCTTTGTGTAGATTTATTTTGTTCGGGTGTAAATAAAATAAATATCCATTGAAAACAGGGGGAAGCGCAAAACATTTTTTAAATTTAAGCGGAGTCTGCTTTTGCTTTTGTTCAGCAGTCGGACGCCGGTTTATTTGTGTGGGTCTCCTTTTGCGGCCTTAAAGATAATAAAGACTTGCCGGGATGAAGATTTTTGTGGTTGAAGACGATCGTTTTTATAATGCGATTTTGGTGAAGGCGCTGGAAAAGGTGGCGACGCATACGGTGAAGGGTTTTCTGTCGGGTGCTGCTTTCCTGCAGCAAATCAGGGAGCAACCCGAGGTGGTTACGCTGGACCTGGGCCTGCCCGATATGGAGGGGCACGAGCTCTTGTCGCGCATCCGCGAGGAAAGTCCCCATACCGAGGTGATTGTCATTTCGGGGCAGGACGATTTGAAACTGGCGGTGCAGCTGCTGCGTGAGGGGGCTTATGATTACATTGCCAAGGATGAGAATGTGGAGGAGCGCTTGCGACACTGTTTGCAACATATCGCCCGTAAGCTGGCCCTGCAGGAACGTCTTAACCTTTTGCAGGATGAGCTTTCGCAGCGTTATAAGGTTAAAGAGGTGCTGGTGGGCGAGAGTTCCGGGATAAAACGGGTGCGGGGACTCATCGACAAGGCGGTTCGGGTGCCGCGTTTGAATGTTTCGATAAGGGGGGCGCCCGGTACGGGTAAAGAGTTGGTGGCCCGCAGCATTCACGCAGCTTCGGTGCGGTCCGACCGCCCCTTTGTCCGCCTGCGCCTGGCTGCCTTGCCAGAGACTTTGGCCGAGGCCGATCTTTTTGGTGTTGAGGCGGGCAGTTCGGGGTCTTCCCGCTGGGGACAGCCGGGAAAGTTGGAGGAGGCCGACGGAGGTACGCTTTATTTGGAGGATGTGGACCTCCTGAGTGCCGACTTGCAGGTGAAACTCTTGCATGTGTTGCAGGAGGGCAGGGTGCGGCGCAGGGGCAGTGATTTGGAACGGAGGGTGAATGTGCGCATCATCAGTGCCTCGGCGACCGACTTGTCTGAGGCGGTGAAAGCACGTCGTTTCAGGGATGATCTGTATTTTTTGCTGCTGGGCTTGCCCATTCATTTGCCTGCTTTGAAGGAGCGCCAAAAGGATGTGCTTTTGCTGGCGGAGTATTTTTTGCAGTGTTTTTGCAGGGACAATGGGATGGAAGAGCGGGTTTTGTCCGAAGCGGCCAGGCACAAGCTGGTGCGCTATCCTTTTCCCGGGAATGTGCGGGAGTTGAAGGCGGTGACGGAGTTGGCGGCTGTTTTATCGGGTCAGCGTGAAATCGGGGAGGAGCATTTGGTGTTTAATGGTACTGCGCCGGTTTCGGATTTGCTGACCGAGGAATTGACCCTGAAAGAATATACCGAGAAGATTGTGCGGCATTATTTGGAAAAGTACGGAAATGTGCTGGTGGTGGCTGAAAAGCTGGGGGTGGGCAAGTCGACCGTTTACAATATGATACAGCAATGGAGCCGCGAGGGGGAGAAATAGAAAAGCCTGCCCCCGGGGGGGCAGGCTTGTACTGCCTTGTTTCAGATTTTTTGCTTAATCGATGAGGGCCTTATAGTCGGCAGCGCTCAGTAAGCCTTCGATTTCAGCCGGGTCCTTGATTTCAATTTTAATCATCCAGCCTCCGTCGTAGGGCTCTTTGTTCACCAGCTCGGGCTTGGGATCCAGCTCCTCGTTTACTTCCACAATTTTGCCGCTCAGGGGCATGTACAAATCGGAAACGGTTTTTACCGCTTCGATGGTCCCGAAAACTTCATCACGGGCCAGCTCTTCGTCCTCGCTGTCTATCTCAACAAAAACAATGTCGCCCAATTCGTTCTGCGCAAATTCGGTAATGCCTACTACGGCCATATTGCCTTCTATCCTGACCCACTCATGGTCCTTTGTATACTTCAAGCTTTCAGGTAGATTCATGATGTTTGTATTTTTTTGGTTACACACCAAAATTAAGCATTTTTTGTTATTGCGCCAGTGAAAAGCGGAAATTAACACCGAAGCTGCTGTTGGTGATGGGATAGCTGGTTGATATGTAGGGGGCACTGATGTCGCGGTCGTAAAAGAGCTGCATGTTAAAGCGGTCGCTCAGTACGTAGTCGGCCGTAAATTTAAGGGTGGTGATGCGCTGTCCTGCCGTCATCTGATTCATCCTTTCCTCTATCCGTCGGATGATGGAGAAGTTGTCGCGTATGGAGAGGTCGGCGCGCAGGTTAAGGTCCGAAGACATTTGGCGCTGTCCGTTGCCCGAGCCCAGGATCATGTTCATTTTGTCGAAGCGGTAACCCAGTCCCACCACCCATTCGCTGTTGTGGTTCTCAATCAGCTGGTTGTTGTTCAGACTCAGGTTGAGGATGCGGCCCTTTTTGTATTCGGCCCGGGTAGAGAGACTGTTGTTCCAGGTGATGTTGAATTGCAGGAAGGGGGCAAACTGCTCGGAGATGGAGACGCCGCTGATTTCGTATTTGGGAACAAAGTTGCCCTGCTCATCGCGTACATAGCTGAAGCCGTCGCGCATGTCCTCCCAATCGAGATTGGTGAGGTACTGGCCCACGTTGTAGGTCGACCGGTAGGCGTGACTTAAGTCGAAGGAACGAATGTATTTTTGCAAAAACTTTACGCGGGAGAGCCCGTCGTAGGTCACGCGCCAGTTGGGCTGCATATGCAGAAGGGAAGGCATGGCTTTTAAGAAGATGTTGTCGGCGCTCTTGCCGGAATAGGCCGCCAGAAAGGCCGGAATCATCACGTCCTGGGCGCTCAGGCTGTAGCCGTCGCGACCGCTGCCGGCGGGCAGATTTTCATCGGGGTAACCATCGGGGTTGTAGGCTTGTCCTTCGGTGGCGGCATAGGGACTGTCGCCATAGATGCCGGTGGGAATGATTTGTCCCCGGCGCTCCTCTGCCAGTCGGCGCGCGATGGTCTGCCTGTTTTGTAAAAACTGGTCGAAGGCCTCCGATTGGAAGCTGCCTTTTTTGTCCACCTTCTGGAAAGCGGTGGCAATGGCGTTGAAGGTCATTGAGAAACTGCCGTTCTCAGTGGTGTTGTAGGCATCGAAGCCCCCGTTCTGATAGAGGTAGTACTCGTTCATGTTGTTGGCATAGCGCTGATTGGCGTTCAGGTCTATTTTCATGCCGGGAAGCGGTTCGAGCATCACCCGTACAGTCAGATCGCGGGTGTGGTTCATGACATAGGCCGAGTTGAGGGTAGAGTCGGTACTCAGCCAGTTGTTTTCGGCGGCCCGGTAGGCGAAGTCCCTTTCCTGCCAACCCAGCATGAAGGGAAGGCCCGGGGCAGAGAGTCCCTGATAGTTTTCGGTACCCATGAACTTGCTGCCCGGCATGTATCCGGGTAAGATGGTTCCGTTGTTTTCGGAATAGGTGAGCGTGACGTTGCGGAGACTGGTCAACAGGCGCAGACCAAAATCTTTGATCTGTTTGCCGGCATTGGGTTCTTCCGTTTTGCGACCTGTAACCATGATGCGGGCATTGCTGATGTCTTCATCGGAGGTAAAGGTGAGGGTGTTGTTGTCGAGTACGTCCTGCCGGCCGCGCACCGGTTGCCCCGATTCGTTAAAGACCCGGGCGGTAACGGTACTGGTGCCGAGTTGGTGCGAAACGGTAAAGGGTTCACCGGCTGTAAGTTGTTGGTTGTGCTGGGTAAAGCGCACACTTTCGCCCTGATTGGCAGCGGCCTGTTGTCCCCGGCGTACCGGACGGTTGAGTTCGCGCAGGTAGGTCGACTTGTTGTAAAGGGTGTTGAAGTTCAACTGTGCGTTGCCCTGGATGTTGTTGGAGTTGCGGATGACGTTGCCCCAATCGTAGTCGAGCCGGGTAACGGGGCCCTGCTGCCAGTTGTACAAGGCGCCGTAATTAAGGGTGGCTGAAGTCCAGTCCATATACGGCAATTTGTTGATGGGCAGGTTGTAGCTGATGTTGACGTTGTGTTGGTAATTGGTGGTGCGTCCCATACTCAGGAGCTTGTCCATTACCGAATCCTTCCACTGCTCGTACTCATCGCGATAGCGGTTTTTGCTTACGGGTCCCTCCGGCTCGTCAATGACCGCATTGTTGGTCGACCGGAAATCGAATTTCAGGGAGCGGGTGAGGTTGTAGGTCAGGTCGAAATGCCGGTTCCAGTAGAAATTTTTGTCGACGTAAACGGGAATGGCAAATTCGGGATTGCTCAGGTTGCGCAACTGTTCTTCGCGGTAGCCCCGCATCACTTCCCAGCGGTAACCCACCTGAGTAGGCGCCAGGTAAAAGTTGAAGTCGCGCAAAAGCTTAAAGGCCTCCCCCTGCAGCGCTTTGAAGGGTTCAATGGGCTGGGGGCGGTGCAGGTAGTTGTAACCCAGGATGCCCCGATAGTTTTTGTCGGTGAGGTACTCTGTTTCGTTGTTGCGCCGGTAGGTTTCGTTGTACGAATAGGTGGCACTCAGGTTGGTGGGGGAATAGAAGGGCTGCTGCTCATCCCTGGGTTGCAGACGCACGTTGGTAAAGTTAAAGCTCTTGCGTTTGACGTAATCCTGCGCTGTTTGTTTGATGCTGTCGCGTTCGGCCTTGTTGGCGGCATGGTCGAGGGCCATATCCAGGGGCACATCGGGGTCGAGCGGATTGTATTCGGGGGTCGCTACCTGTTCGCTGATGCCTGCATAAAAGGGAATGGAAAGGCGACTGTCGGGTCCGAGGAATTTGCCCAGCTCGAGGTTGGTGGCTACATCGTACTGGTAAAAATTCTCCTGGCTGCGTTCGTTCACACTCTGGTCGATACTTCCAAAGCCTACGGTACTGGCCCTTCCTGCTACCGAAACCGAACCCAGATCGGCCAGCTTAATGTTCATACGGCTGTTGGCGGCCCAGCCGCCCCGCTCGTTGAAGTCGGTCAGTCGCAGCTCGTTGAACCACACTTCGGTGGTTTTTTCGTCGCGACTGCTGTTGCGTACCCCAATCATGATGGTGCGCACATTGGCCAGGTTGGGATTTCCCCGTACTTTAACGGTGTTGTTGGGTTTTTCCGGATCGGGAAAGCTGTACTCGTTGGCCAATTGCAGGTTCGAATCGGACCTGCGCATGGCATCGTTCCTTCGGAGTTTGACATCCCTCAGGAGTTCCAGGGGCAGGTCGAGCCGGTTGTCTTCGGGCCAGACAATTTGGCGGTGCCCCGGATTGTTGTCGACGTAATAACCGGGTGGCGTCAGCTTCAGGGGCAATTCGTATTCGTAGTAGTTGTTTTGGTAGTCGGTGCCCAGGCGTATGAAGGCGGTCATTTCCCCATCTCTGAGGTCGTAGCCTTCCACGGCTTCGGCATGGATCTCCATTTTGATGCGCTGGTATTGCCGGATGTCGAGCTCGGTGTTTTTATAAACCGCCCGGGAATCGCCACTGGCCAGGGCGCCGATTTTGAGTGCCAGAGATTGTTCGTTGAGCTCTCGTACCGAGGGGTTGGCAGGATCGATGACCCGGTCGATGCCCGGAGGCAGAATGTAGTTGACGGGCTCGCGGCGACCGTTTTCTTCGATGTTGACGGCAGATACTTCAAAGCGCGTATCCGGATTGGGGTTTACATTGTTGCGGTCGATGGGGTCGTTGAGGTCGCGCTCGTAACGTCGCCATTCGGCACGAATCAAATCCAGTGAGGCAAAGCGCAGCACTACGGTGTCGGCAAAATCATGTAAAAACATACGCATGAAGCGCACTGAGCGCAGGTCGTCGAGGTTGCCGATTTTATCGTCGGGGTCGTTCACCGGAACCTTAAACTGGTACCAGCGCACTTCCTCCGTGTTGCCGTTTTCGAGGGTGACCGAGGCGGTCACTACGTCGGTGATGTAATTCTGGCCGACTTCCATTTGGTTGGGCCGCAGGGCAATGCGGTACTGGTAGTAGTTTTCGGCCTCGCTCAGGGTGTTGTCGCGGTTGATGTCTTCGCCGTCGGGCAGGTTGGTGGCTGCTGTGCTGAAAGATTCGCCCGAATCTTCGGAGGGACGGGAGTTGCCTTCGGGGTTGTTGAAGTATTTGTAACGTTCGAGGATGCTCATTTCCTGCTGGTCCTGCTCGCGACCGCGGAAGTAGCGAAAATCATCGCCGGCGGGGTCGCCGATGATTTTCTGATAAGCGGCTTCGGACAAGTTGCCCTGGGCGTAAAGGTTGTCGATGACCGCAAGGTAAGGATTGCTGCCCTGGCGGTAAAAGCGTCGTTCATTTTCGGAATTCATGCCGTTGAGACCGACGTCCTGCATCAAACGTGTTTCGGGGTCGTTGCTGAAGGCATTGACCAGACTCTGTTGTTTGGGGATGTAGCCCCAGGCCGTGGAGTCCACATCGAAGGGTTCTCCCGGTCCCGGCAGGCCCTGCTCAAAAAACTTGCGCGAATCGCGCAGAATGTCCTCCGAAATGTCGCCCAGGTTGATGTAGAGGTCCCCACCCTGGTGACTGCCCTCATCGTAAATAAAGGGGTCCATGATCCAGAATTCGATGTGGTCGATGTTGGCCGACTCAAAATCGTTGGTGTCGATGCGCCGCATGATGCCTCCCCACGAAGTACGTGGCTGGGTCAGGCGACCGTGGAAGTCGAGGTTGGGGTTGAAGTTGTAGGGCCCGCGCTCCTCGGGGTAGTAGGCCAGGTTGAGGACCGAGATGTTGGTGGGTTCGCCGTAGGCCGGGTTGCGGTTGGGAAAGATTTCCCGTTCGTAAACCTCACGTACGTAATGATTCGAAAGCTGGTCTTTGTCGCGACGAATGTGGTCGGGGGTCAGGGTGCTGGTCCTGGTAAAGAGGGGGTCGATGTGGTACCAGGCCAGTCGTGCCCGTTCGTAACCGTAACGCAGGTCGTTGATGGTTCCGGCCTGAGGAAATTTATCTGCTTGTCCCTGCGGGGTGCTGGCCAGATGCCAGGCATCCCTTTGTTTCATGCTGATGGGGATTTTGGTGCCTTCAAAATCATCGATGTAGGCCGTTCCTTCTTTTTCAATAACACTGGGGTGACCCGGCACAAGGTGGGCAAATTCGGCTTCGAAGCTGACCGAGGAGGGGGTCTTGGTCTCCACCAAAGGCAGCTTATCGATGAGGGTGGTGATGAAGTTCGAGGGCGTGTACCACGAAGTGTTGAGGCCCCATATCGTGTTGGCGATGGGCTCATCGCCAAAGCCTACTTTTTGCGTGAGCGGTCGCTCACGCAAGTGCATGACGGTGGCGCCTACATTAAAGTTTTCGCTGAAACGGTAGTCGAAATGGGTACCCAGCAAAGTTTTGGTCTGCAGGTTAAAGAGCGATTGACTTTCGAGGGCCACCTGAATGGGTGTGCCCGATTCCATCAGACCTTCGTTGAGGATGCGGATGCGCCCCGAGGTATAGTCCACCGAGTAATCTACATTTTCGGTGAGGCGCAAGCCGCCCGCGGTCACCACCACCGACCCTCTGGGAATGTTGAAGGCATTGAGGGAGATTTCGGCCCCACCTGAAGATTTGTAGGAGCCGGTAAGCCGGTATTTGTTTTTTTCGGCCGTTTGGCTGGCCACGGTAAGCGTAGAGTCGTACAGCTCCTTAAAAATGTATTTTTCGCGCAGGTTGGCAGGTACATCCTGCAGTTGCGCCTCCATGTGGCGGCCAAAGGGTTCAAGGACCGGGAAAATGATGCGCCCCTGGCCCGGAATAATGGTATAGCCCGGAACAAAGTCGAAGGTCCCGTCGGGGTAGGGCTCCAACTGCTTGTTGAGTTTGTCGAGACCCAGCAGGCTCAGGTAGAGCTGGCCGTTTTGTGCGCCTTCTTCGGTAAATACATTCAGATGGGTGCCCACCGAGTCGTTCATATACACCACGTTGAGACGGAAATCGCTGTCGCTCACCTGGTAGGCTCCGATGGAGTAAATGTTTTTCATCATCAACTGCCAGTTTTTCATGCGGGGCGACAGGTTGGTGCCCTTCAGCAGTTTGAGGAGGAGGGTTTGAGGGGCTTCAATGCCGCTGTTGCTGAATTCTCCAACGCGGTAGACTTCTCCGTTGTAGGTGTATTCGTAGGCCACGGCAAGGACTTCATCGGCGTTGAGCTGACTGTTCAGGGAGATGTAACCGAGTTTGCTGTTGAGGGTGTATTCCGACTGGGGCAGCAGGCGGGCGTTCTCAATGCGTTCATAGTCGCGCGCCGTGGTAAAGGGCGTATTGTCGGCCGAAGGAATGGCCGACAGGATGGTGGTGCTCTGATTGATGTCGCGTATGCCGCTGTATTCGTTGGTCATACGCCGGTAGATTTCGTTGGCGTTGTTGTGTGGATGGCGTACGTTGGGCTGACCGTTCCAGGTGTTGGGCTTTTCCATGTTGGGGAGTCCCTCCCCCAGGTCACTAAAGGCAACAATGTTGCGTGCCCTTTCAAAGTCGCCCGAGCGGTTGGTGATCCAGACTTCGACACGATTGATGTTGAAGGGCGAATTGACCACGGGCAGGTCGGCCATGGCCCGGTCAAACTGGTCCTTAAAGACGTGCGACAGAAAGAAATGTCGGTTGCGGTCGTACTCGTTGGCTGCCACTTCAAAATCCTGGGTCTGGGCGCCGCCCTGGATGTTCATGACGGAGGTCTCTCCTTTTTGTTGCGAAAAGATGGTCTGCACGTTGAGCTTGCCGAATTGCATTTCGGTCTTTACCCCAAAAAGACTCTGGCTTCCTGTAATGAGGGTTCCGGGCAGGGAGAGGCTGACGTTTCCGGCTTCAATATTTTTGATGATGTCGTCTTCCTTGCCGGTGTATTCCAGACTGATTTGGTTTTCAAAATCGAAGGTGGCTTCGGTATTGTAGTTGATGCCCAGTTTCAACCTATCGCCAATGGTGCCCTGGATGTTCATTTGAATGCGCTGATCAAAATCGAAGGTGGTGGTCTTGCGCATGCGCTCTTGCAGGGTGGGGTTGTCGATTTTGGTGGTGCGGACACCCAGACTGAGTTCGGCGATGCCCTGGGGGCGAATGTTGATGACGTTGCTGCCGAATACGGTTTCAAAGGCTTCTCCGCCTACCCGAAAGCGGCCAAACTGGTCGTCTCCGGCTGCCTCCTGATCGCTGGTCTGGGCACTCCAGTAGTTTTGCATGGAGTTGCGCAGTTCATGCTGGTTGTACTCTTCCAGCGTCATGGTGTAGGGCAGGCGAACGGCAATGTTTCCGATTTTTCGGTACACGGTGACCATACCGGTAGCCGGGTCGTATTCGGCCGAGTAGCTGACGTTGTTGGGGTCGGGCAGACTTATTGGGTCCTTATCCTTTTCCAGAACGGGCGGAAGTCCCTGTGTGGGGGGATTGATGCGCTGCGGGTCGGGACTTTCGTCCAGTCCCTGTCCTTCGGGACTTTGCCAGTTGTTGCTGTGCACTGTGCCCGGAAGATGGTCGCTGGCTACGGCCATAACGGCCAAAAAGGCCAAAAGCGGGATGAGTAAGCGATATCTGATCTTTGTCTTCAAAGGATAAAGGCTTTAAGGGGCATTGCCGGTAAGGCGCTACATCATTTTCAGTGCCAGTTTAATCACTTGCTCCACTCGTGCTCCCGGCTCAGTGGCCAGAATCTTGTCCACGGCCTTTTGCGAGGCAGCGCGGGCAAAGCCCAGCATAACTAAAGCAGATAACGCTTCATCTCGTATGGTATTGTCTGCCACGGCAAATAATTTTTGGTCGGCCCCTTCCTTGCCGAGCTTGTCTTTGAGGTCCACGATGACCCGTTGGGCGGTTTTGAGTCCGATGCCCTTTATGCTTTTCAGCTGGGCGGTGTTTTCGCTCAGGATGGCGGCACGGAGTTCGGCCGGAGGCAGAGAGGAGAGCATCATGCGGGCGGTGTTGGCACCGATGCCCGAAACGGAGATGAGCTGCTGAAACAGTTCGCGCTCGCCCCGTTCGTGAAAGCCGTAGAGCAAATGGGCGTCTTCACGGATGTGCTCATGCACCAGCAGGGTGGTTTCTTTCAGTTCCTTTACCGCTGCATAGGTGTTCAGCGAAATGTTGATGAAGTAGCCCAGTCCGTTGTTTTCGAGGACGACGTGGGTGGGACTGCTTTCGACTATTTTTCCTGAGATGTATTCGTACATGTTGCCTTTTTTTATTGGTTGTTGCCCCAGCCACGGGCTTTAAGGTCGATTTCTTCGCCGCTGCGACTGATCATGCGACAGGCTTTTTCGGGGGCGCAAATGTAGCCGATGGGATGCAGTACTTCCTCAAGGGCTTCGCGGTTTTTTTCAAAGTCCTCGGCCGGCAGGGTCAGCAAAAGCTCGTAGTCTTCCCCGCCGTTGAGTGCCGCAATCAGCGGATTGTAGTTGAGTTCGGCGGCGGCTTTGAGGGTGCTTTGGTGCAGGGGGATTTTTTCTTCATGCAGCCGGCAGCCTTTATGGGAGGCTTTGCAAAGCAGGCGGGTGGCGGTGGCCAGTCCTTCGGTGACCACGGTCATGGCGCCCGGTTTCAAGCCCAGTTGTCGCAGCTTTTCGACAACAGTCGTGCGGGCCATGGGTTTCAGCTGCCTTTGCAATACGTAGTCGTTGTTGCCAAAATCCGGCTGGCTTTCCTGGTTGTCTTTGAGTACGCGTTTTTCGCGTTCCAGCAGGTGCAGGCCCATGAGGGCGCCACCCAGGTCGCCACTTACCAGCAAGACTTCGTTTTCCCGGGCGGTGGAACGCAGAACCTGTTCCCCCGGGGCTGCTTTTCCTGTGGCCTGCAGGGCAATGGTGAAGCCGGTGAGGGAAGGGACGGGTTTAAAGCCGGCCAGGCGTAGCCCATAAAGCGTGCAGGCGGCCAAAAGACCTTCCACAAATTGATCGATCATGTCGAGGTTTATCTTTTGACTGATGCCCAGGTTGAGACTGAGTTGCACCGGGCGGGCATTCATGGCCAGCAGGTCGCTGATGGCTATGGTTACGGCTTTAAAGCCGAGGTGTTGCAGGGGGGTGTAGGTGAGGTCGAAGTGGATGCCTTCGAGCAGCAGGGTGCCGGCTTGCAGAATTTCCGGATTTTCGGTCAGGGCGGCGGCGTCGTCGCCGCTGTCCGGACCGGCAGCCTTTTCTTGCGTTTCGGCTACTTTTTGGTTGACGTGTTCAATAAGGCCGTAAAGACCCAGGTCGTTCAATGATTTTCCCTGCTCACTCATCTCAAATTCTTTTCTGGTTTGGTAAAAGCGACCAAAGATACAAAAAACGGCGCATCTCCTTATTTGCGGGGGTAAAAGTTTGGAAAATAACTTATTCCTCTTTACATTTGCGCAGATTTCGTACCGGAACAGCTGGGGGACTTTGTGTCCCCCATTTTGTTCCCGGTTTTGTAATTAAGTGGCTGTTTATGATAGGGACTACGCAAGTCAGGACTTTGATAGAGGATAAAGTTGCCGGGGACGGCTACTTTGTTGTGGATGTGGAGGTAAAGCCTTCCAACCGCATCGTGGTTTTGCTCGACGGGGATCAGGGTATTCCCATTGAGTATTGTGTGGGTATTTCCAGATTGATTGAGCAGTCGCTGGACCGTGAAACCGAAGATTATGAACTGGAGGTTTCTTCTCCGGGTATCGGGCAGCCTTTTAAAGTGCACCGCCAGTTTGTGAAAAATGTGGGTCGCACGGTTGAGGTGGTGGCCAAAAGCGGGATGAAGTATCGTGGCGAATTGACCACGGTTACAGAGACCGGTTTTGTGGTGAAGGAGGAAAAAATGGTGAAGCCCGAGGGGAAGAAGAAAAAAGAGTTGCAGGTTTACGAGCACACCTTTAATTTTGAAGACGTTAAATCTGTTAAGGAAGAATTGAAGTTTTAATCCCGCTTATATACCAATAAGGCATGGAACATATAAATTTGATCGATACATTTTCGGAGTTTAAGGAGTTGAAAAACATCGACCGCGTAACTCTGATTCGGGTACTGGAAGACGCTTTCAGAAGTGTGCTGGTAAAACTTTTTGGTACCGACGATAATTTTGACGTCATCATCAATACCGATAAGGGCGACTTCGAAATATGGCGCAACCGCGAGGTGGTGGCCGATGGCGAAGTAGAGGATGAGAACTTGCAGATTGCCCTGAGTGAGGCTAAAAAGATAGACGAGGATTACGAACTGGGTGAAGAGGTGACCGATGAGGTGAAATTCCTCGATTTTGGTCGCCGTGCCATTCTGAGTCTCCGTCAGAACCTCTCCGCACGGATTATGGAGTTGCAGAAGGATGCCGTTTTTAACAAATACAAGGAACGCATTGGTGAGATCATTACCGGTGAGGTGTATCAGATTTGGAAGCGGGAAATGCTGGTGCTCGACGATGAGGGCAATGAGCTGATTCTGCCCAAAACGGAGCAGATTCCCGGCGACTTCTTTCGCAAGGGCGACAGTATCCGTGCCGTAGTGGCTAAGGTGGACATTCGCAACAACAATCCTTTTATTGTGTTGTCGCGAACTGCCGAAGTGTTTCTGGAGCGTTTGTTTGAGCTGGAAGTACCCGAGATCAACGACGGACTCATTACCATTAAGAAAATTGTTCGTCAGCCCGGAGAGCGCGCCAAGGTGGCGGTGGAGTCGTACGACGACCGCATTGACCCGGTGGGTGCCTGTGTGGGCATGAAGGGCTCACGCATCCACGGCATTGTGCGCGAATTGCGTAACGAGAATATTGATGTAATAAATTATACGACCAACATTCAGCTGTTTATTCAACGGGCCTTGAATCCCGCGAAGGTAAACAGCATTAAGATTCTGGAAGATCTGGGCAGGGCCCAGGTTTATCTCGATCCTGAAGAAGTATCCAAAGCCATTGGTAAGGGCGGACTCAACATTCGTCTGGCCAGTCAGTTGTGTGGATACGAGCTGGATGTTTATCGTGAAACCGAAGAGGAAGAAGAAGAGGAAGACGTTTCTCTGGATGAGTTTTCAGATGAAATTGATGCCTGGGTACTGGATGCCTTTAAGGCCATTGGTTGCGACACCGCTAAGTCGGTGCTCGATTTGCCGATGGATGATTTGGCTAAGCGTACCGACCTCGAAGAAGAGACCATTCAACACGTCATTTCAATATTGAAATCCGAATTTGAATAATTCCTCTATCTTTGTCGGGTAAACGTTTTACCGATTCCTCATCACATCTTCTGTATTTAATTGAAAGTAGCTTTTATGGCAGTTGGACAAAGACTAAGTAAAGTAGCAAGAGAATGTAACGTTGGTATTTCCACCATCGTCGAATTCCTTCATAAGAAAGGGATTGAGCTCGATATGAACCCCAATACCAAGGTTGACGCAGATACGGTGGAGCTTTTGAAAAAGGAGTTCAGACAAGACCAGAGTGTGAAAAAGGCTTCGGAAGAACTGATTGAGCGCAAGCAAAAGGAAAAGAAGGAAGCGGTATCTATTGAAACAGTCCACAAGCCGGTTGAGGAAGATGTAGAGAACGATAAGGTGTCCATCGACGAAATCATGAATCGCGCTCGCAAAGGCCCCGAAGTGAAGGTGGTTGGCAAGGTGGATTTGCGTAAGCCCAAACCTGCTCCCGCGCCTGCCAAAGAGGAGAAGAAGGAAGAGAAGCCCGCCGCTGAGGCGCCGGCCAAACCTGCTCCCGTAAAGGAGGAAAAGAAGGAAGAAAAACCGGTTGAAGCGAAAAAACCTGCTGCGCCCAAGGAGCCGGAACACATTTCGATGAAATCGGATAAGCCGGCAGAAGCGCCCAAAGTAGTGGGTAAGATCGAACTCGATGCTCCCGCCAAAGCGGCCCCAAAACCTGCTGCCAAGCCCACGTCGGCCGATGCGGCGCCTGCTGCTGAAAAAGCAGTTCCGGAAGAGAAAAAGGCGCCTGCACCGGAAAAACCAACAAAGACTGAGCCTGCCGCCCCCGTAAAGGAGGAGAAAAAAGAAGATTTCATGCCTACTCAGGTACGAAAGCTCTCCGGGCCTACTGTAGTGGGGAAAATCGATTTGCCGGTGGACTCCCGTAATGGAGGAGGTAGTGCCGAAGACCGCAAGTCGCGCCGCAAAAAGCGGAAGCGCATTAAAAAGGATAAAGAAAAAGTGAATATAGCTGCGGTGGGCGACAAGGCCGCTGCAGGAGGAGACGCTTCCCGTCCCGGCGACCGCAAGCCCGGTCAGGGTCAGGCTGCCGGAGCCGGAGCCGCTAAGAAAAAGGCGCCTAAGGTTAAAAAGCGTCCCGTAAGGGCCGAGGTCAGTGAGGAGGATGTGGCACGTCAGATTAAAGACACTTTGGCGCGTTTGACCACCAAGGGCAAGTCCAAGGCTTCACGTCACCGTCGCGATAAGCGCGACATGGCTTCCCAGCGTCATCAGGCCGAAATGGATCGGATGGATGAGGAGAAGCAGACCATTAAGGCCACCGAGTTTGTAACGGCCAATGAGTTGGCCAATATGATGGACGTGCCGGTAACCCAGATTATTGCCTCCTGTATGAGCCTGGGCCTTTTTGTGTCGATCAACCAGCGTTTGGATGCCGAAACCATTGCCCTGGTGAGTGAGGAGTTTGGTTTTAAAGTGGAGTTTGTCAGTGCCGATGTAATCGACAGCATTGTAGAGGAAGAAGACGATCCGGCCGATCTGCAGGAGCGTCCTGCCATTGTTACGGTTATGGGACACGTTGACCACGGTAAGACTTCCTTGCTCGACTACATTCGTAAGGCCGACGTGACTGCCGGTGAGGCAGGGGGTATTACCCAGCACATTGGTGCCTACAGCGTTAAATTGGAAAGTGGTCGACAAATCACCTTTTTGGATACCCCGGGTCACGAGGCCTTTACAGCTATGCGTGCACGTGGCGCCCAGGTCACCGATATTGCCATTATTATTGTAGCGGCCAACGACAATGTGATGCCCCAGACGGTAGAAGCCATTAATCATGCGACCGCTGCCGGTGTGCCCATTGTGTTTGCCATCAATAAAATAGATGTGCCCGGTGCCAATCCCGATAAAGTACGGGAAGAGCTGGCCAATATGAACTACCTGGTAGAAGACTGGGGTGGAAAGTACCAGAGTCAGGAAATCTCCGCGAAGCATGGTACCAACATCAAATCGCTGTTGGAGAAGGTGCTTTTGGAGGCCGATTTGCTCGAGTTGAAGGCCAATCCGAATAAACCAGCTGTGGGTAGTGTGATTGAATCTTCACTGGACAAAGGTCGTGGTTACGTGGCCACCATGTTGGTGCAGGCCGGAACCTTAAAAGTAGGCGACCTCATTCTTACGGGAAGCTATTATGGCCATGTTAAGGCCATGTTTAATGAGCGCAACCAGAAAGTTGAGTCGGTTGGTCCCTCTCAGCCGGTGCTTATTCTTGGTTTAAATGGAGCACCTCAGGCCGGTGAAAAGTTTAATGTGTTGGAGAGTGAGAAGGAAGTAAAGGATATTGCCAACAAGCGTCAGCAGCTGCAGCGTGAGCAGGGGATGCGTACCCAAAAGCACATTACCCTCGATGAGATTGGCCGACGAATTGCCATTGGCAACTTCCAGGAGCTGAACCTGATTGTGAAGGGCGACGTGGATGGATCCATCGAGGCCTTGTCCGATTCCTTGATCAAACTGAGTACCGAAGAAATTCAGGTGAATGTGATTCACAAGGCGGTAGGTGCCATATCCGAGTCGGACATTATGCTGGCCACTGCATCTAATGCCATTGTGATTGGTTTCCAGGTGCGCCCGAGTATGGCGGCCCGGAAGATTGCCGAAAAGGAGGAAATCGATATTCGTCTCTACTCCATTATTTACGACGCCATCGAAGAAATCAAGGCCGCTATGGAAGGCATGCTTTCGCCGGAAATTAAGGAACAGATTGTTTCCACCGTGGAAGTACGCGAAGTCTTCAAGATTACCAAAGTCGGCACCATTGCCGGTTGTATGGTTAAAGAAGGTAAGATCAAGCGAAATTCCAAGATCCGCCTGATACGTGACGGCATTGTTATTTACACCGGTGATTTGGGCTCGCTCAAGCGCTTTAAAGACGATGTGAAAGAGGTGGTTTCGGGCTACGAGTGTGGTCTGAACATCAACAATTTCAACGACATAAAAATAGGCGACATTGTAGAAGCCTACGAAGAAATAGAGGTGAGTCGTACCCTCTAAGCTACTGCCCTTTGGGCCAAGTGAGAGCGGGCGCTTGAAACATCGGGCGCCCGCTTTTTTATAAAAACTACAGGAGTAAGCTTGCAAGTTCGGAAAATTCACCCTATATTTGCACACGCAAAACGATAGAAGAAAGCTTCTGAAGATATATTGCGGGGTGGAGCAGTTGGTAGCTCGTTGGGCTCATAACCCAAAGGTCATCAGTTCGAGTCTGGTCCCCGCTACTAGGTAGAGCCTCTGTAAACAGTATGTTTACAGAGGCTCTTGCGTTTGTGTGCCTTGGGCCTGCGGGTGGGGGCAGGGCCAAGGCACACAAACCCCCAGGGTTGAAACCCTGGGTTATGATTGGGAGGAAGTGGTCAGCGCTTCGCACTGTTCTGGAAAGCGGACTGAAGTCCGCGGCCTGGGGCACCCGTGCCCCACGGCTGGGATCTAACGAAGGAGGTTGTGAGCATAATAAAAAAGAGAATAGCTATCAGTCCAATGGTGGTACTTTCGACCAGCGAACTGCGTATGGTAAAAGTGAATTTGGAATACGAAGGCGGTGTTAGTCTGTTAGCAAGATTTGGTAACAAACCTAATAGGCTTGTTGAATCCCAGAGTAAGTATTGGTTCCTTCTCGAGTGGATATGATTTTATGGATATGGCCATATAGGCGGTGAAAGGAGAGGGTGGAGCTAAAAAACCGGTTGTAAAAACTGTGACAGATTCTTCTGTAGAGTTAAAAGCGAAGAATGTCAGCAACCAGATATTGAGTAGTAAGGCTATTCCCAAGACTGTTAAAACGACCGAGATGTCTGTTTTTACTTTATTCAAAAAAGATAGTCATTCGATTGCTTATTAATGGAGAAAAAGCATGGTGTTGTTAGTCATGTATATGTTAACCAAAAAATATCCCATGAAACGCTCTTTAATAATGACACTGCTCTGATTGTATTGTATGCTACGCGGTTGTATTCAGATAGAGGTTATAATGATTTGGTTATACGGTATATAGAGGCAAAGGAGCTTCTGGTATCCTGAGTGAAAAGAATAGTATAGGTTTGATTATTTTAGCTGGGAACGTTTACATTGATATATTTATGACTGGTGATAAAAGTCTAGACGTTCATTATGCGTGTGTTGTGATGCAGGCAAGGTGGTGTACACTACAGCCAACAAAACATCCTTTGTATTGTATTCTGCAACCAGCAAAATACTATCTTTGTAGATTCAGCATATAAAAACTCTAAAGGCATAAGTCTTTTACAAAAGCCAGACAAACTATACCTTGAAAATAGTAACCTTATGTACACTTTCAAGGGCGAATCAATCAATAAAGGAAATATGCGCGAAACATTCTTTGTCAATCAACTAAAATACAAACACACAATAGAGTTATCCGACACCGCAGATTTTATAGTGAATCGGAAATATTCCTTTGAAATTGGAGGAAGGACAAAAAGCAAAAAGCAAATAGCCAAGCTCCATGATGCATTTATTGTAACAGACAATACAGAATTTGGCTTTGGTAACAAAATCCCATTATGGCTTTTTGGATTCCTATATTAGAGCGGTACTAAATTCTGCCTCCTTGTAGCTTGCTTTACCTGGCTCCGACAAAGGGGGTTTCGGCAGCGGGCCAGCCGGTAGCTGCCTGAACGTGGTCGGGCAGGGTGGTGGCGGCCTGGTGTCCTTCAAAGTCGGCCGAGATGGCCTGGTCTTTAATCAGGAGGGGACCGTTGTAGTTGTCGAAGAGCCGACTGTTGGCTTCAAAGTAGTGGTAAACGGCGGTGAAGTCGGAGGGCTGCATAAAGCTTCTCTGGCAGTTCTCTTCGGAGGCTGCCGGTGACCAGAGCAGCAGGGGCGTCTGCTTGCCTTCGCTTTGCTTCACGTACACGTTGTTGTTCATGGCTTTTAGGGTGGGACTGGTCAGGCGATCGCACATTGCGGCGGGTTGCCATACGTGGACCATGGGCCAATCGTAGTTGCGGGTCTGTACCATCAGGTTGTTGACAAAGACATGGTTTTCGCGGGCATCTACGGCGGGGCCGGTACGAATGTGCCAGCCGAAGTGGTCCGCGTCGTCGCCTCTTTCGTTGCGTCCAAAGGCTACGCGACTGTCGATAAAGGTGTTGTTGTAAATTTCGGCGTCGTCGCTGTTGAGGATCAGGAGGCCCTGGTTGTTGTTGACAAAGGTGTTGCCGGCAACCAAAACACCGCTGGATATTTCAAAGAAGAAGCCGTTGCTGCTGGGCCAAACCTGATCTTTGCGGAAGGGGCCTTCGGGACTGCCCACCTTTTCGATGCGGTTGTTGACAAAAACGCCGTTTTCGTTGCCCACGTCGTACCACAAGCCGTTGGAGTTGGGATGGTTGGTGATGAGGTTTTCACGGGCTGTAACGCGGTGACTTTGGTTGAATATTTTTACGGCAGCCGGGAAGAAGCCGGTCCATTTTTCAATGTTGTTGTGGGCAAAGATGTTGCGCTCGAGCAAGACGTCGTTGGAGGCCACCACATACAAGCCTTCGGTGTTGGTGTCTTCGATGCGGCAGTTGCGCATAATCATATCGTTGCCAATGGCAAAGACTCCTATGCGGAAGCATTGGGTAAAGGAACAATTTTCAAAAACGGTGCCCACCACGTCGGTGCCATGCTCGTGCTCGGCCGAGATGCCCTGGGGGTAGTAGCCGTCGATGTGCACCATGGTGTCGGGGTACTGCTGAATGTCTAAGCCGCGAATGATGGGCCCCTTACCGTCGTTTTGCTTGCCATGAACTTCTGCGGTGGTACGGAAAATGGCTTTTCGGAAGGCGGTGATTTCTACGAGCCGGCCATTGGGGTCGCTGCCCAAATATATGCGTTCGGCGTCGTAATCAACAAAATAGGTTTCCGGGGTGAGTTCGGCAATGCTGCCGACCGATTGCAAATAAGCCCCATTGATAAAAATGCCGTCGTTGTTGAAGCGGTGCAGGGGGGTGAATTCCAGGTTGCGCTCAGGCACCCACCAGGCTTCGGGTTGACCGGGAAAAAGAGTCGTCCACCGGGTAAACCAAACACCTGCTTCATCCTGTTCCCAGTTTTCGGCTACCAGTGTGCCCTTTAATACGGGTTGTTCATCGCGGTAGGGCTGAATGGTGATGCCCTGGTTAAAGGTGAGGTCTCCGGTGCGGTAGGTGCCTCCACGAAGTACAATGGCGTCGCCTGTGCTTACACGGCTTATTGCCGACTCGATGGTGGTGGGTGCTTCAAGGATGCTTCCTTCAGCCGCGGGATCTCCATCGGGTGCGGCGTAAAAGATGGTGCCGCTTACTTCGGGCAGTTCGTACACCATGGGGATGGGGCCATAGACCAGTTCTTTAACTTCGGAGACTTCCGTGGCTGTTTGACAGCTGCTGCCCAAGAGGGGCAACATTAGTGTGAGGCACCAAAGCGCCAAAGGCTTCAATTTTTTCATTTGGATAGTTGTTGTTTAAACAGTGGTAAAAGCTTAATGAGTAGCAATATATGAATTTTGTTGGATAGTTTTGTTTTTTATTAAAATTTCCCCTTCTGGTAAATTTTAATAAATTTGCTGTCACCTTATTATACTACGCGAATGACTGATCAGAAGAAGAAAAAAACGCTGCTGAAGAAGCTCAGAGATAAATATCGCCTGGCCATCTTTAATGAGCAGAGTTATGAGGAGTTGTTTGTTATGCGCCTTTCGCGGCTGAATGTATTTACTGTAGCGGGTAGCATCGCGGTGTTATTGGTGGTTTTGGTAACGCTGCTGATTGCCTTTACCGGTTTGCGGGAATACATTCCGGGTTATCCGGATGCCCAACAGCGCTTGTTGATTGTCCGCAATGCCCAACGGGTGGATTCACTGCTGGTGGAGATCGACAAACGCGATCGTTTTATTAACAGTTTTAAGGCCATATTGCATGGTGAGGTGCCTGATGATTCGGCGCCCGATGATAAGGAGCAACCGGAAACGAACGCCCTAGCGGTTGTTCCCACATTTTCTCGTTCCGAAGAAGATTCCCTGCTTCGGGCTCAGGTAGAGCGTGAGGAGCGCTTTAATCTTTCGGCCAGGGAAAGTCCCCAGCGTACTGTGGCGCTTGAAAGTGCCTTTTTTGTTAGTCCCATTAAGGGCATGGTGGTGAATGGCTTTGGAGAGACGAAGGGGCATTACGGGGTGGATATTGTAGCGGCCCCCGGGGGACGGGTAGCCGCTGTGATGGACGGCATGGTGGTGTTTACCGGATGGACGGTGGAAACGGGCTATGTGGTGCAGGTACAACACCCGAACAACCTGATATCTATTTACAAGCACAACGAAATCATATTGAAGGAAGTGGGACAGGTTGTAAAGGCCGGCGAGGCCATTGCCCGTGTGGGCAACTCCGGAGAATTAACTACCGGTCCGCATCTGCATTTCGAGTTGTGGTACAACGGGGTACCTTTAAATCCCACCGACTACATTTCTTTCTGAGTTGGCTGCTTGCTGCTAAACCTGAACAAATTATGTTGAAACGTATTGCCATTTTGGGATCTACGGGTTCCATTGGTACGCAAGCCCTTGAAGTAGTGGATGCGCATCCCGATCGCTTCTCGGTGGAAGTGCTTACGGCCCATAATAATGTGGATTTATTGGCTGCCCAGGCTTTGAAGTATCAGCCGAATATGGTGGCCATTGGTAACGAGGCGCTTTATCCACAGCTGAAAAGTCTTCTGGAGCCGGAGGGCATTAAGGTCTTTGCCGGTGCCGAGGCGATAGCCCAATTGGCCGCGGTATCTACCAACGATATGGTGTTGACCTCGATGGTGGGCTTTGCGGGTTTGTTGCCGACGGTCCGTGCTCTGGAAGCCGGCATTCCCGTAGCTCTGGCCAACAAGGAGACCTTGGTGGTGGCCGGGGAGTTGATAATGGATCTGGCACGACGTAAGGGAGTGCCCGTATTGCCTGTCGATTCGGAACATTCTGCCATTTTTCAGTGTTTGCAGGGGGAGGCTGAAAATCCGGTGGAGAAGATTCTCTTAACCGCTTCGGGGGGACCTTTTCGGGGTAAGAGTGTGGATTTTTTGCGTAAGGTTACGCGCTGCCAGGCGTTGAATCATCCCAACTGGAAGATGGGCGATAAGATCACCATTGATTCGGCTTCGCTGATGAATAAGGGTCTGGAGGCCATTGAGGCACGCTGGCTCTTTAATGTTCAGCCCAAGCAGATTGAGATAGTGGTGCATCCGCAATCCATTGTGCACAGTATGGTACAGTTTGCTGATGGCTCCATAAAGGCCCAGATGGGCTTGCCCGATATGCGTCTGCCCATTCAATATGCCCTGGGTTATCCGGAACGCTTACCCAACAGCTTTCCGCGCTTCAACTTTATGGATTTTCCTTCTCTGACTTTTGAAAAGGCCGATGTGGCGGTGTTCCGCAACCTGGCTATGGCCTATGAGGCGATGGAAAAAGGGGGCAATGCGCCCTGCGTGTTGAATGCGGCCAACGAAGTGGCCGTTGCCGCCTTTTTAAAGGGGAAGGCCGGTTTTGTAGAAATGTCGTCGATCATTGAACAAACCCTGGCCCGGGCCAGTTTTAAGTCCGACTGCAGCCTTAACGATTTTGTGGAAAGCGATTGCGAAGCGCGCGAGCTGGCCACGTCGCTGGTGCGCTAAAAAACACTATCTTTGCAAGCTATTATTAAACACTGGGTTCAATGGATTTTTTTATTAAGGTATTACAGCTTATTCTGAGTCTCTCCATATTGGTGATTTTGCATGAGTTTGGTCACTTTTTCTTTGCTCGTTTGTTCAAGACCAGGGTAGAGAAGTTTTATCTCTTTTTCGATGCGGGTTTTTCGCTGTTTAAATTCAAAAAGGGCGACACGGAGTACGGCCTGGGCTGGTTGCCGCTGGGTGGTTACGTGAAAATTTCAGGAATGATCGACGAGTCGATGGATAAAGAGCAACTGGCTCAGCCGCCGAAGCCCTACGAGTTTCGATCGAAACCGGCCTGGCAGCGACTCTTGATTATGGTCGGCGGAGTGGTGGTGAATTTTGTTACAGCCATCGTTATTTTCTGGATGATCTTGTTTCGCTGGGGCGATGCCTATATTCCGGCAGAGAATGCACGTTATGGCTTGTACTTTCATCCCCTCGCCCATGAGATTGGACTGCAGGATGGCGACCACATTTTAGCCATCGACGGCAATCCGGTAGAAGAGGTCTCTTCCATTGTGAAAATGATTTTGGTGGAGGAGGGGCACGCTGTGCAGGTGCAGCGGGGCGATTCGCTCTTTGTTTTGAATATTCCGGCCGATTTTAATCAACGGATTTTGGCCGAAGAGGTCAGGATGCTGGCCTCTTACCAGATTCCTACCATTGTAGATTCGGTTCAAGCGGGAAGTGGAGCCGCCAGGGCGGGCCTGCAGCGTGGCGATAACATTGTGGCACTGGACACGGCAGCCGTTCCCTATTTTCATCAACTCTCGGCCTACCTCGGTGAAGTGGCAGGCCAAACTACTCAGGCCACCATTTACCGAAACGGAGAAGCCTTGACCTTGCCCATTGAGGTGGACGAAAAAGGTTTGATGGGATTTTTTGTTAAGGATCCGGCAAGTATTTTGGGCGTAAAGGAAGTGCAGTATGGATTTTGGGAAGCTTTCCCGGCTGGAATCAGCAAGGGAGTGACCGTGCTGGGCGACTACGTAAAACAGTTGAAATTGGTCTTCAGTCGCGAAGGCGCCAAGCAGCTTGGGGGCTTTGGAACCATCGGGAGTTTATTCCCATCGGCATGGGACTGGCAGATTTTTTGGCACATGACCGCTTTCCTGTCGATAATTCTGGCTTTTATGAATATTTTGCCCATTCCGGCTTTGGATGGCGGCCATGTTATGTTCTTACTCTATGAAATTGTGGCCCGGCGCAAGCCCAGCGATAAGTTTATGGAGTACGCTCAAATGACCGGCATGATTTTGCTCTTTGGATTGTTGATTTTTGCCAACGGCAACGATTTGTATCGCTGGCTGTTTAAATAATCTCTGAGGTTTTTTAACTTTGTTCATCCACTAAATACAGGCGTATGACGGCTCAACTATTTTTCCTCGGAATTCCTGGCGGCTGGGAATTGATTGTTATCGTTCTTGTCGTAGTCTTGCTTTTTGGGGGGCGGAAAATCCCGGAAATGATGAAGGGTTTGGGACAGGGCCTTAAGGAATTTAAAAAGGCACGCAACGAAGAAGATGAGTCGGATAAATCGCAAGATAAGAAGGCCTGATTGGTATTTTCGGCTTAAAAATGCTGAATTGGGCCGGCTGTTCGGGCTTACCCTTTTGCTTTTGCTGCATTTGGGTTTTGGGTCGGACTCAGCTGCGCAGGTGCCGGTTGTCTCCGAGGAGCTGGTGGCCTCACGCATGGCGCGTTTGGATGCGGCTACACCCATTTCATTAATTTACAACGCGCAGGTTCAGGCCTACATAGATGTTTACACGCGGCAACGCCAGGAACACCTGGCGGCCATTATTGGACGGGCCGAATTGTACTTCCCTTTGTTTGAAGAGCAGCTCGACAAAATGGGGCTGCCGCTTGAACTGAAGTATCTGGCTGTAGTGGAGTCGGCCCTGGAACCGAGGGCGCGTTCCTCTTCAGGAGCGGTGGGCCTTTGGCAATTCTTGTATCAGGCGGGTCGTATGTTTGATTTGGAAGTGAGTTCCTACCTCGATGAGCGTGCCGATCCCGTGAAATCAACAGAGGCTGCTTGTCGCTACCTCAAGTATCTTTACGATAATTTTCAGGATTGGCATCTGGTGCTGGCTGCCTACAACGGAGGCATTGGTGTGGTCAATGAGGCCATTGTAAAAGCCGGTGGCGAGCGCGACTACTGGAAAATCAGGCCCTACTTGTCGGCCGAGACCCGTGGCTATGTGCCTGCCTTTATTGCAGTGAATTATGCCATGAACCATTACCACGATTATGGGATCGTTCCTACGCCGGCCCCTTTTCGCTATGAAGATTTGGGTTTTGCCCATTTGGGGCGGTCGGTGTCGTTTGAGCAGCTGGCTGCTTTGATTGAGGTGGACGTAACGCTCTTACGCTTACTTAATCCTGTTTTTTTACGCGACTATATCCCGGTGATTGATGAGCCGGTAGAGATTGCTTTGCCCCGGGAGAAGCTGCTTTTGTTTTTTGAGCAGCGGCATTTGCTGCAGGAGGAGGCTGCCCCTCCTTCTGCCGGACTTCCTCCGATTGGCGAGCGGCAAGGGCGTCACAAAATTATTCATACCGTACGAAAGGGAGAGTTTTTTCATCGCATAGCAATGAGTTATGGCGTGCGGGTAGAAGATGTTCAACATTGGAATCGTTTGTCGTCGCGACATTTAAAAGCTGGTCAGCAGCTGGAGATTTGGAAAAAGCCGGCGGAGTTGCCTTTGTTTTACGTGGATCGGAGTTGGTTGAAGGAAGCTGGTGCAGAAGCCAAGGAGGCAGGTGTCAAAAACGCTCAACCCTGAGGTTTGTTCTGCACGGTTTTTGTATCTTGTAAGTCTTAAGTAATAACCCCAAAGGAAGAAGCTATGAACAGAAATACTGCATTTGCCCTTGTTGTGATACTGCTGGCCCTATTAAGCGGCTGCAAAAACAGCAGCAATCAGAAACCCAGTATTACCGGAGCCATGGGCGAGGTACTGGTAATTATGGACGATAAGTGGCGTAATGGTCCCGCCGGCGATGCCCTGCAAACCATTTTGAAGCAAGCTATGGAGGGCCTTCCACAACCGGAACCGATTTTTACGGTATCCATAACTCCGCATCGTGCTTTTACCGGAGCCTTGCGTACCCGCCGTAATTTGGTGGTGGTGAATATTGGTCCCAATGTTGAAAACGAAGGTGTGCGTTTCTTTAGTGAGTCGAGCTGGGCGCGTGGACAGGCCATGTTGCACATCAATGCAAGAACTCCGGAGAAATTTATTGAGTTGGTGGAGGAGAGCGAGTTGCGCATCGTTGCCTTTCTGCTTCGTGCCGAAAGACGTCGTAGTCTGGCCTACTATACCCGTTATCCGGAGGCCAAATTGATGGAGGATATAGAAAAGCAGTGGGATTTTTCGATGGTAGTGCCCAATTCCTTTCAGAAAAACAAGAGTTCCGACACTTTTACCTGGTTGAGTAACGAAACCAGAGAGCTGAGTCAGGGTTTGATGATTTACAGCTTTCCCTATATCGGTGAGGGGACTTTTTCGCGGGAGTATCTTTTGAACAAACGGGATTCTGTTTTACGACAGAATATGCCGGGTCCCTCAGAAGGTTCGTATATGAGTAGTGAGCACGAATTGCCCATTACTTACAAGAGTTTTAGCTTAAACGGGCACCCTACGGTGGAGTTACGTGGTTTGTGGAAGGTTATTGGCGATTTGATGGGTGGGCCCTTTGTGTTGTATGCCCATCACGATGCGGCCAACAACCGGGTGGTTGTCACCGATGCCTATGTGTATTACCCGGATGAACCCAAGAAGCGGAACTATGTCTGGCAGTTGGAATCTCTTTTCCATTCGGTGAAGTTTGCCGATGGTGAGGTCGATGAAGAATTCGCAGAAGAAGAGCTTGCTGAAGTGAGCGAAGAATAAAGTCCAGTTAGGGTGGAAGGGAAAAGCAGTCGCTTACAGTGAGCTGCTGTTAAAATTTTAGATGCAGAATATGTTGGTAAAGATAGAAAAGCAGACTGCGGTCCCCCAGGGCTTTGCTGCCCTCTTCCTTTGTGAGAAGCCGGAAGGGCTCGATGCTTTGACGAAGACGGAGAAGGATTATGTCGTCCGCAAGCTGGAAAAAAGCCAGGGGAACGGTCAGGTTATTTTAAAGCAGGCCAATGGAATTAAAGGCGTGGCAGTTACTGATACTGCCCTTGCCCCGGCAGAGCGCCTGGAAGCTTTGCGCCGTTGGGGCGCTGAGCTCGAAGCCGAGCTCAGCGCAGAACATTGCCAACAGGTGGCACTTGTCGGTCAGGTCGGGGACGCCGATGAGCTCCTGGCCTGGGCCGAGGGTTTGGCGCTGGCCCGTTATCGCTTTGAGAAATATAAGACCAAGGCGGAGGCTTTGCCTGTCCTTGAAATTGCGTTGGTGGGAGCGCCAAGTGAAGTGCAGGTGGAGCAGCTGAATCAGCTTGTGGAGGCGGTGTTTGTGACCCGCGATCTGGTGAATGAACCGGTTTCTTACCTGACTGCAGTAAAGTTGGGTGAGACCATACAGGATTTGGCGCAGCGTTTTGGCTTTTCGACAGAGGTCTTTAACAAACAAAAAATCGAAGCACTTAAGATGGGGGGGATACTGGGCGTGAACCGGGGCAGTGTGGATCCGCCCACCTTTTCGGTGCTGGAGTGGAAACCCAAAAACGCAGTAAATGAACGCCCCATCGTTCTCGTGGGCAAAGGGGTGGTTTTCGATACCGGCGGCATCAACCTGAAGACCCCTCCCGGGAGCCTCGATACCATGAAGTGCGATATGGGCGGTGCGGCAGCGGTGGTGGGTGCTTTCGTTGCCCTGGCAGCGACAAAGGTGCCCTTGTATGTGGTGGGATTGGTTCCCGCAACGGACAACAGGCCGGGGGGTAATGCGATTGTGCCCGGTGATGTGTTGACCATGCACTCGGGCAGTACGGTCGAAATCATCAATACCGATGCCGAAGGTCGCTTGATTTTGGCCGATGCCTTGTCTTATGCCGGGCGTTACGAGCCCGAGTTGGTGATCGATTTGGCCACCCTTACCGGCAATGCTGTAATGGCCATAGGTTCTCAGGCCTGTGTGGGTATGGGAACAGCCTCCAGGGAAACGCAGAGCGCGCTGGAAGCAGCCGGAGAAGCTGTGTGTGAAAGAGTCGTTTGGTTTCCCTTTTGGAAGGATTACGACGAGGCCATTAAATCCGATGTGGCCGATGTGAAGAACCTGGGTGGCCGCGAAGCCGGAGCCATTACCGCAGGTAAGTTTCTGGCTCATTTTGTTTCCGCGCCCTGGTTGCATCTTGATATTGCGGGACCGGCTTTTCTGGAGCGGAAACACACTTATAGGGGCTTGGGGGGGACAGGCTTTGGCGTGCGCCTGCTGCACCGTTTTCTGAGTGCCCGTGCCCAACAATAACACAGCGATTAAAAATTAGAATATATGAGTGAGCAAAAAATAAAGGTAGGCATTACACAAGGAGACATCAACGGCATAGGCTATGAAGTGATCTTCAAAGCCTTGTCGGATCCCCGGATGCTGGAAATCTGCACCCCGGTGGTTTACGGATCCTCCAAGGTAGCGGCCTATCATCGCAAAGCCTTAAACCTGCCTCCTTTGAGTATGAATAACGTGCGCGACGGAGGAGAGGCACACAGCAAAAGGGTGAACCTGGTGAATTGCACCGACGACAATGCCCGGGTGGAGCTGGGAAAGGCGACAGAGGTAGGTGGACAAGCCGCCCTTCAGTCGCTCGAAAAAGCTGTTGAAGATCTTAAAAACGGGGCCATAGATGTGTTGGTTACGGCACCCATCAACAAGAAGGTGATTCAGTCGGCCGAGTTTGCTTTTCCGGGACACACCGAATACCTGGCGAGTGTTTTTGATGGTACGCCCCTGATGCTGATGGTGAGTGATTTGTTGCGGGTAGGGGTGGTTACCGGCCACATTCCCGTAAAAGAGGTGAGTGCGGCCATCAGCAAGGAGCTGATCTTGGAAAAGTTGAAGATTTTGAATGCGACTTTAAAGAACGATTTCACCATTCGCCGGCCCCGCATTGCGGTGCTGGGACTCAACCCTCATGCGGGGGACGACGGTCTTTTGGGTAAGGAGGAGCAGGAGCTGATACAGCCGGCCATTACCGAAGCCAAAAAGAATGGCCTGCTCGTTTTTGGTCCCTTCCCGGCCGATGGTTTTTTTGGAACCGATGGCTTTAAAAAGTACGATGCGATTTTGGCGATGTACCACGATCAGGGTCTGGCGCCATTTAAAGCCTTGTCGTTTTCTACAGGAGTGAACTTCACAGCCGGTCTGCCGGTGGTGCGCACCTCCCCCGATCACGGTACGGCCTATGAAATCGCCGGTCAGGATCAGGCCGATCCGCAATCCCTGCTCTCGGCCATTTACACCGCCATCGATGTGTACAACAGCCGGAAGATGAATGCCGAATTGCAGGCCCATCCGCTGGACGCCAACGACCCCAACAGTCTTGGTGCCGATGAGTAAAAATCCCCGTGAAGGTATTATTCTTCCTGTTTGACGGCACCGTAGCCCTTGATGATGCCGCGCTGCGAGTTTTTGACGAAGAGGATGATTTCATCGCGTTCTTTGGAGGCAGGCAGCTCGGCTTCGATGCGCACCAGGGCATCTGAGTTGTTCATCTTTGACTGGAAGAGCATGCGGTAGCAGTCCTGGATGTCGCGTATTTGTTCGTTGGTGAAGGAGCGACGGCGCAGGCCGATGGAGTTGACGCCTACATAGGAAAGCGGATCGCGTCCGGCCTTGACATAGGGCGGAATGTCCTTACTGACCAGTGAGCCCCCGCTCACCATTACATGCGCCCCAATGTGCACAAACTGATGAATGGCTGAGAGTCCCCCCACGATGGCAAAGTCGTTTATGACGACCTCCCCGGCCACCTGAACGCTGTTGACCAGAATAACGTTGTTGCCGATGATGCAGTCGTGGGCCACATGCACGTAGGCCATGAGCAAACAATTACTGCCTACTACGGTCTTGCCCCGGGCTTTGGTCCCCCGGTTGATGGTGGCAAATTCGCGCACGGTGGTGTTGTCGCCAATTTCTACAGTGGTTTCTTCGCCCACAAATTTTAAGTCCTGCGGTATGGCGCCAATGACTGCGCCGGGGAAGATGTTGCAGTTTTTTCCGATGCGGGTGCCTTCCAGAATGGTGGCGTTGGAGCCGATGCGGGTGCCTTCACCAATCACCACATTTTTATCGATGGTGACAAAGGGGTCGATGACCACATTGGGGGCTATTTTGGCCTCGGGATGGATGTATGCCAGTGGTTGCTTCATTTATTGCTTGTTTTTTGCGATTTGTGCCATAAACTCTCCTTCGGCCACGATGTTGTCGCCAACAAAAGCCATGCCTTTCATATTGGCTACGCCCCGGCGGATCTCGGTCATCATTTCCAGTTTAAAAATGAGGGTGTCGCCCGGAACCACTTTTTTGCGGAACTTGATGTTGTCGAGTTTCAAAAAGTAGGTGCTGTAGGTATGGGGATCTTCGAGTTGACTTAAAACCAGAATGCCGCCTACCTGGGCCATGGCCTCGACCAGCAATACGCCGGGCATTACGGGTTCGTTGGGGAAGTGGCCGGTAAAGAAGGGTTCATTGCCTGTTACGTTTTTTACGCCCACCACCATTTTGTCCTGAATGTCGATGATTTTATCGACCAGTAAGAAGGGGTAGCGGTGGGGCAGCATGCCCTTTATCTGATTGACATCGTAAACGGGCTCCTGGTTGGGATCGTAGGGCGGGGCATCGATTTTGAGCTGGCGCTTGCGAATTTCCTTGCGCAGAATTTTGGTGAATTCGGCGTTGATTTTATGTCCCGGTTTGTTGGCGATGATGCGTCCCTTGATGGGACTGCCACACAGGGCCAGGTCGCCAATTACATCGAGCAATTTGTGCCGTGCCGGTTCGTTGGTGAAGTGCAGCTCCAGATTATTGAGAATGCCGGTGGGTTTTACTTCTACGGAGGGTTTGTTGAACAGCTTGGCCAGGCGGTCGAGTTCCTCCTGCTCCATGGGTTTGTCGATGATGATGATGGCGTTGTCGAGGTCGCCACCCTTGATCAGGTTGTTTTTGAGCAGGGGTTCCAACTCGTGCAAAAACACAAAGGTGCGACACATCGAGATTTCCTCTTCAAAGGCATCGAGGCTTTCGATGGTGGCAAATTGGTTGGCCAAATGCAGCGATTTGTTGAAGGAAATCATGACCTGGGCCGAAAAGCAATTGTCGGGCAGGGCAATGATGTAGCTGCCGGTTTCAGGATCTTCCACCACCATTTTCTCACGGATCTCGAAGTATTCGCGTTCGGCATCCTGTTCTACAATTCCGGCTTCTTTAATGGCGGCCACAAAAAACTTAGAGCTGCCATCGAGAATGGGCACTTCCGGTCCGTCAACGTCGATGAGGCAGTTGTCGACCCCCAAACCCCGCAGGGCGGCCAGGCAGTGTTCTATGGTGCTTACTTTGGCTTCGCCTTCCTGCAGCACGGTGCCGCGTTGGGTGTAGCTTACGTTATCGACCAGGGCTTTGATCAGCGGCTGGCCTTCCATATCGGTACGTCTGAATTTGTAGCCGTGGCCCGCTTCAGCGGGCTGCAGGTTTAAGCTAACATTTACTCCGGTATGCAAGCCGGGGCCTTTTAGGGTGACCGACTTGGCTATGGTTCTTTGTTTTTCAGCCATATTTATGGTTGTTGGTTGGATGATTTCTTTTCGAGTTCGTCGATGCGCGTCTTTAATTCGGGCAGCTTGCGGAAAAACA
The DNA here is from genome assembly GCA_012838865.1 of Bacteroidales bacterium. Taxonomy (GTDB): domain Bacteria; phylum Bacteroidota; class Bacteroidia; order Bacteroidales; family Marinilabiliaceae; genus Geofilum. The sequence goes on along the minus strand of DUOK01000098.1, from coordinate 11,619 downwards.
CATAGGCTTTGTTGTATTGCATCGCATCCATGGAGGGAGAGCCCATTTGTACGGTCCCTGCTTTGGTGATGCTTTTGGACACGCCGGTCTGCGCCGCCAGTTTTACGCCGTCGGCAATTTTAAGATGCCCGGAGATGCCTACCTGACCGCCAAACATGACTTGCTTGCCTATTTTGGTGCTTCCGGCGATGCCGGTCTGGGCAGCCAACACGCTGTTTTCACCTATTTCAACGTTGTGGGCCACCTGTATGAGGTTGTCGAGTTTGGTGCCGCGACGAATGATGGTGGCACCCATGGTGGCCCGGTCGATGGTGGTGTTGGCCCCAATTTCTACCTGATCTTCGAGTACCACAATACCTACCTGTGGTATTTTTTCGAATTGGCCGTCTTCTCCGGGTGCGAAGCCAAAGCCATCGGAGCCGACTACGGCGCCCGAGTGAATCACACATTTTTGTCCCAGCTTACAGCCCTGGTAAATTTTGGCTCCGGAATAAACAATGCTGTTGTCGCCAATGCTTACCCCGTCGCCAACGTAGGCCTGGGGGTAGATTTGTACGTTGTTGCCGATTTTTACGCCCTCGCCGATGTAGGCAAAGGCCCCTACGTAGGCAAAGTCGCCCAATGTGGCCGATTTGGCAATGTAGGAAGGCTGTTCAATCCCGGTCTTTTTGGGTTGAGCTTCCTGATAAAACTGGAGGAGTTTGGCCAGTGCCCGGTAAGCATCGGGCACCCGAATGAGGGTGGCACTGAGCGCTTGACCGGGCTTAAAGTCGTCGTTAACAATGACTACCGAGGCCTGGGTGGTATAAATGTATTGCTCGTATTTGGGGTTGGAGAGGAAGCTCAGCGTTTGGGGCCGGCCCTCTTCTATTTTGGAAACATCGCGCACCAGCGCTTTGGGGTCTCCCTCTATTTTCCCTTCGATGAGGGAGGCTATTTGTTCGGCAGTAAACTCCATGAAAAAAATATTTGTGCAAAACTACGAAAATAATGCAGGTAAAAAAAGCAGGGCGCGGGGAGGTGGCGGGGGCTGGTCAGTCGGGACTGCGCAGGGCTTTGGGGCAGCATAAAATTTGCTTGGTTACGGTTTTGGAGAGGACCGACAAGTCGAGCATGTCGGAGGCTTCGGAGATGTCTTTTATTTGGCCGTTGCGGCCCAGGATGTTGATTTTGTCGTCGCGCACACTGTAGGTGTTGTTTTCTACACTGGTGGCAAAGCAAAAGGCGGCGGCTTCTTCGGGGGAGCCCAGCTGGTAATACTCCTGCGTGGCGGCCAAAAGTTTGGCGATGCGTTCCGGCGGAAAAGTCTCGTCCTGCACCTCTATGGCCAGAAGTTCCCTGCGTAGGAGTCCCCCAGCCAGGGTCGACAAGACTTTGTCGGGGTGCAGGGTCCAGCTTTTGAGACTGGTCATGATGTCGCTGTCGTCGAGCATGGCAAAGTGATCGAGCACTTCGGGTCGATTGCGGAAATCTTCAACCGAGGGCTGGTGGCGCAGGAAAAAGAGCAGGTGGGCCGGTACGGCTCCCAGATCGTTGTCGGCGCTCAGCTGACGGGCTCTTCTGAAGAGGTTGACCAGCATTTTTTCGGCCACGAGGGCGGTTTTGTGCAGGTACACCTGCCAGTACATGAGGCGACGCGCAATCAGAAACTTTTCAATGGAGTAGATGCCTTTGGCTTCCACCACCAGCTGATCGTTGGCTACGCAAAGCATTTTGATGATGCGGTCGGAACTCACGACCCCTTCGGATACGCCGGTAAAAAAGCTGTCGCGCAACAAATAATCGAGGCGGTCCATGTCGAGCTGACTGCTGACCAGTTGATGGAGAAATTTTTTTGGGTAGCGGTTGGTGAAAATATCGATGGCCATTTGCAGGCGACCCTCAAAGTGCTGGTTGAGTCTTTCCATAAACAGCAGGGAGATGGTCTCGTGGTGAATGCCACGCACGAGGGTCGATTCCAGCACATGGGAAAAGGGACCATGGCCCAAATCGTGCATCAATATGGCGGCGTGAACGGCCTCCGCTTCTTCGGGACTGATGTCTTGTCCCTTGGCCCGCAAGGTCTCCACGGCCTGCGTCATCAGGTGCATGCTGCCCAGGGTATGCTGAAAGCGGGTGTGGGTGGCACCCGGGTACACAAGGGGGGTCATGCCCAGTTGCTTGATCCAGCGCAGGCGCTGCAGGTAGGGGTGTTCGATGAGGTCGAAAAGCAGTTCGCCCGGTATGTTGATGAAGCCGTGGACCGGGTCGTTGATGATTTTCTTTTTATTAATGGTTTTCAAATCGGCACTTCCTTTAATGAAATCCTAAGCTGTCGCTGCAAAGTTAAGTTTTTTTGTCAGGAGCTCAGTCTTTTGTCGCAGATGCGGCAAAAATTGGCTTCATAATAAAGGAGGCGATGAATTTGCCGAGGTCGGTCAGGGGCACAATGTCGCCATAGCCCACCGTGGTAAGGGTGATGACGGCCCAGTAGATGCTCAAAGGGATGCTGTAGAAACCGTTCTGACCGTGTTCGATGACGTACATGAGACTGCCGAGCATGGTCACCAAAATGACGATGAACATCATGAATATGAGTATTTTGAGGGCGCTGCGGCGCAGGGCAAGCACCAGTAGCTTGCCGGCGCGTACAAAGTGGTAGAGTTTGAGAATGCGGTAAATGCGCAGGAGGCGCACGGCACGGATGACGATGAGGGCCTGGGCATCGGGCGCCATGCAGCGCGCTTATTTATAGCTGCAAATTTAATGAAAAACCGGAGGGAGTACTTCCTGGTTGCCAAGATATTGTTAAGGGGTCTTAATTTAAGACATTCTTCTCTCCTTAAGTTTAATTAATCTAAATAGTTTTGTAATTTTGTCCTTCAGCCCTCGCTCTTATTGTCGGATTTTGTTTTTGTGTAATTCAAATGCATATAGACCGCAGTTATAAAACGGTGGTTTTTCTGATAAAAAGGGGGTGAACTCTTTGCAGGGGGGCTTGTTTAAATGTGTAAGAAAGTAACTGATTAAAAATACTATGGCAAGCGAACAGGATAAGTTGTTGGAAGAAGTAACCAATCGCGAATACCAGTACGGTTTTCATTCCGATATTGAGATGGACGTGCTTCCTAAGGGATTGAACGAGGAGGTGATTCGGGAAATTTCCAGAAGGAAGCAGGAGCCGGAATTTTTGTTGGAGTTCCGTTTGGAAGCCTATCGCAATTGGTTAAAGATGGAGTCGCCCGACTGGGCGCACCTGAAGATTCCGGAAATCGATTTTCAGGATATGATATATTACGCGGCACCTAAGAAGAAGCCGCAGCTGAACAGCATGGATGAGGTGGACCCGGAATTGCGGGCGACCTTTGATAAGCTGGGGATACCGCTCGACGAGCAGAAGGTTTTGGCGGGAGTGGCTGTCGATGCCATCATCGACAGCGTTTCGGTAAAAACCACTTTCAGGGAAACCCTCGCCGAAAAGGGCATCATCTTTTGCAGTTTCTCGGAGGCAGCCAGAGAGTATCCCGACTTGGTTAAGAAGTATTTGGGTTCGGTGGTGCCGCCGGGCGACAATTTTTTTGCTGCCCTTAATTCGGCGGTGTTCAGCGACGGATCCTTTGTGTTTATTCCCAAAGGCGTGCGTTGTCCCATGGAGCTGTCCTCCTACTTCCGCATCAATACGATGAATACCGGACAGTTTGAGCGTACGCTTATTGTGGCCGAAGACGACAGCTATGTGAGCTACCTGGAGGGTTGTACTGCGCCCATGCGTGATGAGAATCAGCTGCATGCTGCCGTGGTTGAAATTGTGACCCTCGACCGGGCCGAAGTGAAGTACTCTACCGTACAGAACTGGTACCCGGGCAACAAGGAGGGCAAGGGAGGTATTTACAACTTTGTGACCAAGCGGGGCATCTGTAAGGGCGATTATTCCAAAATATCGTGGACGCAGGTAGAAACCGGTTCGGCCATTACCTGGAAGTACCCGAGTTGCGTGCTCATGGGCAACAATACGGTGGGCGAGTTTTATTCGGTGGCACTGACCAACAATTATCAGCAGGCCGATACAGGAACCAAAATGATTCACCTGGGTAAGAACACCCGCAGTCTGATTGTAAGCAAAGGGATATCGGCCGGAAAGAGTCAGAACTCCTACCGGGGCCTGGTTAAAGTATCGAAGAAGGCCGACAATGCAAGGAACTTCTCGCAATGCGACTCGCTGTTGCTGGGCGATAAGTGTGGGGCACATACCTTCCCCTATCTGGAGATCAACAATCCTTCGGCCAAGGTAGAGCACGAGGCAACGACTTCAAAAATTGGGGAAGACCAGATCTTTTATTGTAACCAGCGGGGCATCGATACCGAAGATGCGGTGGGCCTCATTGTAAACGGTTATGTGAAGGAGGTCATTAACCAATTGCCTATGGAGTTTGCCGTTGAGGCGCAGAAACTGCTTCAGATCAGCCTGGAGGGCAGCGTAGGATAAGTCGTTTTAGCTTGTTGAATAATTAAGAAAAAGAAAAACATACCATCATGTTGAAGATAAGAAATTTACATGCCAAGATTGAAGGCAAAGAAATATTAAGAGGCATTGATCTGGATGTGAAGGCCGGAGAGATTCACGCCATTATGGGGCCCAACGGTTCGGGTAAGAGTACCCTGGCCTCGGTGCTTGCCGGAAATGAGGCTTTTGAAGTTGTTGAGGGCAGCGTGGAGTTTAACGGAAAAGATTTGCTCGATTTGTCTCCCGAAGATCGTGCCCGGGAGGGATTCTTTTTAAGTTTTCAGTACCCGGTGGAGATTCCGGGTGTAAGCATGACCAACTTCATGCGTACGGCCCTCAATGAGCAGAAAAAATACCGGGGCGAGGCGCCTCTGTCGGCCAGCGATTTTCTGAAGCTGATGCGCGATCGCAAACAACTGGTCGATATCGATTCGGACCTGACCAACCGCTCGGTGAACGAGGGCTTTTCGGGTGGAGAGAAAAAGAAGAATGAAATATTTCAGATGGCTATGCTGGATCCGAAACTGGCCATTTTGGATGAGACCGACTCGGGACTGGACATCGATGCTTTGCGCATCGTGGCCAACGGGGTCAATAAATTGCGCCGTCCCGATAACGCCACCATCCTGATTACCCACTACCAGCGCTTGCTCGACCACATTGTGCCGGATTTCGTGCACGTGTTGTACAAAGGCAAAATTGTTAAGTCGGCCGGCAAAGAACTGGCCTACGAGCTGGAGAAAAACGGGTACGATTGGATTAAAAAGGAAATGGAGTAAGTATGCAATTATCGGAACACGACATAGCTCTGCAGCGGCTTTTTGCCGAGAACAGGGAGCTGATTGAAAAGGATGCGGCACCTGAGGTGAACGCAGCCAGGGAAGGTGCGATGGAAGCCTTTTCGAAGTTGGGCATTCCCTCTTCGAAGGTGGAGGCCTACAAGTACACCAACTTGCAGGCCTGGTTTAAGGCCGGGTACACGCAGGCTTACGGACTCAACGGGGCGACTTCGGAAGCGCTGAAGCAATTTGAGTGCAATGTGCACGAGCTCGACTCCTACACCTTATTTACGGTCAACGGGAAGTTTGTGGCCGGCAGCAATGTGGAGGCTTTGCCCGACGGGGTGGAGGCCGGCAGTTTTGCCGAACTTTCGAAAAAGCACCCCGAATTGTTGAAGCGCTACTACGGATCGCTGGCCAAGGTGGAGGAAGACGGTTTTGTGGCCCTCAATACCCTTTTTGCTACCGACGGCATTTTTATTTACGTGCCTAAGGGCAAGGTGGTAGAAAAGCCCATTCAGGTGGTGAATGTCTTGACCGGCGAACAGGATTTGATGGTGAACCAGCGCAACCTCATTGTGGTGGAAGAGCAGGCTCAGGCACGCGTCTTGTTTTGCGACCATACCATGTCGATGAGCCGTTTTGTGGTAAATACCGTTACGGAAGGGCATGTGGCTGAGTCGGCCATGCTCGACTTTTACAACCTGCAGAATCAGCATAACGGAACGGTTCAGGTCGGTGCTTATCACTTCGACCAAGAGACGCGCTCCTTGCTTAACGCCAACTATTTTACCCTGCACACCGGGGTGGCCCGCAACAATATTTTTTCACGACTGGGGGGACCGCATGCCGAAAACCACATTTCGGGCTTGTATGTGATCGACAAGAACCAGCACGTGGATAATTTCTCGTTCATCAATCATGCGGTGCCCGATTGCGAGAGCAACGAGTTGTTTAAGGGGGTGATGGACGATGCCAGTACCGGTGCTTTTACCGGTCGCATTTTTGTGGCGCCGGATGCCCAGCGGACCAATGCTTACCAGAGCAACAACAACCTCTTGCTTACCGAGAACGCCAAAATGAATACCCGTCCCCAGTTGGAGATTTATGCCGATGATGTGAAGTGCAGTCACGGTGCTACGGTGGGTCAGCTCGATGAGCATGCGATGTTTTACTTGCGGGCACGGGGCATCAGTAAGGAAGAAGCCAATATTTTGCTGATGTATGCCTTTGCCTACGAGGTGATCGAAAAAATTCAGGTGCCCGCTCTGAAAGAGCAGATTCGGGAATTGGTGGAGAAGCGCTTCCGTGGCGAACTCGACAAATGCGACTCCTGTGTGGTTTGCGGCCAGTTGGGTACCGGTCGCGTTAAAAGCGAATGAAATGAATTTTCCCATTGACGAAATCCGCAAGGATTTTCCCATACTGAGCCGCCCGGTGAACGGGCGGCCTTTGGTGTATTTTGACAACGGTGCTACCGCACAAACGCCGCGCCAGGTGGTGGAGGCGATGGACCGCGTATATTATGAGTACAACAGCAACATACACCGGGGGATACATACGCTCAGCAACCTCAGTACCGAGGCCTTTGAGGCGGCACGCGAAAAGGTGCGCGACTTTATCAACGCGGCGGAGAGTCGTCAAATTATTTTTACCCGGGGCACTACCGAGGCGATCAATCTGGTGGCCCATTCTTTTGGGGCGGCTTTTATGCAGCCGGGCGATGCCCTTGTGGTGAGTGAAATGGAGCACCACTCGAACATTGTGCCCTGGCAGTTGCTGGCTGAGCGGATGCAGTTGGAGCTGAAAGTACTGCCCGTACTCGACAATGGGGAGCTCGATTTGGCGGCCTTGCCTGCTTTACTCGATGAGCGTACACGCTTGTTGGCCATTACTCACATCAGCAATGTGTTGGGCACCATCAATCCGGTAAAAGATATTGTGGCGCTGGCGCACAGCAAGGGTGTTAAGGTCTTGATCGACGGGGCCCAGGCCATTCATCACACCAAGGTGGATGTGGCGGCACTCGATTGCGACTTCTACGTTTTTTCGGGCCATAAAATGTACGGTCCCACCGGCACCGGTGTGCTCTACGGCAAAGTCGAACTGCTTGAAGCCATGCCCCCCTGGCAGGGTGGCGGAGAAATGATTCAACAGGTGCGCTTTTCGGGCAGCACCTACAACGAACTGCCCTATAAGTTTGAGGCGGGTACGCCCGACTATGTGGGGGTGGTGGGACTCGGTGCTGCGGTGGATTATTTGCAGCAGCTGGGGATGGCTGAGATAGCGGCCTATGAGAAGGAGCTTTTTGCCTATGCGGTGGAGCGCCTGGAAGGTCTGGGCGATCTTATTTTTTATGGAAGGGCAGCTCAGCGGGGCAGTCTGCTTTCCTTTTTACCCGAAGGTATTCATCCCTTTGATACGGGCACGCTGCTCGATAAAATGGGCATAGCCGTGCGTACCGGTCACCATTGTGCCCAGCCTTTGATGGATCGTTTTGGGATTCCGGGTACGGTACGGGCTTCGTTTGGACTGTACAACACCAAGTCGGAGGTGGACGCTTTGGCGGAGGGCCTGCTGAAAGTGCGCCAACTTTTTGCGTAGGGATCAAAAAATCGTGAAATTTGGCCTTTACTAAATAAGGAACGATGACTATTGAGGAACGTGAAAAGGAAATTGTTGAAGAGTTTTCGATGCTCAGCGACTGGATGGATCGCTATTCGTTGTTGATTGAGCTGGGTAACGATTTAACCGATTTTGAGGAGGAGCACCGAAGCAATCAAAATTTGATAGAGGGTTGTCAGAGTAAGGTGTGGTTGTACGCCTGGGAAAAGGACGGCCTGATTTATTTTATGGCCGACAGCGACGCCATTATTGTGAAGGGGATCGTCGCCCTTCTGATCAGGGTGTTGAACGGACGAACACCCGACGAGATATTAGAGGCCCCTTTGGCTTTTGTTGATGCCATTGGCCTTAAGGAACACTTGTCGCCCACCCGCTCGAACGGCTTGGTGGCTATGATTAAGCAGATGCGTATGTATGCGCTGGCTTATAAAACCAAGTTGGCCAGGTAGGGGGCGACCCAAAAAAGGAGCTACTATGAGCAACGAATTTTTGAGTAAGGAAACAGACATCATCAATGCCCTTAAAACGGTTTACGATCCGGAGATTCCGGTGAATATCTACGACCTGGGACTGATTTATGAGGTGGATGTGCAGGAGGATGGAAAGGTGCGTATTGTGATGACCCTGACCTCGCCCAATTGCCCGGTTGCGGAATCGCTGCCCGAAGAGGTGCGTGATGTGGTGGCTGGTGTGGAAGGGGTGACCTCGGCAGAGGTGAACATGACCTTTGATCCGCCGTGGGATCGGGATATGTTGTCGGACGAGGCTTTGCTCGAACTGGGTTTGCTCTAAGATGCATTTGGCCGGCGAACATCTGAAAAGGCAGATTCGCGAAGAGGCCCTGCGACTGGGCTTTGCCGATCTGGGCTTTAGTCGCGCCACCCAACTGGAGGGCGATGCGGAGCGCTTGCAGGCCTGGCTCGATGCCGGCCTTCATGCCGGTATGGGCTATATGGCCAAGCACTTTGAAAAGCGAACGCATCCGGCCCGCCTGGTGGAGGGGGCCTTAACGGTGGTTTCGCTGCTCTACAATTACAAGCCGGCCGAGCCCGTCTTGTCGGAGCGTTTTCCCAAAATATCGCGTTATGCTTACGGGCAGGATTACCACGATGTGCTCCGGGCCAAATTGAATGCGCTGTTTGATTTTATCAAGCGGGACCTTTACCCGCAGTTGGAGGGACGGGTGTTTGTGGACTCTGCGCCCTTGCTCGAAAGGAGTCTCGCCGCCCGGGCGGGACTCGGTTGGATTGGTAAGAACAGTCTCTTGATTCATCGCAAACTGGGTTCCTATGTGTTTTTGTCGGAGCTGGTGCTGAATCTCGATCTTCCGACAGAGGATGCACCTGCTTATAACGACCGATGCGGGGGCTGTACCTTGTGCATCGATGCTTGTCCCACCACCGCCATTCTCCCCGGCCGAACGGTAGATGCCGGACGCTGTCTTTCTTACCTGACCATTGAAAATAAGGCGGCGGATATTCCTGAAGAATTTGCGGGTAAAACCGAAGGCTGGACCTTCGGCTGCGACATTTGTCAGGAGGTCTGTCCCTGGAACCGGCGCCCCGGCGCCCATGACGAACCGGCTTTTGTGCCTTCTGCCGAGCTGCTGGCTATGGATGTGGACCGCTGGCGCAGTATGGAGCAGGCGGATTTTTCCCGATTGTTTAAGGGTTCGGCGGTAAAAAGGGCCAAATTCAGTGGTTGGCAGCGCAACTTTGCTTTTGCTGAGAGGCGCCAAGGGGATTAGCGGCTTCTTTTTTAAGTTTCTTGTTTTTAGGGTCCAAGGTGCTTGGCGTATCTGATTTTCTTTTAGATTTGTCCCCCGTTACTACTTACTTTACTGGTGATGGGGAAGATTTATCACACTTTTACTTTGGTGTCGGGCGACGGTACGCCGCTGCATGGGCATTATTGGAAGCCGGAGGGGAAGCCTCGGGCTTGTATTTTGTTGGTGCACGGCATTGGTGAGCATGGTGCCCGTTACAACGATTGGGCCCGTCGCTTTGTTAAGCTGGGCTTTTTTGTCTATGCGCTGGATTATCGTGGACATGGGAAGGCGCAGGGCCCACGGGGCTTTGTGCATTCGCTTACGGAGTTGATGGACGATGTGTCGATGCTGGTGCGGCGTTGTGAGCGCAATTTTGAGGATGTGCCCTGGTTCTTATACGGGCACAGCATGGGGGGCAATCTGGTTTTGAATTTCTTGCGTTTTCGTCGGCAGGATTTTGCAGGGGTGGTGGTGACTTCTCCCTGGCTGGAGTTGGTACATCCGCCGAAGCCCTGGTTGCAGCGCCTTGGGCGCTGGGCGGATGTGTGGTGGCCGGAGTGGACTTTTTCTACAGGCATCCGGTCGGACCAGATGACGAGTGTCCCTGCAGAGCGGGAGGAGGCGGATGCGGATCCTTTGATGCACGGTCGCATCAGTCTCCGCTTATTTAATGAGTTGAACGACAGTGCGCGCTTTTTGATGACGAAGGGGCTGGATTTTCACTTGCCGATGCTTTTACTGCACGGGGAGGCGGATCCGCTGACTTCTTGCGGGGCTACGGAGCGTTTTGCTGCGCGGTATCCGGAGAACTGTAGTTATAAGGGCTATGGGGGGGCTTTGCATGAGTTGCATCGGGAGCCGGTGGCGGATCTTGTTTTTAGCGACATTGTGGCGTGGATGGAGGAGCGCTTGAAATAAGGGCGCGTTGCGGGAGGTCTTGGTGGCTGCGGGATTGCAGGGTCTGCGCTGCCGTCTGTTTCCGGCGCCTTCGGTGCGTTGGCTAAAAGCCGGGAACTCGCCTTCGGCTCAGGCAGCCCGGCTTTTTACGCTGCACTTGCTTCAGTCGCTTTATCGGAAACAGTCGGAGGCTTGCCCCCTGCAGTCCCTCCGCCTAGTGCGACCTCCCGGACTGCTTTCTTTTTTCAAGCTGGTTTATTGCCACTGCAGTTTTGTCGCGCTGGGCAGAGGGCTTCCGCCACCGGTATTTTATGAGGAAGAGTTTTGCGAGTGGGTGCAAAGTGTTATCTTGCGAGGGTACAGAAGTCCCCCTCGCTTTATGAAGAAGGATCCGTTCAGAACATCTATTGTTTGTACTCCCGCTCCCGATGCGGAAAGATTGGGGGTGCATTCCGGGGTGCTTTTTATGGGCTCCTGTTTTGCGGGGAATGTGGGGCAGCGGATGGAGGAGGCCTGTTTTAAGGTACTGGTGAATCCGCACGGAGTGCTTTTTAATCCCTTTTCTGTGGCCGCTGCTTTGGAGGCTTTTCTGGAGAACCGGCAGGTGGGTTTGGGCGACTTGGTGGAGCGGGACGGATTGTGGCACAGCTTTCAGCACCACGGCAGTTTCAGTGGTTGCGATGCCGCTAAGGTGGTGCAGGACGTCAATGCAGCTACCCTGAAGGGGCATTCGTTTTTAAAGGAGGCCCGTTGTTTGGTGGTGACTTTTGGAACGGCCTGGGTCTATGCCTTTGGCGAGGCGCAACAGGTGGTGGCGAATTGTCATAAGTTTCCGGCCAGGGATTTTCAGCGCTATCGTTTATCGGTAAGGGCTGTAGTTGAACGCTGGCAAAGCTTGCTGATGGCCTTGCGGCAGGTGAATCCTGATTTGCAGGTGATTTTTACGGTGAGTCCCGTCAGGCACTGGAAGGACGGGGCCCACGGCAACCAGCTGTCGAAATCGGTGCTTTTGCTGGCTGTGGAGGAATTGGTGGAGCAGGATGGGCGTAACGCTTATTTTCCTGCCT
>DUOK01000097.1 GCA_012838865.1 Bacteroidales bacterium | reverse complement strand
TTTTATTTGTCGCCGTACATCTGGCTGCGCAGTGCTGCAATGTTTTCGTCGTTTACATAGTCGTCGTAGCGCATCAGCTTGTCGATGGTGCCATTGGGCGTTATCTCAATGATGCGGTTACAAACCGTATCGATAAATTCGTGGTCGTGGGAGCTCATCAGGATGTTGCCCGGGAAGTTGGTCAACGTGTTGTTAAAAGCCTGAATGGTCTCCAGGTCGAGGTGGTTGGTGGGGTTATCCAGCAGCATCACATTGGCGTTGCGCAGCATCATGCGTGCAATCATACAGCGCATTTTCTCGCCTCCGGAGAGCACGTTTACCCGCTTGTAGATGTCCTCGCCCGAAAAGAGCATCTTGCCCAGGTAGCCCCGCAGGAAAGACTCGCTGGTATCGGCCGAGTACATACTGAGCCATTCTACCAGAGTCTGCTTGCTTTCGAAAAAGCGGCTGTTTTCCATCGGCAAATAAGCAGAGGTAATGGTTACGCCCCAGGTGTAATGCCCATCATCGGGTTTCAGTTCCCCGCTCAGAATCTCAAAAAGTGCGGTGGTGACCAGGGGATTGCGCGAAAGGAAAACCACTTTTTCGTCTTTTTCCACCGTAAAGGATACATCCTTCAGCAGCTGCGTGCCGTCTTCCCCCTTTTTACTCAAGCCCGTTACATTTAATATGCTGTTGCCGGTCTCCCGCTCCGGGGTAAATATGATGCCGGGGTAGCGACGGGTAGAGGGCTGTATTTCTTCCACATTCAGTTTGTCGAGCATTTTTCGGCGACTGGTGGCCTGGCGTGATTTGGCCACGTTGGCACTGAAGCGCTGGATAAACTCCATCAACTCCTTTTTCTTTTCTTCGGCTTTTTTGTTTTGGGCCGACTGCTGGCGCAAGGCCAGCTGACTGCTTTGGTACCAGAAGCTGTAGTTACCCGGGAAGAGCTTGACCTTGCCAAAGTCGATGTCCACAATATGCGTACAAATAGAATCGAGGAAGTGACGGTCGTGCGATACCACCAAAAGCGTATTGTCGAAGTTGGCCAGATAATTCTCGAGCCAGCGTACCGTTTCCAGGTCGAGGTCGTTGGTCGGCTCATCCAACAAGAGATTGTCGGGTTTTCCAAAGAGCGCCTGAGCCAGCAATACCTTCACTTTGTCCTTACCATTGAGGTCCGACATTTGCTTGTCGTGCAGGCCCTCTTTTACACCCAGGCCGCTGAGCAGCATGGCTGCATCACTTTCGGCATTCCAGCCGTCGAGTTCGGCAAAGCGCTCTTCCAGTTCAGAGGCTTTCATGCCGTCCGCCTCTGAAAAATCTTCCTTGGCATAGAGCTCATCTTTCTCCCGGGCGATTTTCCACAACTCCTCGTGTCCCATCAGCACCGTGTCCAATACCTTATGCCCGTCAAAGGCGTGGTGGTCCTGCCGCAAAACCGACAGTCGTTCGCCGGGGGCCAGACTAATTGAGCCGCGGGTGGAGTCGAGGTCCCCGCTGATCAAACGCAGGAAAGTGGACTTTCCGGCACCGTTGGCACCAATGATGCCGTAGCAGTTGCCCGGGGTGAATTTCAGGCTGACGTCCTGAAACAATACTTTTTTGTCGAATTGAATGGCGAGATTGGAAACTGTAATCATGAATATAAATAGGTAAGATGTTGATTTCTAATCAGGAAAGTTGCTGGTGTCCACAAATTTTCTCTTTTGCGGCAGCGGCCGCAAAGATAGGCAATTATCTTGTCCCGGGCATAGTTTGCTTGTTAAGTTATGTGAAGAGGATTTCTGCATCTCCCTGATTTTTCTTTCTTTTGCAGCACCATGTACGCCATATTCGTCATTTTTCTGTTTTATGCGGCCGGTTTGCTCCTGAGCAAAGTGATTGGGGGACTCATTCCCGGAAATGTGCTGGGTATGCTGTTGCTTTTCGGGGCCTTGTTGGCCGGCTGGGTCAAGCCGGAAAAAATGCGCACCGTAGCCTCCTTTATTACCACCCACATGGCCTTGTACTTTGTGCCGGTAGGGGTGGGTTTGATGGTTACTACCCGGTATTTTGCCGGGGCTACCGTGGCCATCGTAGTCGCTTCAGCCGTGAGTACGGTGTTGGTGCTGGTCGTAACGGCCTGGGTGCAACAAATACTGGAAAAATGGAAGCGATGAATGAGCTCTTTGCCCTCCAGCCCTTTACCCTGGCTTTTGTCATCGGGATTTACCTGGCTTCGGTGGCCTTGTACCGACGTACCCGTTTGGGTTTACTGCATCCGGTACTGACCAGTATGCTGGTTATCATAGGGGTTTTGTATGTGCTGGATGTCGATTATGAGGCCTTCAGGCAGGGCAGTTTTTTGATAGATTTTATGCTGGGACCCTCTGTTGTGGCCCTGGGTTATGTACTGTACGAACAGGTGCGCCTCATACGTCGCCATTTGGTTTCTATGCTGACCGCCGTAAGCGTAGGCAGTCTGGTTGGCATTGTGTCGGTCACCCTTATTGCCCGCTGGCTTGGGGCCGATGAGCAGGTGGTGAGTTCCTTACAACCTAAGTCCGTTACCACACCCATTGCACTGGGCATCTCCGAGCGCTTTGGGGGTATTCCGCCCCTGACAGCTGTTGTTGTTGTGGTGGTGGGCGTGTTTGGTGCCGTGGTGGGCCCCTTTGTCCTCGACAAGACCGGGGTGCGGAGTAAAATCGCCAGAGGTCTGGCCATGGGCAGCAGTGCCCATGGAGGCGGCACGTCAAGGGCCATAGAGATGGGTGCTGTAGAAGGCGCCATCAGTGGTTTGAGTATTGGTTTGATGGGTGTGGCTACGGCTTTATTGATGCCGCTGGTGCGCTTGTTTTTATAGTTTTTTGAAGCCTGGAAATTGAAATTGCATAAAGGAACAAAAGGAATTATTTGATATATGGTTCTGCTGGTTTTGTTTTATTTGCTTGCCCCATTTTTGGTGCTGCACCTTTGTCACCGTTTCAAATACGTGAACAAGTTGGGAGCAGTAGTCGTGGCTTATGTCCTTGGCGTCTTGCTGGGCAATTCAGGCTGGCTGCCCGAGGGCAGCGCCAAGGTACAGGAAATCATGACCGCAGCCACCATTCCCCTGGCCATTCCCCTGATGTTGTTTTCTACCCGCCTGAACGAAGTCTTTAAACTGGCCCGAGTCAGTCTGGTCAGTCTGCTGCTTGGTCTGTTTAGTGTGGTGCTGATGGTGGTGCTGGGCTACTTTTGGCTGGGCGCCTCACTGGACGAGGGCCACAAGGTGGCTGGTTTGCTGGTGGGACTCTATACTGGGGGTACACCCAACCTGGCGGCGCTCAAGGTGATGCTGGGCGTAGACGATACCGTGTATCTGGTGACCCACTCGGCCGATCTGGTGATTGGGGTGTTTTATTTGTTCTTTCTGCTTTCGGCAGGGCCTCGGGTATTTGGTCGTATTTTGCCGGCGTCCTACGTTGGAGAGCCTGAGGGGGAGGAAGGACCAATCAACGGCGGCGACCCCTTTTATGGCATGTTGAAAAAACAGATCTTGCGTCCCTTATCCAAAGCCCTGCTGTTGGCCGTGCTGGTGGTGGTGGTTTCCGGGGCAGTGTCATTGCTGGTGCCTGATGGTGCCCGCATGGCCGTTCTGATGTTGTTGATTACCTCACTGGCCCTGGGCTTGTCTTTTCTGGAACCTGTTCGACGCTTACCCAAGACTTTTGAGCTGGGGATGTATTTTGTGCTGGTTTTTAGTGTAGTGGTTGCGTCCATGGCCGACATCAGTCAGTTGCTGACGGGTGCTCTGGATGTGTTGTACTACGTGGCCTGGGTCGTTTTTGGCTCCCTCTTGTTGCAGCTGCTCCTGTCGCGCTGGTTCAAGGTCGATGCCGACACCCTCATCATCACCTCAGCCGCCCTCTTGTGCAGTCCCCCCTTCGTTCCCGTAGTCGCTGCCGCCCTAAACAAGCGCAGTCTGGTAGTCCCCGGGCTAACCATCGGAATTGTGGGCTATGCCCTGGGCAATTACCTCGGTTTTTTGCTGTCCTGGTTGCTGGGCAGCCTATAAAACGGGGAGCTTTTCGAGGGCCGACGTGATTTCCGGCGCTACGGCCAAGCGACCCTTGACCAGACTGGTGGTGGTAATGGTGGCTTGCAGACACATTTTTCCGTCGCTGAGTCGGTAAATATCCTGGTAAAAGATGTATTTGAGGCCCTGCACCTCAACCCGCAGGCAGACTTCAAAGCGGTCGCCACTCCGCAAGGGCGTTTTGTAGCGAAGGTCGGCCCGAGCCACCACCGCGGCAATGCCCTGCTGAAACAGGGCCGAAAAGTCGAGTCCCACGCTCAACAAAAACTCATGCCGCGCATGCTCCAAATAGTTTTGATAAACGCTGTTGTTGACAATGCCCTGCAGGTCGCATTCGTAATCGCGGACCTTAAATTCCAGGCGGAAATGATAAGCTTGCTTCATAGCGGGTAAAAAAACAAGCGGCGGCCCGGGCCGCCGCTTGAAGAGAGAGAGTAAACAAACAAAACATTATAAATTGGCAAAGAAGTCGTTGCCCTTATCGTCCACAATGATGAAGGCCGGGAAGTTTTCTACCCGTATTTTGCGCACGGCTTCCATCCCCAGTTCTTCAAAATCAACCACCTCAACCGACTTAATGCTGTCCTTGGCCAAAATGGCGGCGGGACCGCCAATGGAGCCGAGGTAGAATCCGCCGTGCTTTTGGCAGGCCTCGGTTACTGCCTTAGAGCGGTTGCCCTTGGCCAGCATAATCATAGAACCACCCAGGGCCTGGAATTGCGCTACATAGGGGTCCATGCGGCCGGCTGTGGTGGGACCAAAACTTCCGGAGGCCATGCCTTGGGGGGTTTTGGCGGGACCGGCATAATATACCGGGTGTTTTTTCATGTATTCGGGGATGGGCTGTCCCGAATCAATAATTTTCTTGATTTGGGCGTGGGCAATATCGCGCGCCACAATCAAGGTGCCGCTCAAATTTAGGCGGGTTTTGATGGGATGTTTCGACAGTTCCTTGAGGACTTCCTCCATGGGCCGATCCAGGTCGATGTCGACCGGAGGGGCCAGTTCGGGAGCTCTTTCCGGGGCAAAGCGGGCAGGGTTCTTTTCCAGCTGCTCCAGAAAAATGCCCTCCTCAGTAATTTTTGCTTTGATGTTGCGGTCGGCACTGCAGCTTACGCCGAGACCCACGGGACAAGAAGCCGCATGACGGGGCAGGCGAATTACCCGCACGTCGTGTACAAAATATTTGCCGCCAAACTGAGCGCCAATGGTGCTTTCTTCACAAATCTTTTTCACTTTGGCTTCCCATTCCAGGTCGCGGAAGGCCTGACCGCCTTCATTGCCTTCGGTGGGCAGGTGGTCGAGGTAACCGGCCGAGGCCTTTTTAACGGTGGCCAGAGTAGCCTCGGCAGAGGTGCCGCCGATGACCAGGGCCAGGTGGTAGGGGGGACAGGCAGAAGTGCCCAGGTCTTTGATTTTTTCTTTTACAAATTTGGTCAGCGCTTCTTCGGTCAGTAAGGCCTTGGTTTGCTGGTACAAAAAGGTTTTGTTGCCCGAACCGCCGCCCTTGGTTACAAACAGAAATTCGTATTTGTTGCCGGCTTCGGAGTAAATATCGATTTGGGCCGGCAGGTTGGTGCCGGTGTTTTTCTCTTCAAACATGCTGAAGGGAACCACTTGCGAGTAGCGCAGGTTTTTGTCGCGGTAGGTCTCAAAGATGCCCTTCGACAAAGCCTCGGCATCGCTGCCTCCGGTGAGTACCTGCTCGCCCTTTTTGCCAATAACAATGGCCGTTCCGGTATCCTGACAGGTGGGCAGTTCGCCTTCGGCCGAAACCACCTGGTTCATCAGCATGGTGTGGGCCACAAAGCGGTCGTTGTCCGAGGCTTCCTCATCTTTAAGGATGTCGGACAGCTTTTGTAGGTGTGCGGGACGCAGGAAGAAGCTCACATCAAACATGGCCTCTTTAGCCAGCAATTCGAGGCCTTTGGGGTCCACTTTTAAAAACTTTCGGCCGTCAGCTTCAATCGTCGAAACATAGTCCTTGGTCAGCAAACGGTACTCAGTGGTGTCCTTTAAAATGGGGAAGGGCTTTTGATACTTAAAATCAGCCATAATATTAATCTTTAGGTTTTTTGTTGCATAGTAAAGTGTGCGACAAAATTAAAGAATTTTTTCGCCATTGCAGAATGCCCTCCTTTTTATTTGCAAAAAATCCGCCCGGCGCTTTGCCCTCGATTATTTTCTCCTTACTTTAATCAGGAAATTTTTGAAGCACCTGTCTTTGAAACGGCAACAACAGTCATACATACAAAACATAAGAGCTAATTAATCCTGGGGAATATGGGAAAGAAGAAGTACTTCGACATTCATGGACCGGTTTTTTGGCCGGCATGTGTGTTGATTGTGCTGTTTATCTCGGTGACTTTGATTGTGGGCAGTCCCATGGCTGAAGTTTTCAGTAAGGTACAAAGCAGCATTACCGGCAATTTTGGCTGGTTGTTTATTGTGGCGGTGAATGCCTTCATTGTCTTTTGCCTCTACATTGGCTTTGGACGTTTTGGTAAAATTCGCCTCGGTGGTGACGATGCCGAAAAAGAGTTCAGCACCCCGGCCTGGTTTGCCATGCTGTTTAGTGCAGGCATGGGGATTGGTATTCTGTCAAGGGCGAACCCTCGAGGCGGCTGAGGTGCTTCAGGCGGAACTGCTGCCGGTGCATGCCGTAAAACTCAACCTGCATTACTACCCCTTGTTTCACGGGCCTTATACGATCAGGCTACTTTCAACAGTGCCGATTTGGTGGTGATTGGTAATAAAGGAAAAGCCGACAGCAATGATCTGCTGATCGGCTCAGTAGCCGAAAGGCTCATCTCTCACGAGAAGAGCATTCCGGTATTGATTGTAAAAAGCAGCAGCTGATATGCAGCTGTAGTATTTTTGCCTGCTTTATTCCTAACCTGCTTTATTCATAAGTTGTCGCAATAGATGATTTATGAATAATGTGCAGGTTAGGGTTTAGAGTTCCTGGTTTTGACGGGAAACCTCTTCGGCGGTCATACCGTTTTGGTCCACAAAGTGACTGAAGCGGTAGGCCGCTTTTTTTAAGCGATCCATAATGGCCATACCCAGTCCTTTCTCCTCGACTTTTACAGCATAGATCTGTTCTACCTCCGGGTTGTTTTCCAGGTCGTGCAGCGCTTGGAAAAGTCCCGCCGCCGCTTCGGTCAGGTCGCCCGTGGGCGACAACAGCACAATTTTGGATTGGGCATGCTCGGGTACCTCATGGGGCTCCAGCAAGAGTAAGGCCGCATAGTCGGGCAGCTTTTCAGGTACCTCATCGTACAAATAGAGCGGTGTGCGGGGCGAATAGTGGCTCTTGAGCTGACCCGGTGCCTGAATATAGTCCTCGGTATTGGAGGCCACCACCTTACAGTCGGGAAAGTCCGCCTGCAGCTGATCGGCAGTAATGGCGCCGGGTCGCAGGACTTCAATGTTGTTTCGGTGAATGGTCACAATGGTGGATTCCAGACCAATATCGGTAATGCCGCCGTCGAGCAAATAGTCCACCCCCTTGAGTTGTGCCTTTACGTGCTCGGCACGGGTGGGACTCAGTCGACCAAACAGGTTGGCACTGGGGGCGGCAATAGGCACCCCGGCCTGCTTTATGAGTTTGCGAGCGACCTTATGCGCCGGCATGCGAACGGCAACGGTTTTTAGTCCAGCCGTTACAACAGCAGGAACCTTCCCCGTTTTGGGTGCCACAATGGTCAGTGGTCCCGGCCAGTATTTTTCGGCCAGTTGCAGCACCAGGGGCGATATTGGCTTTTTAAATACCGTCTCGAGTTGCTCCAGATCGGAAATGTGTAAAATAAGGGGATCGAATGAGGGGCGTTGTTTTGCTTCAAATATTTTGGCTACAGCTTTTGCATCCAGTCCGTTCGCTCCCAATCCGTAAACTGTTTCGGTAGGGAAGGCTACCAACTTGCCTTCCCTGATAAGTTTTGAAGCAAAAATGATGTCTTTTCCTGATTTGATCATTAGAGCAGCTCCTTGTTGTCGTTCTCCAGTTTTTGACGTTGAGCCTCTTGATGAGCCATCACTTTTTTACGCACGTCCTCGTTGCTGAGGCCGATGATTTTGGCCGCTGCCAAAGCAGCATTATCGGGTTCGAGTACCACCATAGGCGCTACGCCCGAAGGCATTCGCAGGCTGGAATACACGTCGTTTCCGGCAAACTTGTCGCCGTAGGGGGGACAGGCAATTACCGGGCAGTGGGTCTGGGCATCGCTGAATCCGCTCAGCGCGTTGCTTCGACCGGCAACAGTTACAAATACCACCTGCTCCTTTTCAAACTCGCGAATGATGTCGAGGCACTTCAGGGGCACTTTGTGGGCAGAGGCAATGCGCATGAGGGCAGGAACGCCCAGCGACTCAGCCGCCTTGGCTATTTGGGTCGACCATCCCAGGTCGGCCTTGGAGCCCATAATGATAACAACTTTACTCATGTTGTGTGAATGGTGTTTATTGGTTATGGAATGAAAGGGGCACGCCTGTCGTTCGACAGGCGTGCAAAGAAACCTTATTATTTATTTTTATTCTTCTTTTCCTTCTTCAAAAAGGCATACTTAAACTCCATCGGCAGCAGCTGGTTGTATTCCTCAACCGAAGCGCCATTGAGACAGGCCTCAATGATTTGGCGACCCAGGGGCAGCAAATCGGGCTGCAGGTACTGGGGCAATTCCTTGCGGAAGAAATCGTAAAGGATTTCTGCACCCTTGTCGTAACCTTCTTCGCCCACCTCATCTTGCTTGTAAACCTTCAGGAAACGTGATGGTACCTTGTTGCCCTCAATGGTCAGGTAGTTGAGTTCGTAACCCAACAATGGAGAGCGGGCCGGTTGATATTGCTCAGAACGCAGTTTGGCATTTCCTCTGCGTGTTAGGTACTCGCGCATCAGCAACTGCGGCTTAAATCCTACCTTCCACATACCAATGTGCTGGTTGGGCGTGAGGGTGTAACGCACCCGGGGTGAGTTGATGATTTGCTCGAGCAGCAGGTTGGCCTGCTTCACTTTTTGACCGGTGGCAAAGGGCCAGTAAGAGCCTACGCCTTCGCTGGCCATACTTCCGTCGCTGGTGATGCTGGGGTTGGCGTGTCCACGCGGACTGACCAAACGCCACAACCAGGCCAGGGCCGGAGGAAGGATGTGGAAGATGCCTAAAATACCATAGGAAGGATTCTCTTTGGACGTGGGCGGGGTACGCACCCCAAAGCTGCGTACATCAATGGTGATGGGACGCTTGAGCACACCGTGAATGTCTTCACGCGGAATGACAACCCGGGGGTTGGGACATTTTTTGCCAGGCTCATCTTCAATGTGGTTCCAAATCATGGCTGTTCCGTTGGGATTGGTGTCGATGTTGAGGAACAGCAAGGGCTCTGGGGGATTCATGGTCACCCGCTCCAGGGCAGGGTCGTCGCCGTAATTGTTTACGCCGTCCACCCGGATAAACCAGGCGTTTTCGGCATCTGCAACGGTTAATTTGCCATTGTTCTTTTGGTAGGAAGGATGACAAAGCGCCATGTCGTCGGTCACCGGATTAAAAGTACAGAAAAGCGGAATGTTGATCAGGCGCTCTTCACCGGTAACCATATTGTAGCCAATTTTAACCTGGCCATTAGGTTCGCGGGGAACAAATTGCAGCATCTCACTCTTTCCACCGCCACTGGCACCCTCGTGCATAAAATTGGTGCTGTTGTCGTAAGGGTTGATGACCTGAACGGTAGAGCAGTGGGTGGTGATCCAGCCCTCTTTTTCTCCTTCGTCAAGCAAAACACTGTACAAGCCCTTTTTGGCACTGGGACCGGGATAAAGGTTATATGAGAAGATCTCATGAATGTCGTCCAGACGATTGTGCACCACTCTTTGCTTGCCATCAAAATGGGTGTGGCGGAATGGGGGGGCCACATAAATGACCGAATTCAGTTTAAAATCTTCCTGCAGCTCGTCAATCGGCATGATTTTTTGCAAGAACGCCAGTCCCAAAGCAAAGAATCCCGCATTGGCAGGGGCGATGGCAATGCCTCCGGCACCCACCGGGTAATTGCCGGCCCAAAACAGGAAGACGGCCAGTTCCTGACCTTTCAGCCAGTCGAAGGTTTCTTTTCTCAGGTCGGTGAATTCCTTGCCAAACACGTCTTTATAGTGCGTTTTGTCCGTGGGCTTGTCGTCGGCAATCAACATGGAGTTGGGGTCGCGCCGACGCATATAGGCCTCGGTGTAATTGGCCGAGATACCGTTTGAAACCTTGTGAACGACGGCTTCAACATATTCGCCCTTGCCGGGAACGTCGTATTTAACTTCAAAAGTGGCATTGTCTGCACCATTGGTGGCGGCCACTATTAACTCGTCGGTCGTGTTGAAAAAATGCACTTTGGGAGCATTGTTCAAGATGTCTTTAATCTGGTCGGGGACCTTGATTCCCTTTTTTTCCAGCGTTGTAATCATGCTCATTTTTCTGTGTTTATGGTTTATTTGAAATTATTTCTGTTGCTGCCAGGCTTTGTTCAAAACGCGGGTCGGGTGGTGTCAGTACCCAAAGCAGCTGTGCAGGTTCCGACGTTTCGTTAAACGCCTTTCTCTTTTTAAAAGAATTGTAATACAAACTGTCGCCGGCTTGCAGATGAAAATTTTCTTTATCTACGGTAAAGTTCAATTCTCCACTGATCAGGTAGCAAAACTCCTGACCTGCGTGGGCTTCAAAAAACTCCTCTGCTGCAGTTCCTCCGGGAAACTCCATCAGGTAGGTGCCCATTTGCTTTCCGGTTTCGTGGTGGGAAAGGGAGTAAAGGCTTACACCACCTGAATTTTTTCTAATAAAACGTTTTTCACCGGCTCCCAGGTAGGGCGAATGTTTGATGGTTTCGTTTTCTCCAATCAATTCGCCTACGGTAATGTGGAGCGCCGTGGCCACCGCTTTTAGGGTAAGGATGCTGGGAAAAGCTTTGGCGTTCTCAATTTGTGAAAGGGCACTGGCACTGATGCCTGCCTTCTGGGCTACTTCTCCCAGCGACATATGCAAAGCTTCCCTTCTGTTTCGTATGCGCCCTCCTAAGCGATTCATAGTGTCAGTTCTGTGTGTATCAAAATGGTATGCGATTCACAAAACTAACTATTAAATATGGCTTAACAATTTAACTTGCTCTTAATAAGTATTAAAAAAACTTACAAAAGTATTATTTCCTGCATAAAATCGTCCATCCATTGCACCGTTGTTTTAAACCAGGGATGGAACAACCAGAAGGTGTGTGGGCAACTCTCATGTTGGTGTTTTCTGCTGGGTATGTCGTATTTATTCAGTTGTTCAATCAGGTCGTCACGTCCGGCTCCAAAGCGTGGTAAAGAGCTGTTGATGAATAGGAAGGGTGCAGAGTTTTTGTTGATGTGTGTAAGGGCCGAGGCTTCTTTCCAGCGCTCCGGATTTTCATGTGCTGTACTGCCCAGCCACCGAGTGGCAGCCGAGGGTTTGCCGGGCCGGTCCATCCCCTCACTTGAGTCGGGATGCAAAAAGGCCAGCACGCCGTCGATATTGATGACGCCTTGCACCTCG
>DUOK01000096.1 GCA_012838865.1 Bacteroidales bacterium | reverse complement strand
GAAGCGGTCGTTGAGACTGCGGGATTGTTCCCAGCATTGGAGGGCCCGGTTGTGCTGCCGGGCGCCGTACCAAAAATTGCCCATGTAGTACCAGGCCTTGTCGTCCCCGGGCCGCAGGTTGACGGCAGCTTCCAGCGCAAGCAGTTCTTCTGTTTTGTTGGGAAAGCAGTAATCGGGGGCGCAGGCGGCCGCCTTTTCAAAAGTCTTACCAGCCATGTCCCGCTTTCCCTGCCGCAGCTCGAAATAGCCGGTGAGGTAGTGCGTCATGGGGTAGCTCTGCCCTTTAACATCGGCCACCTTTTCCAGAAAAGCACAGGCCTCCTTGAAACGGCCGGCGTGAGCATAGTCGAGTGCGTATTCCAGGCAAGTGTGGATGTTGGGTCCCGCCAGTCCCTGCACCTCCTTCAGGTGCGCAGCCGACCCGGTCAACAGCCACAGCTCGAAGCGCAGGCCATGGTTGAAAGGGTCCATAGCCAGGGCATTTTCGGCTTCCTGCAAGGCTTCCGTTTTTTGACCTTCCAGGCGAAGTGCCAGGGTCTTGAGGTGGTGCGCCTTGGGGTTGTTGCTGTTACGGGCCAGGGAGCGGTTGGTCAGTTCCAGGGCCTTTCCCAGGTCGCCCCTTTCGATGGCCATGCGTGCCGCCTGAAAGCTGGCGCTGTCGACCCAGGCGGCATTCCAGGCAGCCTTGTTGAACCAGCGATAGGCTTCTTCGTCCTTTCCTTGCAAACGCAGACACAAACCCAGATGGTACAGCGCTTCCCCCTCGTAGGGGTTGGGGTTTCTTTGGGTAAGGGTGTTTACTGCCTTGCGCAGGAAGGGTTCGGCGTCTTGCAGGCAGCCCCTGCGCAGCAGCCACAGGCCCATGGCGTTGTTGCAGCGCCAGTCCTCCGGCTCCCGTTTCAGGGCTTCCAGATAATAGTCGCGTGGATCGTAAGTCGCGTGGCGGTACTGCTCCAGGTGCAGACCCTGCAGGTACAGCTGGTCCACACTGCGGAGGTCTTCCGGATCCTTTGCCGCCTGTGCCGGCTCGGGCATGGGTTGTAGTGTTTCAGGCTCGGCTTGCCAGTCGACCAGCACCTTTCCATCTTTGCTCAGGAGGGCGACATGGAGGTCGCTCAGCTCAGTCTCGTCCGGAATTAATTCGTTGAAGCTCATGGCGGGTGAGGTGTCGATCTGGGTGTCGAGGAGGAGCTTTTCTCCTTTCTTAACCACGACCTGAGCTTTGGGGAAGGTGCCTGTTGTGTAGAGTTTAAGACGCAAGCCTCCTGCTTCGACTTCGATGTTGAGCAGGGCATCCCGGGTAGCGTTTTTAACCAGCCCCAAATCGCGGTAGGGCATAAAGTATTGCTCAAAGCTTTTTTCTTCGTAAGGCTGCAACCAGGCAAAATCCGGTTGATTGTCGGTATACACCCCGCACATCAGCTCGATGTAAGGACCGTCTTCGTCGGTCAGGTTACGGTCCCACGCCCGGCCAAAATCACCATGTCCCCAGGTCCATTGTTTTTTGCCGGGTGAAACGTGGTGGTCGGCCACATGCAGCAAACCGGCCTGGGTGTCGTTTTCGTAGCCGCCAACAAAGTCGTACTTCGACTGGATGGCCATATAGCTGGTCGGGGCAGGTATGTTTTTGTAGCGCGAAATATCTACGCCTGCTGAATAATCTACTTTGTAGTAGTGCCCGGTGGCTATGGGGAAACTGGCGACATCGCGCTTTCCATGGTCAAATACGGCATTCACATCGGGTGGGAAAACCGATTGGTAGTGGTCGTTGACTTTTACTGCCGGATTGGCCCACCACAAAAAGGTTTGTGGATGTGGCGTGCCGTTGAAGAGTTTGACTTTTATCTGCAGGTAAGCCTTGTCGGGGTGCAGGGTAAACCCGGCCCTTCCCCTGGTTCGGAACATACGTTCGAGTTCGTTGCACCACACGGTAACGCTTCCGTCCTGGTTTTCTTCAATGAGGGCTTCTACCGCTTCGTAGGTGCTGGGGCGGTGGTGCTGTGGCCAGTTGAACTCAATTCCCCCCGAAATCCACGGTCCTGTTAGTCCCACCAGCGCCGGTTTTATCACACTGTTGTAATAGACAAAGTGGCGTTGTTTTATTTTATCGTAGGCCATTTGAATTCGGCCGCCCAGCTCCGGGAGAATCATAATTTTCAGGTACTGGTTTTCGAGGTAAATGGCCTGCCATTCCTTGTCGCTTTTTTCGTCGGCTATTTTCTCAACGACCGGGTAGGGATACACCGAACCGCTGCTGCCCTGGTAAACCCTTTTTTCCAGAAATATGGGGTTTTTCTCAGGTGCGCCCGTCTCGTAGGTCGGGATAATTATTTTTTCGACCCATGCTTTAACATTCATAGTGGTGGTTTTTAAAGTTGTTGAAGTAGTGTTTTGGCTTATTGGTGGATGTGTTTTTCAATCTCTTCGAGGGTCTTCCCCTTGGTCTCCGGCAATTTTTTACGAAGGAATAAAAAGCCGAGGAGACAGATGAAGGCATAGAGCCAAAAGGTGCCCCCGGCTTGCAACAGGCGATTCAGGAAGGGGAAGGTGAAGGTCAGCAGAAAGCTGGCTCCCCATAAGGCCGTTGTGGCCACTGCCATGGCGGCACCCCGTATGCGGTTGGGAAAAATTTCGGACAAGATGACCCAGGTGACCGGGGCCAGGGTCATGGCATAGGTGGCAATACCCAACAACACCAGCACTAAAATAACGATGCCTTGTAGTCCCAGCAGATAACTGCCCCCCAAGAGAAAATAGATGAGGGTGAGTCCCCCTGCCCCCAGCAGCATCAGTTTTTTACGCCCCAGACTATCGACCATACGCATGGCCACGAGGGTGAAAACCAGATTGATGGTGCCGGTAATGATGATGTTGAAGAGCATGTCGCTGACGGTGTAGCCGGCGGCGACGAAAATTTCTTCGGCGTAGTTAAAAACAACGTTGATGCCGCACCATTGCTGAAATACTGCCAGTACGATTCCCAATATCAGTACCGGACGTATTTTTTTACTCAGTAAGGTGCTTTGGGGGCGCTCCGTTTTGTCGCTTTGGTTTTTCAGGGAGCTCAGTATGTTCCGGACTTCTGTTTGGGCATAATCCCTACCTCCTATGCGACCGAGCAGGGTGGCGGCTTTGGCCTGGTGTCCTTTTTTCAGCAGAAAGCGGGGACTCTCAGGAATCAGAAAGGACAGTCCCAGGAAGATAAGAGCCGGAAAGGCTTCGGCCCAGAACATCCAGCGCCAGCCCCATTGCCCGTTCCACGAAAGCTGAATGTCGGTATCCCCGGCGCCGGGTGCTACGGTGTCGGCAATGAGGTAGTTGGTGATTTGAGCGGCAAGGATGCCGATGACGATGGTCAGTTGGTTGACCGACACCAGACGGCCTCTGAAAGCGGCGGGAGCCGTTTCAGCAATGTACATGGGCGAAATGGCAGAGGCTATTCCGATGCCCAAGCCTCCCAGTACACGAAACAGGATAAAGGGGGTATAGCTGTCTACCGCCCCGGTGCCCAGGGCCGAGAGGGTAAATAAAGCAGCCGCCGTGGTTAACAAGGGCTTTCGTCCAAAGCGGTCGGCCAGCCATCCCGAAACGACTGCCCCCAGCAGGCAGCCAATCAGTGCACTGCTCATGGCCCAGCCTTGCAGTGAAGGGGAGTGGGTGATTTCGAAAAAGCGCTCGTAAAAGGGTTTGGCCCCTCCAATCACTACCCAGTCGTAGCCAAAAAGAAGGCCCCCCAGGGCAGATACCAGGGTGATGCCAAGGATGAAAGGTTGGTTGTAACGGACTGCAGTCATACTATTCCAGTTTTATTGTTCAAAAATAAGGGCAAGTGCGCATGTTTAGAATGAACAATTTTATTATTATATGCACAATTTTATCATATTTGTGGTGTGCTGTATTGGCGTTTGTGCATGTCTGTGTATTGTTTGTCAGTCTTTTTGTGCGTGTTGGGTGGTCGGTGGCAAATAAGGTTTATTCATTATACCTGTGGTTTGTGTATGAAAAAGAAGGATGGTTTTCCCGGTCAACAGAGTTATGTTATTCCTGAAAGAGTGTTGGACGGGGTGCGTTGTTCGCCTCTTTGTGGCGATTTGTACCTGACCGATATTGGTTTTTATCCCCAGGCTTTGCATCATTATCGGGAGCGGCCACAAGGGGTGGCCCAAACCATTTTGCTCTATAATGTGGAGGGTGGGGGTGAAATCGTGCTGAATGATCGGCACATTCCCTTGCCTGCCCATCACTTTTTTATTATTCCGGAGGGTACGCCCCATGCATATGCAGCAGATAAGTCTCGGCCCTGGTCGCTTTACTGGATTCATTTTTCGGGACGAAAAGCAGCGTGCCTGGCGCGTCCTTTTCTGGTGCCGGTGTCTGTAGAGCGTTCCTCTCATTCACGGGTGCGCGACCGCCTGCAGTTGTTCAATGAGGTGTTTTATAACCTTCGGCAGGGTTTTGGTACTGAGTTGGTAGAGTATGTTAATCTGCTTTTGCCACATTTGCTGGCCTCTTTTACGCATTTGGTGCAATTCAGGGCTGTCAATGAGCCGCTGAAGGACGATCCGGTGAGTCGCAGTATTCATTTTATGCTGGAACAGCTTAATGAACAAATTGGGCTGCCCGAGCTGGCTACTGCGGCAGGTCTTTCTGTTTCGCACTACTCTCGCTTGTTTGCGGCCCGAATGGGCAAGGGGCCCATTGCCTATTTTATTCAACTGAAGATGCAGGAGGCCTGTCGCTTATTGGATCAGCAAAACCTTTCGGTGGCCGAAATCGCCGGTCGCCTGGGGTTTGATGATCAGTTTTACTTTTCGAGACAGTTCCGAAAAGTCATGGATATGTCGCCCACCGCTTACCGCAGGCGATAATAGTATGGGGAAGCTTAGGATGTTTTAAAACTAAAAATAAGAATAAGATGAAGAGATTTAGATTTGCTTTTTTTATGTGGATGTTGACTGTGCCTTTTTGGGGCCAGCAGGAGTTAATCCAAAAGTCACCCCTTTACGGGAAAACCATGAACATAATTGGTGACAGTTACGTAAAAAATCATCGACGCCCTGTAGCGGAGACCTGGCATGCCAAAATTGCCGATAAATACGAGATGAGCTATAATAATTATGGGCGTAATGGAAATTGTATTGCTTTTGATCGCAGCGCGGAAGGTTTTGGTCCTTCCATCGTTGAGCGCTTTTCCGAGATGAGCGATTCGGCCGACTATGTGTTGGTGGTTGCAGGTCATAACGATGCAGATAACCTAGATAGGTTGGGAAGCCTGGAGGAATTTCGTGAGCAGTTGAAACTTTTGTGCGAAGGGCTTATCGCTAAGTATCCGTCCGCAAAAATTGCCTTCTTTACGAGTTGGCGGGTTCCTCGTCCAAACTTCACAGAGCTTGCTGCGGTTATGGAGGAGGTTTGTGGGCAATTCTCCATTCCGATTTACAATGCCCAAAAATACAGCGGTGTTTATGTTTGGGATGCGGCCTTTAGACAAAAGTATTTTCAAGGTGTTGATGATACGGCGCACTTAAATAATCAAGGGCATAATCTTTTTATGAATAAGGCCGAAAGTTTTTTGCTGGGTTTGTAGTGTTTCGGGGGCAGATGATAGATTTTTGCAACAAAATGATGGGCGGGATTCAGTGCTTAGGCTGTAAACTTGCCTTAAATTTATATCTATGAAAATGAAAGTGTTTTCCTTTTTTCTGAGCTTGTTTTTGTTGCAGGGCCTTTTTCTGTGGTCGCTTTTGGCGCAGCGCCCTATGGAGTACCTCGACCGGGGCCTGGTGGCCCTGGAGACCAGTAACGGCATTTTTTTGTCTTGGCGCATGGTGGGCAGCGATCCGCAGGATGTGGCCTTTAATATTTACCGTGATGGAGAAAAAATTAACGCTGCGCCCATTGCTACAAAGACCAATTATATGGATGTTGCCGGCAGTGCCGCCTCTTTTTATCAGGTGGAGACCATTTCAGAAAGTGCTGCAAATGAACTGTCGGCCGAAAGTGAAGTGTGGCCCTTGTATCCACCGGTAGCCAATCCCGGAAGGGACTATGTGCCCTTGAAACGGGTGCCGCTGCCTCCGGCTCCGGTGGTAGATGGCGTGGAGTTTGTTCCCGGTGACATGAGTGTTGGGGACCTCACGGGCGATGGCCGTTATGAGTTTGTTTTTGAATGGGAGTCGAGTAGCGGTGCCTATTCCTGTCTGGATGCCGTGGATCTCGACGGCAAGCATCTTTGGCGCATCCATGGTGGCCCTAATGTGACTACTGCCAAATTGAACATCATGGTTTACGATTTGGATATGGATGGCAGGGCAGAAGTGGCTTTTTTGTCGGGCCCCGGTACCATTGACGGAAGCGGAAAGGCCATTGATAAAGGTCCCGCTGCAGATTATCCCAGTGATTTGGTGCTCCCCCGTTCTTCGGGTAATCTGATGGAGGATCCTCAGTTTATTACGGTGTTTGACGGACTCACCGGTGCTGAGTTGGCGACGACTGAGCACTGGCCGCAACTGGGGCCTGTGAGTCAGCACAGGGCCACCTGGGGAGACGATCGCGGGCACCGTGCCAGTTCGCTGAAAGGTGGCGTGCTTTATACTTTGGAGCACGGACCGCTCTTGGTCTTTCAGCGTGGGGTATATACACGCGTAGGTGTTGCCGCTTATAAATGGGACGGTAGCGAGACCCTGGAGCGGGTGTGGACTTTCGACAGCAATGATCCGGGCAACAGCGCCTATGCCGGTCAGGGCAACCACAGTGTGGCGGTGGGAGATGTGGATGGCGATGGGAACGATGAGTACATCTATGGTGCAGCTGCCATCAACCACGATGGCAGCGGACTTTACAGCACGGGTTTTGGGCACGGGGATACCCATGCTTTGGCCGATCACGATCCTTTTGTGGAAGGGCTGGAGTATTTTCAGACGCATGAAGACAATGTGCATGGTATTTCGATGCGCAAAGCGGGCACCGGTGAGATTCTTTGGCGGGTGGACAGTCCCAACGATATTGGACGCGGCTGGGCAGCCGATGTGGATCCCCGCTACCCGGGCTCGGAGGTTGTTGGTATTGGTCTGGGTAATTATAATAAGTCGGGTTTTGTGCTGAGTACCGAATACAATGCCTACGATCAGCCCTTGTACTTTGACGGCGATATTCAAAAGGATTTGCGCAATGGGGGAAATATTAATGGCGGCTACAGTGGCGGGCGGCACCTTACTTCCTGGTATTATGGGGCTGCGACCATTCACGGAACAAAGAATGATGCTAATTTGGTGGCCGATATCCTCGGCGATTGGCGCGAAGAGGTAGTTTTCAGGGAGAGCAGCAATGAAGCTTTGTTGATTTTCTCCAGCTGGTTTCCTACCGAAAGGAAGAATTACACCTTGATGCACGATCCTTTGTACCGGATGAATGTCGCGGTTCAGAATGTGGGCTATAATCAGCCGGCGCATGTGGGTTACTATTTCCCCGATGGTGCTCCGGTGCCCGATATTGAAATTATCCGCTATGTCGATCCGGGAACTAAAGTGGCCCAACAGCGGCATCCGGAGTTGAAGCTGGAAGTCTACCCCAATCCCGTGCAGGAGACCGCCCGGATTGTATTCAAGGGCAGGGCGGGTTCCGCGGCCCGTGTTGAAGTCTTTAATTTGTTGGGCGCACAAATCAAGACTGGGGTGCTTCAGAATGGGATCCTCGATCTTGGAGTTGGAGACTTAGGGGCCGGTGTGTATGTGCTCAGGGTATGGGAAAACGGCCAGGTTTACAGCACGCGCTTTGTGAAACAATAAAGGTTGTATAAACAAGAAGCTTGTTTTTTTCGTCAAATTATAGCAGATTTGCAGGGACAGCGTAATTGTTTACTTACCTAAAACGATGGTATGATGAGTAAGAAGATTTTGGTTGTGTTGCTGATGCTGCTGCCTGCATTGGCCTTTGGGAGCAAGAAGAAAGATAAAAAGCAGGAGGTTTGGCCCGATGGGACGCCCATGTCGTCCTGGTTTCAGGAGATTGTGCCGACAGATATCCATACCCTGGGTGCGCACTACCGGCTGACCGAGCATGGGGTGATTAACGACAGCACCGTGTTGCAAACTGAAGCGATTCAGGCAGTAATAGATAAGGCTTATGCCAATGGTGGTGGCGTTGTGATTATTCCTGAAGGCGTGTTTTTAAGCGGTTCCTTGTTTTTTAAGCAAGGCACGCACTTGCATATTGAAGAAGGAGGTCGCCTAAAGGGAAGCGACGACATCAGTCACTTCGAGTTGTTGATGACCCGTATTGAGGGACAAACCCGTAAATATTTTGCTGCATTGGTGAACGCCGACGGCCTCGATGGGTTTACCATTTCGGGTAAAGGTACTATTGATGGCAATGGTTTGCGTTACTGGAAAGCATTTTGGCTGCGCCGGGCCTTTAATCCCGATTGTACCAACGTCGATGAAATGCGTCCCCGACTCTTGTATGTGTCGAACAGCAAAAATGTTCAAATCTCCGGTCTGCACTTGAAGGACTCCCCTTTCTGGACCACCCACTTTTATAAGTCAGAGTACGTTAAACTGCTCGATTTGACCATTACTTCGCCGGCTGCACCGGTGAAGGCACCCAGTTCTGATGCGGTGGATATTGATGCCTGTAATAACTTCCTGATAAAAGGTTGCTATATGTCGGTTAACGATGACGCCGTTGCGCTGAAGGGTGGCAAAGGGGTGGATGCCGATAAGGACCCCGACAACGGAGGCAACTACAATATTCTGATTGAAGACTGTACTTATGGTTTTTGTCATGGGGCCCTTACCTTTGGCAGCGAGTCGGTGCACAACAGAAATGTTATTTT
>DUOK01000095.1 GCA_012838865.1 Bacteroidales bacterium | reverse complement strand
TTACTAACGGATTTGTTCGGGAATAATTGTATTTTTGTTGTTTACCCATTCATTTAAAATCTTCAAAAGACGAGAAAAGTGCAGGATTATCTTGATCAGTTGAATGAGGCGCAAAGGTCTGCCGTAACCACCATTGACGGTCCCACCCTGGTGGTGGCGGGTGCCGGTTCGGGCAAGACCAGGGTGTTGACTTATCGAATTGCTTACCTTTTGCAGCAGGGGGTGCCGCCCTGGAGGGTGCTGGCCTTGACTTTTACCAATAAAGCGGCGCGGGAGATGAAGGAGCGCATTGCTGCCCTGACCGGAAAAGAGGTGGCTTCTCGCTTGTGGATGGGTACTTTTCACTCTGTTTTTGCACGTATTCTTCGTGTGGAGGCGGAGCATCTCAAATTTCCATCGAGTTTTACCATTTACGATACGGCCGATTCCAAGAGTTTGATTAAGAGCATACTTAAGGAGCTGCAGATTACCGATAAGGAGTATAAGCCGGGTTTGATCCTTTCGCGCATATCTGCCGCCAAAAACGATTTGGTTTTGCCGGCTGCCTATGCACGCGACACCCATCGTTTGGCGGCCGATCGGGCCGCCAAAGTGCCCATGGTGTATGAAATTTATCTTCGATATTTGCGGGCCTGCCTGCAAGCCGGCGCTATGGATTTTGACGATTTGCTTTTAAATACCAATCTGCTTTTTCGGGACCATCCCGAAGTCCTGGCCAAATATCAGGCCCAGTTTCAGTATTTGTTGGTGGATGAGTACCAGGATACCAATTTCTCGCAGTACCTGATTGTACGTAAGCTGGCCGAGCAGCATAAAAATGTTTGCGTGGTGGGTGATGATGCCCAAAGTATCTACAGTTTCCGGGGGGCAAAAATTGAAAACATTCTGAATTTTCGCAACGATTATCCGGGCTATCATTTGTTTAAACTGGAGCAGAATTACCGGTCGACGCGCAACATTGTCAATGCTGCGAACAGCATCATCGCCAATAATAAAGGACAAATTCCGAAGGTGGTTTTTTCGGATAAGGAAGAGGGCGAAAAACTGAAAGTGCTGCAAGCCTATTCCGATGTGGAAGAAGGTTATATGGTGGTTAAGGAGTTACAGAATCGAAGGCTCAACGCGACTTGCGCCTATGCCGATTTTGCCATTTTGTATCGTACCAATGCCCAGTCGAGGATTTTTGAGGAGGCCCTGCGCAAAAATAATGTTCCCTACCGTATGTATGGCGGTCTTTCCTTTTATCAGCGCAAGGAAATAAAAGATCTTTTGGCCTACCTGCGTATGGTTATCAATCCCCGCGATGGCGAGGCGCTTAAGCGCATCATCAATTATCCGGCAAGGGGCATTGGTAAAACCACGATGGACCGACTGGAAAAGGCCGCAGCGGACAATCAGCTGAGTCTTTGGGAGGTGTTGACGCATCCCGAATTGGGGCGTGTGGGCTTTAATGCCGGAACGCTGAAAAAGCTGGGTGCTTTTGTGCAATTGATTAAGAGTTTTGAGCGCCTGTTGCCCGTGATGAATGCTTACGAACTGACTACAGAGGTGGTGGCGCAATCGGGCATACTCAAAGATCTGCACATGGATAAGAGCACGGAAGGGCAAACGCGGGTCGAAAACCTGGACGAATTACTTAATGGGGTCAGGGAATTTACTGAGGAGCGTATCGAAAGCGGAGCGGACAACAAACTGGTGAATTTTCTGGAAGAAGTGGCTTTGCTGACCGACATGGACCAGGGCGATACAGAGGATAGCGATCGGGTAACCCTGATGACCATTCACTCGGCCAAGGGACTTGAGTTTCCCTATGTGTTTATTGCCGGGGTGGAGGAAGGGCTCTTCCCTTCTCCCATGTCGGGCAACAGTGAACAGGGCCTGGAGGAAGAGCGTCGCCTCTTTTACGTAGCCGTTACCCGTGCCGAGAAGCAGGTTACCCTGTCGTACGCCCGCAGTCGTTTTAAGTATGGGGAGCATAATTTTGTTACCCCGAGTCGTTTTCTTAAGGATATAGACCCTGCTTATCTGGATGGGGTGGAGACCGCTGTTGGCGGTCGCCCCGCTGTTGCAAGCGGCGCTCGTTTTAAGCGGAGTTTTGAGGGTGGCAATAGAAGTGCAGCTGCAAAACGCAGCTTCTCGTTTCAGGAGGAGTCTCCGGTGCGTAAGCCGGCCTTCAGCGCTGAGACCTTTGGCGGCACCGGTGGCGACATTTCGGTGGGAAGCAGAGTGGCGCACGAGCGCTTTGGCCAGGGAGAAGTACTGTCCCTGGAAGGGCAGGCCCCTAACCTTAAAGCGATGATAGCCTTCGATAATGCCGGCACCAAACAATTGTTGCTAAAGTTTGCCAAACTGAGATTATTGTCTTAATTTTGGCAATTGATCTGACCTTCTGTCGTTTGGGCCGGCCGTGATGAACTTGCCTCCTTCGGTCCCCGACTATTAGAACAAGAAATACACATCAATTCTTTTTAATGGATTATAATTCAACACGCAGTCCCCTTGTGATGCCGGAATACGGCCGGCACATTCATAAGATGGTGGAGCACGCCAAGGGACTCGAAAGTCGTGAAGAGCGCACCCGCTGTGCCCACGCCATAGTTTCGGTGATGGGAAATTTGTTTCCCCACCTGCGAGACGTAAGTGATTTTAAACATAAGCTTTGGGACCATCTGGCCATTATGTCGGATTTTAGTCTGGATATCGATTATCCTTATGAGATTCCTCAGGCTTCTAATTTCACCTCTCGTCCCGAAACCGTTCCCTACAACGATTACCACATGCGCTTTAAGCACTATGGCCGCCTGATTGAGCAGATGATTGCCAAGGCAGTAGTCATGGAGGAAGGAGAGCTGAAGAATCATTTGATTGCTTTGATCGCTTACCATATGCGGAAGTCGCTCTTTAATTGGAACAGAGACAATGCGACGGATGAACGGGTGCTGAACGATTTGCGCATGCTTTCCAAAGGGGCGCTTGAGCCCACGATGGAACAGGTGCAGGCCATCGAGTTTAAAGAGGCCAATCTTCCGCAGCCAGTGCATCAGGGCAACAACGCGGCAGGCAACCAAAGTCACGGCAACAATCGTCAGCGCCGTAAATTTTATACCCGGAAAGACGGCAACAACTGGAATCGTAAAGGTTGAGGCATGAGCAGTTTTGAGATCAACGGACCCTGCCGGATGTCCGGCGAAATAACCCCCCAGGGGGCAAAGAATGAAGCCTTGCAGGTTATTTGTTCCTGTTTGTTGACCGACGAAGAGGTCTGCATAGATAATATTCCGGACATACTCGATGTTAAGCACCTGATCAGCCTTCTGGGCGAACTGGGTGTGGAGGTGGTGAAGCACAGCCGGAACAAATACAGCTTTAAGGCAGACAAGGTGGATCTGGCGTATATGCAGACCCCGGCCTTCAGGCAACGGGCATCCTCCTTAAGGGGTTCAATAATGATAATGGGCCCCCTGCTTGCTCGTTTTGGCAAAGCTTACTTTCCTAAGCCGGGAGGCGATAAAATCGGGCGCAGAAGGCTCGATACCCATTTCTATGGCTTTGAGAAGCTGGGCGCCCGCTTCGAGTTTTTACCCGATGAGATTTTCTATACCGTTCATGCCGAAACACTCCGGGGGACCTACATCCTGCTGGATGAGGCTTCGGTTACCGGAACGGCCAATGTGGTGATGGCTGCCGTGTTGACTCCGGGGACCACCACCATCTACAATGCGGCCTGTGAGCCCTATTTGCAGCAGCTCTGTCGCTTGCTCAACCTGATGGGGGCCCGTATTTCCGGAGTGGGATCTAATCTGCTTAGTATAGAAGGGGTGGAGCGTTTACACGGCGCAGCACATCGCATTTTGCCCGACATGATTGAAGTAGGCAGCTTTATTGGAATGGCTGCCATGACGCAAAGTGAACTCACCATCAAGGACGCTGCGCCCTCCGAGTTGGGCGTTATTCCGCTTGCGTTTAAGCGTATGGGGATACAGCTGGAGATTCGTGGTGAGGATATTTATGTACCGGCTCAGGAAAATTATGAAATTGAAAGCTTTATTGATGGTTCCATCATGACCATTGCGGATGCGCCCTGGCCAGGGTTAACGCCCGACTTGCTGAGCGTATTTTTGGTGGTGGCTACCCAGGCTAAAGGCAGTGTGCTGATTCATCAAAAGATGTTCGAGAGCAGGCTCTTCTTTGTGGATAAGCTTATTGACATGGGAGCCAGCATCATACTGTGTGACCCGCACCGGGCTACGGTAATTGGTCATAATCATGCCACCTCACTTCGGGGCAGTGTGATGACCTCGCCGGACATTAGGGCCGGGGTGGCTTTGTTGATTGCCGCCCTGTCGGCAAAGGGAAAGAGTGTAATTCATAATATTGAGCAAATTGACAGGGGCTATGAGGATATTGATAAACGCCTTAATCTGCTGGGAGCTGACATTCGTCGTGTTTAACAGGTAGTTCGTAAACAGATGGGGCTCATTAGTCATTTTTGTGCCTTTTTAACAAAGCGCCAACATGCTGATAAAGAGCGTGTTGGCGCTGTTCGTTTATAATATACTGGTTTTATTTAACTTTTGCAAACAACTTGGTTTGGTTTTTGACTGTTTTGTAGCATATTTTTGCAGCGTTAATTCATCGGTCAACAATTCCGGGGACTTCGTCTAAAATTACGACGAGGTACCAATTAAAAAACAGAATTTTGCACCGTAGTTATTCACGAAATTAAAACACATGAGATTTAAAGCAGTAGCAACAGCAATTTTTACGGGTCTTTGTTTCCTGTCCTTTATGAACAGCTCTTCGGAGCCATCTGTGGGACTGATGGTGGGTGACAAGGCGCCGGAAATTGAGGGTAATCTGCTGGACGGGACCCGCTTTTCTTCTTCCGAATGGGAGGGAAAAATGGTGTTGGTCGACTTTTGGGCGTCGTACGACGCACCATCCAGGGTGAACAATTATAGAAAAAAGCAGCTGCTTGAGCAGTACAAGAATGCCCTTTTCCTGAATGGGGAAGGATTGGAAGTTATTAGTGTCTCGCTCGACTGGTTCAAGAGTCCCTTATACAATTCCATTGAAAGGGATCAGTTGGAAGATTTTGCACATATGTGCGACTGGAAAGGAAGCGATTCGCCGCTGGCGAAGGCTTTTCAAGTGGAGGGTCCTTCCGAGGTCTTTCTTTTGGATGGTTCTGGTCGTATCGTTGAGCGGGGTAATGATTTGGAGGAGATTGCTGTGACCCTGAACCGGCTGGCGACTGTTGATCAGACGCGTTTTGCGGCCTACAGGCGTTAGTCCCTCTACAGTAAACAGTTATTTATTTTTGGGATTAAGTAACTTGAAGAAAGACAGTGTCGGTTTACCGACACTGTCTTTGTCATTGTAACAGGTAGGCCAGGTGCTTTTCGGCTTTCCCTGTCAAAATGTCTTAAGGGGTCAAATTGGCAAAAAAATTGAGTAGTTTTGCAGGATTCAATAAAGAACGTCTATAAAAAATACCAGATATGAGCAAGAAACAAACAAAAGGTAAGGAAAAGGACCTGAAAAAGGAAGTGGGGCAGGATGCTCACAGCACTGAAGCGCCCCTTGATGCGGAACAAGTGAAGGAGGAGAACGGTGGCGAAACGGATGCAAGTGTTGAAGAAGCTGCGGAAGCTGCAGAGGGGGTTCCCTGCGAAGAAGACAGAATGGCCGAGCTGGAGAAGCAGGTTGCCGAATTGAACGATAAGCATTTGCGTCTGGTGGCCGAATACGACAACTATCGTCGGCGCACGCTAAAGGAGAAGATGGATTTGAGCAAGAGTGCCGGAGAAAAGATTTTCAGCGGCATGTTGCCCGTGGTTGATGATTTTGAAAGGGCCCTGCAGTATCTGGAGGCGGCTTCTGATTTGGAAGCTGTGAAAGAAGGAATAAACCTGATTTACAATAAATTCCTGGCTTACTTGTCGCGCCATGGCGTTCAGGTTATGGAAACCAGGGAGGTGGCTTTTGATGCCGATATGCATGAAGCAGTAACCAAGATTCCTGCCCCGAGCGAAGACCTTAAGGGTAAAATTCTGGACTGTGTAGAGAAGGGATATTTGCTGGATGATAAGGTCATTCGTTTTCCCAAGGTGGTAGTAGGAGAATAACAATAAAGTACCCGATATGTCAAAAAGAGATTATTACGAAATACTGGAAGTAAGTAAGAATGCCTCCGCAGACGAAATCAAAAAGGCCTACCGCAAGAAAGCCATACAATTTCACCCCGATAAAAATCCGGGCAATAAGGAGGCGGAAGAAAAGTTTAAGGAAGCTGCTGAGGCCTATGAGGTGTTGAGCAATGAGGACAAGCGCAGACGTTACGACCAGTACGGACATGCCGGTGTTGGCGGCGCCTCGGGAGGCGGCGGCTTTGGTGGCGGTATGAGCATGGACGACATCTTTTCGCATTTCGGTGATATTTTTGGCGGTGGCTTTGGTGGTTTTGGTGGCGGTTTTGGCGGTTTTGGCGGAAGTCGTGGCGGCCAGCGTGTCAATAAAGGCTCCAACCTCAGGGTTAAAGTGAAACTGACCCTGCAGGAGATTGCCAATGGTGTTGAAAAGAAGATTAGGGTAAAAAAGTATGTGAGCTGCAGCCACTGTAAAGGCACGGGAGCCGCCAACGGTTCTTCTTACAGCGACTGCTCCACTTGCCGTGGTACGGGCCAGGTTACGCGCATCAGCAATACGATATTGGGACAGATGCAAACAACTTCGACCTGTCCCACCTGTCAGGGCGAAGGGAAAATCATTACTTATAAGTGTGCCGAGTGTAACGGAGAAGGTTTGATGCGTCAGGATGAGGTGGTGACCATTCAGATTCCTGCCGGTGTAGAGGAAGGTATGCAGCTTTCTGTTTCGGGTAAGGGAAATGCTGCCCGCCGCGGGGGTATCAACGGCGACTTGCTGGTGCTGATTCAGGAAGAGGCGCATCCCGAATTAATCAGGGACGGCAGTGATTTGATTTTTAATCTGGTGATGAGTGTGCCGGATGCCATTTTGGGCGCAGCTGTGGAAATTCCTACGGTGGAAGGCAAGGTGAAGGTTAAAATTGAGGGCGGCACGCAGCCGGGTAAAATTTTGCGTTTGAAGGGAAAGGGTCTGCCCGAAATCAATGGCTACAGACGTGGCGATTTGCTGGTGCGGATAAATGTTTACATTCCCAAGGGTTTGTCCAAGGAGGATATTCGTTTGGTGGAGAGGCTTCGTGAGTCGGAGGGTTTTGTCCCCGGTGCCGATGCCGGCCAGAATTTTTTCAGCCGGATGAAAAACATGTTTGAATAAGTAAGGCTTCATGAATATTCAACAACTGGAGTATGTTGTGGCGCTGGATGAGCACCGGCATTTTGTAAGCGCTGCCGAAAGCTGTTTTGTTACCCAGCCCACCCTTACCATGCAGCTGCGCAAATTGGAAGAAGAACTGGGGGTTCAGCTTTTTGACCGTTCGCGCAAACCCTTG
Organism: Bacteroidales bacterium; assembly: GCA_012838865.1. Classification (GTDB taxonomy): domain Bacteria; phylum Bacteroidota; class Bacteroidia; order Bacteroidales; family Marinilabiliaceae; genus Geofilum. Next base: position 2,125 of record DUOK01000095.1, on the reverse strand, counting down.
AAACCGACAGCCGAAGGGGAGTTGTTTGTTGTCAGGGCGCGCAGGATATTACGGGAAATCAATGAGCTTCATGGTGCCTTGAATGGGGAGAAAAATACCCTGGAGGGGGAATACCGCCTGGGGATTATTCCCACCCTGGCGCCGCATCTGTTGCCGCTCTTCCTCCCTGCCTTCGCCAGCCGTTTCCCCAACACGCAGCTGCGTATTGAGGAGATGGAGTCGGAAGGCATCATTAAAGCTTTACAGGAAGACCGGCTGGATTTGGCCATAATGGCCACTCCTTCCGGAGAGCGCGATCTGGAAGAGGTCGTTTTGTTTCATGAGGCTTTTGTGTTTTATGGACCGGAGGGCCACCCGCTGCTTAACGAAGAGGAGTTGTCGTCTGATTTGCTGGATGTGGCCCAGGTCTTGTTGCTGTCAGAAGGACACTGTTTTCGCTCTCAGGCCTTGAATCTTTGCAAGAGTCAGCTGAGTCACCCCGCCTTTAATTTTCACTACGAAAGCGGCTCTATCGATACGCTTAAGGCTTTGGTCCGTAAAGGAGTGGGCTATACCTTGGTGCCTGAGCTGGCCCTGGGAGCCGCGGATGCGCCCCATATTAAACGTTTTGCGCAGCCCCAGCCGGTTCGTGAAGTGAGTCTGGTTTGTCACCGCAGTTTCAACCGCAGTTTGTTGTTGGAGGCCATCAAGAATTTGGTGCGGGAGCACCTTCCGGCACACATTACACGGCCACGGGAGATTGTGAAAATTAAGTGGCGTTAATTGCGTTGTTTTGTCTGCTACGGGCAGTCAACCCAGGGGCTTTTTAGTTGAAATATTTGACATTGTCGGTATTATTGACAAAATTACCACTTGTTTTATTAATCTTAATGAAAACATCATGACCAGAAATTTTAAGAAAATTACTTTCGCCGCGCTTATGCTGGCTCTTGTAATGAGTGGCTGTAAGTCGCTCACAGGGACTCAGAAAGGGGCCATTATTGGCACCGTTGGTGGTGCTGCAGCTGGGGCCATCGTAGGGCGTACCGCCGGGAATACGGCTGTAGGTACGGCTGTTGGTGCTACCGTGGGTGGTGTGACCGGAGCCATTATTGGCAACAAAATGGACAAGCAGGCCGAGGAAATGAAGGCCAAAGTGCCCGAAGCTACGGTGGAGCGCGTGGGTGAAGGCATCGTTGTTGAATTGCCCAACAACATCCTTTTTGGTTTCGACAGCTTCGACCTGTCGGCTGAGGCCAAAGGGAATTTGGATAAAATGATGACGGTTTTCACCTCCTATCCCGATACCGATATAGAGGTGCAGGGGCACACCGACAGCAGTGGGGCCGAGTCCTACAACCAAACGCTTTCAGAGCGCAGGGCCAATGCGGTGACTTCCTATCTGTTGGGTAAAGGAATCGCATCAGCGCGTATTAAGACCGTAGGTTACGGGGAGACTTCACCCAAGTATTCCAACGATTCTGCTGAAGGGCGCGCCCAAAATCGCCGCGTAGAATTTGTTATTACCGCCAACGAAAAAATGATTCAGGAAGCCGAACGTGAAGCGGCTGCCCAGTAAACTATTTTGCCAAGCTTAATTTTATAGATGATGAAAAAAACAATGATGGTTTTGCTGTTGTCCCTGCTTGTAGGGGGCAGCACGCTTTTTGCGCAGGGTCTTGGCCTGCGTGCCGGCTTGAATTTTCAGAATTTGACGGGAGATGGTTTTGAGGACGGCAAGATGGCACCGCGTTTCAACATTGGTGTGGATTATGAAATAGCAGTTGCTCCTGATTTTTATTTTGCTCCCGGTTTGCTTTTTGCGACCAAGGGTAGTAAGTATGAATTTTTGGGAGAGGATATTCAAATAGGTTTGAATTATTTGGAGGTTCCCTTGAATCTGGTATATAAGCCTGTTTTGGGTGATGGAAACCTGATTGTTGCCTTTGGGCCCTATGTGGGATATGGTCTGGGTGGCAAGGCCAAATCAGATGGCGGAGATGTGGATATCGAAATGGGTTCAGAAGAAGAAGGTAGTCTTTATAATTATAAGGCTTTCGATATGGGGGCCAATCTTTCTTTTGGCTACATGTTTGGTGCAGGTCTGTCCCTGCAATTCAATACCCAGCTCGGTTTGGTAAACATC
>DUOK01000094.1 GCA_012838865.1 Bacteroidales bacterium | reverse complement strand
CTTGCCACTGTGTTTGTGGGAGTGGGAGAAGCAGTTGAAGAAGGGCGATAACATTATTTTGGCGGCTTTTGGGGCTGGGTTTACTTGGGGGGCTGTTCTGTTGCGCTGGGCCTACCAACCAAAATAAGGGATTTTATTCCGGGGGCAGCTGCGTTACGCTTGTCGGGGAAATACTCATTTACAACAGTAAACTCCGTTTTTCCCGACTGCGCAAGCCTTGCTGCCCGCGTTTAAAATCCCTTATTCTGCCGTCGCAAGCCTTGTCTTTGCCGCGCTCTGCAAAAGAGGGGACTTGCTGGCCCCACTTATTATCGCTATTTTAGGCTGAGTTTGCTGTTTGAGTTTATGTTAAAAGACCGTACTATGTTTAAGAAGATGGTGGCCATTGAGCCGGTGGGCCTCGTGCCTGAGGCAGAGGACAAGCTGAAAGATTTTGCCGAAGAGTTGGTGATGTATCGGGATATTCCTGCGAGCGATGCCGAAATGGTTCGTCGTATCGGAGATGCCGATGCGGTGCTCCTGAGTTATACCTCCCTTTTGGGCAAGGAGGTTTTGGCTGCCTGCCCCAATGTGGAATACATCGGCATGTGCTGCTCGCTTTACAGTCCCGAAAGCGCCAATGTCGACATTCGCTATGCACAGAGCCGGGGCATTACCGTAACGGGCATTCGCGACTATGGCGACGAAGGGGTGGTAGAGTACGTGTTGAGTGAGTTGATACGCTGTCTCCATGGTTTTGGCCGGGAAAAGGATGGCAGTCCCCGCGAACCCTGGGACGGGGTGCCGCGTGAGCTTACCGGCCTGCAAGTCGGGATCATTGGTCTGGGCAAGCTCGGGGGAATGATTGCCGATGCTCTGCACTTTCTGGGTGCCGATATCAGCTATTTTTCGCGCAGTGCAAAGCCCTGGGCCGGGGAGAAAGGCTATCGCTTTTTGCCCTTACAGGAAGTGCTGCGTGGAAGCGAGGTGGTGATCTGCTGCCTCAATAAGCATACCGTGCTGCTGGATGCCGCTGCATTTGAAGCACTGGGACAGCGAAAAATTTTATTTAACGTGGGCCTGTCTCCCGCCTGGGAAGCTGCTCCCTTTCAGCAGTGGCTGGAGGGCGATAACCGGGTTTATTGTGATTCGGAGGGGGCCCTGGGCGAAAATGCCCTGTTGAGCCACCCCCGTGTTCACTGTATGTCGGTCTCCTCTGGTCGCACCCGTCAGGCCTTTGAGCGCCTGAGTCGGAAAGTGCTCGACAATTTAGCCGAATACCAAGGGTGAGGTGAGGCCCTGAAGGGTGCTGACCACGCTCCATCCGGCAATTTCGGCGGTGGCGCTGTACACGTCGATCACCGCCTTAACCTGCTCATTAACAATCTCCACTCTTTGGGTATCGCCCGTGAATCCAGGGGTGGATTGAATGGTCACCTGCATCTTATCGGGACCCACTGAGGCGAGCGAAGCCGCTACCGCTACATTAATGCGGGTAGGAAAGAGGCCAATGGCCTCACTGGCCGTACCGCTGAAAACCGTCTCGGCCTGCTGCTGCAGCTCCTCCCGGTAAACAGGGGTGTTTTTTAAAGCTCCCGGTCCCTTTTCATTGAAGAAAGTGGCTTTTGCACCACCCATAAGTGCAGCGGTACGCAGCACATCAAAACCACCGGTCGCACCGGAAACCAAATGAACCCGGGCACCGCCCTGCTTAGCTGTCGCCTTTACCTTCTCCAGGAATTCCGGATCGGCCAGGGCGCCAATCGATAAAGTAACCAGCGATATTCCGGCACTGAGGGCCGGGAGCGCCAGTTCACGCAGGGCCGTGGGGGAGGCGGCCTCTACAATATAGTCGGGTTGCAGCGCCAGCAACTCCTCCTGGGTGCTGCACGAGCGGGAGGCTCGCTTGCTGTCCCCCTGGTTGTAGGCTTCGGCGAGTCGCTCGCTTTTATCCTTGCTCCTGGAGCAAATACCCAGCAATTCCATATCGTTCAGCAAGCCCTGGTTAAAGGCCTCCACTACAAGGGCGGACAGCTTGCCTGCTCCTAAAATGCCCAAGGTTAATTTTCTCATCATCACAAATCATTAAAGTTTTTGTTCCTGTTTGCAAGTATAAGCACTTATGTGCGATAAACCAATTCAACAATCGTCTAAAGCTCCTTGTTTTATTTGGGGACTTTGGTTAAAAAAACAGAAATGTAAGGGGGTATAAAACCAATAAGGAAATAAATCTCTATATTTGCATTGTAATCTTGAGATTGCAAAAACCACTAAAAAATGCGACCTCCGGTTGAGCGAGAACCGGATGATTGTGTATACTTGAACTGTCAACCTTACAAACTGAAGCAATGTTCAAATCCGGAAACTGGCAAAACGCGATCGATGTACGTGATTTTGTTTTGAAAAATGTAACACCCTACGACGGGGAAGGAGAATTTTTGTGCGACGCCAGTGCGCGTACCAAGCACCTTTGGCAATTGTGTCTGACTGCCATTTCTGAGGAGCGGGCCAATAACGGGGTGTTGGGAATCGATAATGAGGTGGTATCGGGCATTACTTCCCACGGTCCCGGCTACATCGACCAGGAGCACGAGCTGATTGTCGGCTTGCAGACCGACCAGTTGCTGAAGCGTGCCATGAAGCCCTACGGCGGTATCGCCGTTGTAGAAAAAGCCTGCCAGGAGCATGGTTTGGAGGTGTCCGACCGCGTAAAAGACATCTTTAACAACTATGCAAAGACCCACAACGATGGGGTTTTTGATGTATATACCCCTGAAATTCGTCTGTTTCGTTCCCTGGGTATTTTAACCGGACTGCCCGATAATTATGCCCGTGGTCGCATCATTGGCGATTACCGACGTGTGGCCCTTTATGGCACCGATCGCCTGATCGAAGCCAAGAAGCTGGATATGTTGGGCCTGATTGGTCCCATGACCGACGAGCGCATTCGTCTCCGCGAGGAAGTGGCCGAACAAATTAAGGCACTGGGACAGTTGCGGGAGTTGGGAGCCATTTATGGCTTGGACTTGTCGCGCCCCGCCCAAAGCGCGCAGGAAGCTGTACAGTGGGTTTACCTGTCGTACCTCGCTGCCGTCAAGGAGCAGGATGGAGCCGCCATGTCGCTGGGCAATGTATCTTCCTTTTTGGATATTTATATGGAGCACGATTTACAACTGGGACTTATCGACGAGAACTATGCCCAGGAGCTGATCGACCAGTTTGTGATGAAGCTGCGTATGGTGCGCCATTTGCGCATGGATGCCTACAACGAAATATTTGCCGGCGACCCCACCTGGGTTACCGAAGCCATCGGTGGTCGTTTGGCCGACGGTCGCCACAAGGTAACCAAGACCTCCTTCCGCTTCTTGCAGACCCTTTACAATCTGGGCCCCTCACCCGAGCCCAACATGACCATTCTGTGGTCGAACAGTCTGCCCGAAGGCTTCAAAAAATTCTGTGCCCAGGTATCCATCGACACCTCTTCCATTCAGTACGAGAACGACGATTTGATGCAGTGCACCCGTAACAGCGACGACTACGGCATTGCTTGTTGTGTGTCTTTTCAGGAAATCGGCAAACAAATTCAGTTTTTCGGGGCGCGTACCAATCTGGCCAAGACCCTGCTCCTGGCCATCAACGGCGGGCGCTGCGAAATGACCGGAAAACAAGTGCTCCACAACATTCCCGAATTAAAGTCCGACCTCCTCGATTTGGAGGAAGTCATGAGCAACTTCCGCCTGGCTATGAAAGAGGTGGGACGGGTGTACAACGACGCCATGAACATCATCCACTACATGCACGACAAGTATTACTACGAGAAGTTGCAAATGGCTCTGGTGGATACCAATCCCAAGGTCAACCTGGCCTACGGGGCGGCGGGACTCAGCATCGTAGCCGATTCTTTGTCGGCCATCAAACACGCAAAAGTGCAGGTGGTGCGTAACGAAGCAGGCATTTCTACCGACTTCAAAATAGAAGGGGACTTTCCCTGCTACGGCAACGACGACGACCGGGTAGATGTTTTTGCTAAGGAAATACCGGCTTACTTCAATAAGCTGCTGAAGGAGCTGCCCACCTATAAAAATGCGGAGCCCACCTTGTCCATCCTGACCATTACCTCCAATGTGGTGTATGGCAAAAAGACCGGGGCGACGCCCGACGGGCGCGCCCAGGGCGTGGCCTTTGCACCGGGTGCCAATCCCATGCACGGTCGCGACAAGAGCGGGGCACTGGCGTCTTTGAGCTCGGTCGCCAAAATCGATTACAAAGACTCGCTCGACGGCATTTCCAATACCTTCTCCATCGTTCCCAAAACCCTGGGTGCCGATATGGAGCAGCGCAAGGAAAATCTCGTGTCGATTATGGACGGTTATTTTTCCAAAGATGCCCATCACCTTAACGTGAATGTGCTCAACCGCGAAATGCTGGAAGACGCCATGGAACATCCAGAGAACTACCCCCAGCTGACCATCCGGGTATCGGGCTATGCCGTGAATTTTGTGCGACTGACCCGTGCGCAGCAGCAGGATGTTATTGCACGCAGCTTTTTCGAAACCATATAGGGTTCTTACCATCTTCGGTGCCGGGAGGTCTTGAGCCACCTTCCGGCACCGATTTTTTCACTTAAGCACTTGCCTGTGTTGAATGTACACTCCATAGAGTCGCTGGGCACCTTCGACGGACCCGGCATTCGTTTGGTGTTTTTTTTGCAGGGCTGCAATTTCAAATGCCTCTACTGCGCCAATCCCGACACCATCGCCTTTGAGGGAGGGAATCCCTATGCCACCGAGGATCTGGTGGCCATGGCCCGTCGTCAGCAGCCCTTTTTTGGCAAGAAGGGCGGAATTACCGTTTCCGGCGGAGAGCCGCTGATTCAGGCCAAAGGCCTGATTGAGCTTTTCAAAGCCCTCAAGGAGGCCGGCTTTCATACCTGCATCGATACCAACGGAAGTCTGCTCAACGACGACGTTAAGGAACTGTTGGACTACACCGATTTGGTTTTGCTCGACATTAAGCAGGCGCAGGAAGAACGCCACCGCAAGCTGACCGGACGCTCCAATGCACGCACCCTGGCCTTTGCCGATTACCTGGCGCAAAGGGGCAAGGCGACCTGGATACGTTACGTGCTGGTGCCCGGCTACTCCGATGCCGAAGAGGATTTGCATGCCCTGGGGCAACGCCTTAAGGATATGCACAACGTCGAAAAGCTGGAGATACAACCTTATCACAAATTGGGCGTACATAAGTATGCTTCACTGGGGTGGGAGTACGCCTTGTCGGATGTTCCTGCCAATACAGCGGAGGCCTTGCTTAAAGCCAAAGCCCTTTTCCAGGCCTATGTGCCCGAAGTAGTCATCAATTAAGTCTGCCCTGCAGCAATTCAAAGCAAACATTTATGTCCTTTTTCTCTCCGGCCGAATTGGTTCAGAAAGCCAGCGATACGGCCCTTCATAAAAACAGAAATTCACTGCGTACTACGCTGATTCTGGCCTTCCTGGCCGGTGCCTACATCGCCCTGGGCGGCTTATTGGCCCTGGTGGTAGGCGGAGGCATCCCGGGCATTGCTGAGGCCAATCCGGGACTGCAAAAACTTTTTATGGGGGCGGTTTTCCCCCTGGGCCTTTTTTTGTGTGTGGTGGCGGGGGCCGACTTGTTTACCGGCAATACGGCCTATTTTGTGCCGCCCCTGTTGTCGGGCAAAATCAGTCTGTGGCGCTTACTGCGCAACTGGGGATGGGTTTACCTGGGCAACTTTGTAGGTGCGCTGTTTGTCGCCTGGTTGCTGGGCTGGCAGACCGACATTTTTGCGGAGAGTCCCTGGCTCGACAGTCTCATGAATATTGCAGAGCAAAAGACCAGTGCTTCTTTTTGGGTGGTTTTTGCCAAAGGCGTAGGCGCCAATTGGCTGGTGGCCCTGGCCGTGTGGGCCGCCTTTGCTGCCAACGATATTGCCGGAAAACTGCTGGCACTCTGGTTTCCGGTCATGGCCTTTGTGGCCATGGGCTTTGAGCACAGCGTGGCCAATATGTTCTTTTTGCCCACCGCCCTTTTCTATGGCTCCGAGGTGGGTTGGTTGTCCTTTCTGGTAAATAATTTGTTGCCGGCCACCCTGGGGAATATAGCCGGCGGGGCCTTGCTTACGGGTCTGCTCTACGCCCGGGTGTACCAAAAGTAGTCCGGCTTGGCGTTCCGCCCCGAAAAACTTAATTTTGGGCAGAGCATAAAGAGGCAATATGGCAGATTCTATTCCTTATGAAATGGAGGTGGAGGGCATCGGAAAGGTGTCCTTTCGTCGTCATCCGCGCACTACGCGACTGTCTATTCGCATTAAACCTCTGGAAGGGGTTCAGGTGCTTATGCCGCCCCACGGCACCGTAAATGAAGCGCTGGACTTTGTTCGTCTTAAAAGGGACTGGATTGTTCAGGGGCTTCATCAGATGGCCCGGCATGAAGCAGGCCAAACCTTGTTTGACGAGCAGAGTGAATTTAAAACGCGCAGTTTCCAGTTGAAAATTGAAAAAGCCGACCGCAGTGATGTGCGGCTCTTTCTGCACGACGGCGTTTTGCTGGTCCAGTATCCCCAACATCTTCCGGTACAGCACCCACCCATACAGGAAGCCATTCGTTATGGCATCGAAGAGGCATTGCGCAAGGCGGCACAGCGCCATTTGCCGACTCGCCTGCAACAGCTGGCGCAGCAATATGGGTTTATTTACCAAGGTGTTTTTATTAAAAACCTGAAGAGTCGCTGGGGCAGTTGTTCCGGCGTCAACAACATCAACCTGAACCTGCACCTGATGCGCTTACCTGAGGCCCTGATCGACTATGTGCTTTTGCATGAACTTTGTCACACCCGGG
>DUOK01000093.1 GCA_012838865.1 Bacteroidales bacterium | reverse complement strand
TGACTCATAATCAGGGGGTCGCTGGTTCAAGCCCAGCTGGGCCCACCTTCATTTTAAGCCACTTACAGATATTTTTCTGTGGGTGGCTTTTTTGTTTCGTACTATAACCCAAGTGTAAAATTAGCTAATTTCAAAACTTTTCATTTTATTGCAATACAAATTACTGTAACCAGCAACACTGTAACCCGCGTTGCAATACTGGCCAGTACGCTGCTTTTTTTGCACATAACAACCAGACAGCCATGAAATTTTACAATAGAGAAAAAGAGTTGGCATTGTTTGATTCGATTAAAGAACAATCTTATAAACAAGCAAAGATGACCGTTTTGCTTGGACGGCGAAGAATCGGGAAAACGAGCTTGCTGAAGAAGGCTAACGAGTCGGATAATTCAACAGTCTACTTTTTTGCAGCCCGTAAAAATGAAGTATTACTGTGTGAGGAGTTTGTGGAGTTGGTAAAACAAAAGCTGGGTGTCAGGATATTTGGTTCGGTCCATAGTTTCAAAGACCTTTTTCACTACCTGATGGAACTGTCTTTAGAACGAAGCTTCACATTGATCATTGACGAGTTTCAGGAGTTTTTTTCAGTTAACCCTTCGGTGTATAGTGACATGCAGAACATCTGGGATTCCTTTAAAGACCAGAGTAAAATCAATTTGATCTTATGTGGTTCTATTTACTCCTTAATGAATAGAATATTCGAGAACGCTAAAGAACCTTTGTTTGGAAGGGCAACCGACCGGATAGTATTAAAAGAATTTACACCTTCAACCATTAAAAAAATATTTGCAGATAATTATCCGGGCTATAAGAACGAAGATTTACTGGCCTTCTATACCATTACAGGAGGCGTTGCAAAATATGTAGAACTCCTGGTGAGTAAGAACGCCTTTACCCTTGATGCCATATTGAGTGAAATATATCGCGAAAACTCCTTATTTATTAATGAAGGGAAGAACCTCCTCATAGAAGAATTTGGAAGGGATTATGCAACATACTTTTCTATCTTATCCCTAATTGCATCATCGAAAACATCCCGACCAGAGATTGAATCTGTGCTGGAAACATCCGTTGGAGGTCATCTGGAGAGACTGGAAAAAGACTTCGGAATAATACGAAAAGTACAACCCATATTAGCAAAGTCAGGTGGCAGAAACATTAAATACACCATTGAAGACAACTTTCTCAACTTCTGGTTTCGTTTTGTATACAAATATCAAAGCGCAGTTGAAATCGGCAACTTTGATTACATCAGAAACATAGTTGAAAGAGATTATAAGATGTATAGTGGCCGGGTGTTGGAGAAATATTTTATAGAAGGTTTTAAGGAACAGAAAAAGTACTCAACCATCGGCACCTATTGGGAAAAGCGCAATCAGAATGAGATAGATATCGTAGCGATTAATGATTTTGAAAAAACCCTTTTGTTCGCCGAAGTAAAAAGAAAGAAAGAAAAAATTAGCATGCAGGAATTACAAGAAAAATCCTTAAATATTAGGAAGGCTTTCAAGGGCTACGAAGTAGATTATAAGGCTTTATCTATTGAGGAAATGTAAAACTGATTCAAGTGTTTTTCTGTGGGTGGCTTTTTTTTTCAGGAGTCCAACGCTTGGGAGGCGTTTTGCTCGTGGTGTAAGGCCCGCTTCATAGAGGCCATGGAGCCAAAGCCGGACATTTCAACCAGGTCTTGCTTACTGATGTCCGGATTATTTGCAAGCAGCATTTGCACATGTTTTGCACGGTAACTGTTGACAAAGGAGGAGAAATTCTGTTTGAAATCGTTATTAATCACCGATGAAACATAGGTTCTGTTTGTGCCCAATACCCGAGACACCTCCCATATGGTAAGGTCTTTATTCAAGTAAATCTTCCCCTCCTCAAAAATTTGCACTAATCTGTTTCGGATATCCGCAAGATGATTCGGCTCCGGCTCTTCCTCCAGGCCGGCTTTAACAGAACCTCGATGCAGATCGCCACCATCGATTAACACCGCTCTCTGAATATTGCCCAGCCACCCTATAACAAAAAGCATGACCGAAAAGACCGCAGAAGGCAGAATAAGCGAATTTTCGTTAGCAATAAAACGCTCTTTGCCAAGAATCGAAAAGGTCATTCCAAAAATGATGGTAACAAAAAGGGTGATGTTCAGCCAATAAATCTTTTTCAGATTATCTTCTGAAGTATTGGCATAATAGTTCTGGACATTATTCTTGTTAGCCCCTACCAGGGTTATGGACAACCACATATACAACAAGCCCTGAACAACAAATACAAATCTGCAGGCCAGATAAACAGTTTTCTGGTAGCGGAAAACCCCGCTCACCTTTTCACCTGAAAGCAACTGTCGATAAAGATAATCCAGGTGTTCGCTTTTTGTCATCAGCAAAACACCTACCAGGTAAAACAAAAACAAAACAAAGGCCGGCAGTAAAAACAGTGCATGCTTTTTCCAAACAAAAACCCTGTCAACAGTCAACAAGCGAATGTAGATATAGTACATCGGATATACCAAAAGTGAAAAAAAATGATAAAAGGGGTCGGCGTAATGATACCATCCGGGCAGTGGAAGAAAGTACAACAAGTGGGAAAAGAAAAGCAAGCAAGCTATGCCCATAAATTTGCCCAAAAAAAACTTGGGCTCACTCCCTTTTGCCTTATTGGTGTTTAGTGTTAAATACCAAAACAGGGTAACATAAACAGGACTTACAAGTAGGATTAGTTTCAACATTAGTACAAGAAGAATATCAGGCGGCCCTCCGACCACAATACATTAAGTCTCCAAATTTATCACAAATGCGCTGATTTTTACCTTTTGTCGTGCACATTTTACCTTTTGGAAGCCCCACAAATGAGCTGTGTCTTATATTTGATAGGACCTCATCCGTATAATAAAATACCACAGCTATGAAAAAAACACTTTTACTCCTCCTGGTCTTAATGAGCTTCCTAAGCATCCACGCTGCTGAAGTGTCGGGCATCATCAGTTCAAATACGACCTGGACGCTGGCCAACAGCCCCTACATTGTAACCAATAACATTACCGTTAATGCCGGTGTCACCCTCACCATCGAAAGCGGCGTTGAAGTCCGATTTGAAAATGCGAAATACATGGTAATTGCCGCCGGTGTAAGCGGTGGTACGCTGAGTGCCACTAACGTGGTATTTACTTCGAACACCGGCACTACTCCGGGTTTGTGGAACGCCATCTATTTCGACGACGGATCTACCGCTAACCTGAGCAATTGCAGCTTTCAATATGCCACGCACGCTTTAAGAATCAGGGGAGTTGTAAATATGAATATAGACAGTTCCTGTTCCTTTAACGACATCACATACAACGCTGTTTATATGGAATTCGGCACTGTAAACAGTGCGATGACTTTACCCAAACTTTCCATTCCCTACTGGAACAATGGTCGCGGTTTAACGGTGACAAATGGGGCACAACTAAGCATTGAACCGGGTGTGGTTTACAAATTCAACGGGGGAGACGGCGGCATCTATGTCGATAACGGCTCGCTAAATGCGGTGGGAACAAGCACAGACCCCATTATTTTCACTTCTTCACGAGATGGCTCAGACGGCACCTGGGTGCAGGATGCTACAGCGCCTGCTGCACGCAACTGGCGCCACATTCGATTCATGAGCGGAGAAAGTACCGAAAACATTCTGGAACACTGCATTATACGCTATGCCGGCTATTTATCCGACAACTGGGGACAAAGTGCCCTGGATGTACGTACAGATGGCGTAGGTGTAAGCATTAAGAATTGCTCCTTTGAGCACAATCAACGCAGTATTTCCGCGATGGCAGGCGGCACCATCCATCTTGAAAACAGCACTTTAGGCGGAGTAGATTATCCCATATCCATGCGGGCCGACGGGATCATTGAGGTGATCAATTCATCGATAGATTTTACAGGAACGCAATACCAGGCGATCTACTTAATGGGAAGCGCTGATATAAACACCAACGCCCACTTAAAGGTGCTGAATTTTAACAATGCCACCAACTTGTCGTATTTCAACGACAATTGGATTGGCATTCCTGAGACCTTAACACTGACCATCGACCCGGGAGTGGTCATTAAAGGGCTTAATAATTATGGAAGATTTGAAGTACACGGAAAATTGGTTGCCGAGGGGACGGAGGAACTGCCCATAGTCTTCAGCTCCATGCACGATGACAACGACTCCGACCCGGCGGACAGTAACAACAATGGGGTGGCGACTTCCCCGGCCCTGAATCAATGGGGAGGCATTGTATTCCATCCTACAGCCGATGATGCTTCGGTGCTAACCTACTGTAATTTCAAGTATTCCAATCGTCCACATGGGGTCAGTTTTCTGAGCGAGAACGTGTACCCTGAAGCTACGCTCTCCATATTCGACGCTTCACCAACGGTACAAAACTGTGCATTTTATGAGAGCAATTACGGCATAAAGGCTTACGGCACGGCTTCGCCACTTATCAAAAACTGCTCTTTCGAAAACATAAAATTTACGCCCTTGGCCTTTAACGCATCAGCCAACCCGGTACTGGACAACAACAGCTGGGGCACCAACATCAAATACCGGGCTTTGGGACTAATGGGACAAAAAACCGGAACTTCGGGCCGCATAAGTAAAAGGGATGATGCAGGCTACACCAACCTCAGCTACCTCTTGCTCGATCATTGGCAGATTATAGAAGGCGTGAACGTTGAAATTGATCCGGGCGTGGTCATTAAAGTGAATGACGGTGTGCACATTCATGTACGCGGGGGACTCAAGGCGCTTGGTACCGAGGACGAGCGCATTACTTTTACGGAAAGACGGGACGATAATTTTGGTACACCGGCTGACCTTGAGGGGGACGGAAATGCGGCAACACCTGCAGTGAGAAGGTGGGGAGGAATAGTCTATTACAACAGCTGCGACAATGTATTTAGTCAGGTTAAAAACACCGACTTCCGCTTTGGAGGAAGCGATGGCCTAAGGACAAGCTATACCTATACTTCGGGAGTGGATCCTTTAACCAATGCCGCAACCCTTCACAATACCTCACGCTCAGGGGTGCTGACCTTTTCGCGATCGGCTGTGAACATTGAAAACATAAGCATATTTAGTTGCGGACAAGGATTGGCTTACTACGGACCTGAAGCTGTTGGAGCGGCAGTTGATGTAACTATTGAACAGAGCGATTATATGCCCATCGTGCAGACCTGGTCGGCCAAACCGCAGTTCACCAACGTGATACTGAGCAACAATGCCTATCAGGGCGTATTTCTGCAAGACAGCAAAATCGAATACAATACCACGTTGGGAAAAACAGCAGGGATAACGGGAAGCAACACTTCAGCCAACGCAGTTTATCTCACTTCTGATATTGAAATAGCCGAAGGAGCATCTGTACAGCTTGATCCCGGATTGATAGTCAAAAACATTGGCGGGTACTACGGCTATACAGTTAAAGGTGCTTTGCAGCTAAATGGAACGGCTGAGGAGCGCATCACCCTGACCTCTGTACACGACGATTCGAAGGGTGGGGACAGCAATAATAACGGCAATGCGACCTCCCCGGCCAAAGGCAACTGGGCAGGGGGGAACTTTGGCATCAATTTTTACGGCACCGTAGGGGACAACAGCGTTAAATATACCGATTTGAGCTATGCAGGCAACGGCATCCGCTTTCAAAACGCCAGTGCGCTGGTAGAAGACAGCAGAATAGAACAGTGTTCTGAGAAAGGGGTCTCCATTGAGGGAACCTCCAACGCCGTTATACGCCGCACTGCTTTCAACAACATGCAGGTTCCGGTACGAAAAAATGCTTTCTCTACGGCAAGTCTTCATGAAGAAAATACCGCTTCAAATGTCGGCATCATGGGTATTGAACTGATGGGAGAAACCTTCAACACCTCAGGAACCCTGCCGCTGTATACCTTTGCAGGTCATGAGGACATCAGCTACTGGCTGACTGCAACGCTAAATGTTGGCGCCGGCACCACCTTTACCATACCGGCCGGTGCAAGTTTCAAGTTACGCAATGCAGGCTCCTATACGATAACACCTTGTTTTAATGTCTTGGGGACATTGAATGTAAGCGGAACGGCTGAGAAGAAGGTCGTCATCACAGATGAGCGTGAAGACAGCTATGGCTCTCCGCTCGATTTTAACCAGGACGGAACTGTGACGCAGACCTACTCCAAACACAACCGTATTTTTATCGACTTTAAAAGTGGCTCGCACGGCACGCTGGAGCATCTGATTCTTAAAAGCAACGGCACCGGGGTGAATGTTACGGCTGCTTCTCCGGTAATGAAGTATGTTGTGTTCGATAATCTGGATCGTGGGGTATCCATGACAGGCATAGAATCGGCACCCCTGATTGAAAATTCCGTATTCAACAATACGACTTACCCCTTGGAGACTTCCCTGCTCTGTTTCCCGGCTTCATTGGCAGGCAACACTTTTAGCGGAACCTCCTATAAAGGAATTAAAATAGCCGCGGAAACCTTAAACCAGAATGTTACACTGGCGCCCCGACCCTTCGGCGACATGGAGAATGCGCCTTACATTTTTGAAAACTACACGGTAAACGCTGAACTCAGCATAGAGCCGGGGGTAAAATGTAAATTTCTGGACGGACGTGGAATGACCGTTAATCGTTGGCTGAAAGCCATAGGAACAGCAGAGAACCCAATTGTATTTACCTCTATTCGGGACGACTATTACGGCGGCGACACCAATGCCGATGGAACTGCCACGCTGGCCAACGGATCCCACTGGAATGGTCTTTCCTTTGCCGATGCCAGCATTGATGCAGATTGCATCCTAAGTAATGTTGTTGTAAAAAATGCCTACGATGCAGTTACAACAACCAACGCAAGTCCGCAGTTGACCACGGTTACCTTCTACACCAACCGCAATGCGGTGCAGGCCGGTGGAGCATCCAATCCGCTAATCACAAGCTGCGATTTTGTGGGTCAGAGCCAGCGGGCGATAAACAATGTCAACCAATCCTTTACCATTCAGGCCACGGATTGCTGGTGGGACAGCAATGAAGGCCCCGTTGTTGCTGCCGCACCATCGGGAGACAGGCAGGCTGTCAGTCCCGGCGTAAATTTCGAACCTTTCCGAACAAACGGTCTCAATCAGCCCCTGCTTGGAGATGTAAGCGCCAACGGAGTGCTGCAAGCCTATGATGCCTCACTGGTACTACAGGCAGCGGTAGAATCGCTCGTGCTTGAACCTCATCAGGTTTTGGCAGCCGATGTGAGTGGCGATGGATCGATCACGGCGTATGATGGCACCTTAATCTTAGAATATGTGGCCGGACTTCGCCCCTTTATGCCGGGGGCCCTCAAAGCGGCAGTTATGGAAAGTTCAGTGGACGCTTCAGCCTTAGCGATCGGATCGGGGGACATCGGCGAAGATTTCGATTTGTATCTACCCTTGGACTTGGAAGGTACCCCGAGCGCAGTTGGCGTAGATGTTGAACTGAGCTATAACCCCTCACTATTACAAGCCATCGCGGTCTTACCGCAAACCGGTTCCGGCTTTATGCAGGCTGTTCGCATAGACAACGAAAAAGGTCGCCTCCATTTGGCGGCAGCGTCCACCGACGGACAAAGCGGCAGCGGGTGGAACTTAGTGCACTTTCGCCTTGTGGATAAAGCCAATGGCCCTTTTGAGACCAGCGTATCGGCAGACCTATTCCGCGTAAACGAGCAAGATGCAACAGCAAGGGTTGTTGGCGGAACAGTAAAATACGGGGTGACCACCACGCTTAATGACGCTGCTCAAAGTGCTGCCTTGACCTGCTACCCCAATCCGGCAGAGGATGTCCTGTACCTGAGGGGGGCGCGTATGGGTGCTGTGCTAAGCATCTACAACAGCACGGGACAAAAATTACGCACCCTGATTTTGACAGAAAGCAGCATTAACGTTAGCGCTCTTGAGAGCGGCTTGTATTATATCGTACTAAGCGATGGTAAGGACACGACAAGAACGAAGTTTTTGAAGAAATGATGATGAACTGCATGAAACATACCATATACTTACTACTTTGTTGCCTGGCGCTAAACGCGCAGGCACTTCGAGCTCAGGATCCGGTTTTTGCATTCTCTGAGGGATTGCAAGTTACCGCAGGGGAAACCTTTGAGGTGAATTTGTCGGTCAACACCGACTTGTCTCCTCAAAATGTGCTGGCCTACAGCTTTGCCTTTACTTACAATGCCAACATGCTGCAAATTAAAGAAGTGCAGTACGATGCTAAGCTTGAAGGCTTCAGCAACATCAACAACACCTTGCAAGCCGGGAAGGTGACATTGACCGGGGCCTCAACAAGCAAAATCGAAGGAAGTGGCACCCTCATTACCCTTACAGTGGAAGCCTTAGCAGCCGGGAGTGCTGCGCTTAACTTCATAGTCAACGAATGTGTGTTAAACGAAGGGGTACCGACCGCAAGCTATCAGAATGGAAGCATCAGCATAGCCAATAAACCGGTCATCACCCTATCACCAAATACTGCTTTTCTGGCAGTAGGGCAAACGCTGCAATGCAACCTGAGCGGAAGTGGAACAGCTCCATTCAGCTGGGGAGTTACCCATCCAGAGGTGGCAACTGTTTCAGAAAGTGGTCTGATCACAGCTCTGGGACACGGTACCACCAGGGTCTTCGTAGAAGATGCCACCGGTCTGCAAGATACCACGGATGGCTTTATTGAGGTAACAGCGCTGAGCCTGTCTCTTCCAGGCGATTTGCAGGAATGGCAGGGATGGGAGGTGGATGTGCCTGTAAATGCCTCCGGTTTTGACCTGCTGGATGTTGTGTCCGGACAATTTTCGCTGAGCTACCGTGCGGATGTGTTGCAGTTTTTAGAAGCGAGGACCAACGGCACCTTACTTGAGAACTGCGCTGTAAATGCCGGCGAAATGCCAAGTGGACAATTAAATCTGGCTTTTGCTTCAACAGCTGCGCTCCAGGCAATTTCAGATCACTTAATGGTCCTTCGCTTCAAAGTATTGCCGGGCGCTGCTGCAAGCACCGCGCTGAATTTCTCAAAGGTGCTGTTCAACGAAACTATTAAGGCCCATACCGAGAACGGAAGCTTCGGGCCCAAAATACTGCCCGTTTTAAGCATCTCTCCGGCAAGTGTGACAATGGTGGCCGGCGACACGCTGACATTTACCGCAAGTAATGGCCATGAGCCCTACATATGGGACACCAGTGATCACCGCGTAGCGCGCGTAAATGAAGAGGGACGCTTAATCGCCTACGAGGGCGGAGTTACTGATCTGATCGTAAGCGATGCTGTAGGAGCTACCACCACCCTGAAGGACATCCGCGTAGCGGATATGCGGGTCTATTTCCCCACCGATACGCTGGAAAGGATCAACAGCCTAAGCCGGACACGCTGTCTGGTTAATGCTGTCCCCTCAGCTCGTCAGGCAGTCTCTTCTATAGAAGGCGAAATAGCGGTTTCCAATGCCCATATAAAAATGCTGGGTATTGAAACCGAAGGTTCCTTAACGGAGGGTTGGCAAAAAATAATCACCCCCATTTCTGACCAGAGAATCAGGTTCTATCTGGCGGGACCAACCCCGTTTCGCAGCAAGGGGACCGCCTTCTATGTCACCATGGAGCTGACGGAGGGCTTCAGGGAATACGACCGCAGCGCCATCCTTTTTCACAACTTGCTGCTTAATGAAGGTGCTCCAATTCCTGAAACAACAGACGGAAGTATTGAAGGAAAACACTTTACGGATCAGGATAAATCCATCTATTTGGGAGAAAGCACAGGAGAATTAATGGTGCCTGAAGCCATTGAAGGTACCATCAGCAAGTGGCAAAAACGAAATCGCCTACCGGG
>DUOK01000010.1 GCA_012838865.1 Bacteroidales bacterium | reverse complement strand
TAAGCCCGCCTGTTAATAACTTTCCATATTCTGGAAAGTGCTGCTTTATTTTTTTTGAACAAAATGTTAATAGTTGTTGTGGGGGCGCGGTAGGAAGCGCATTTTCAAGGCGGCTGAGATTTCCAAAAACAAGACATTAATTTTACTTAAAGGGCCCTAAAGTTTTCTTTTTGGAAAACTTTTGGGGTGTTTGCGTGTTGTTACTTTGTTGTTTGTTAGGGTTTTGGCTTTTTGAAATGGACAACTTTTATGAATTGTTGATAAGTTTGGTTTGTCAGAATTGTTTCCTTGGCGTAACTTGCAAGGGTGATTTTTAGCGAACTAAAATATATTAACCTTCATCTTAACAGAGGATTAAAAAATTAAAAACCATCATGGAAGTAACTGCGATGCAAAAACAATCGGACACGGCCATCGGAAAGGTCTATACGAACGACGAGGCTTTTCAAGCGGCCCTGAAGTATTTTAAGGGCGATGAGCTGGCTGCGCGTGTGTGGGTAAATAAGTATGCGCTGAAGGATTCGGACGGCAATTTGTACGAGCTGACGCCGGACGATATGCACTGGCGTTTGGCGCGCGAAATTGCGCGTATCGAGGAGCGCTATCCCAACCCGATGAAGGTGGAGGAGATTTTTGAGTTGTTCCGCAATTTTACTTACATCATTCCCCAGGGTGGTCCCATGTCGGGCATCGGCAACAACCATCAGGTGGCGTCCTTGTCGAACTGCTTTGTCATCGGTAACGAGGGCAATTCGGACTCGTACGGGGGCATTATGAAGGTGGATCAGGAGCAGGTGCAGCTGATGAAGCGTCGCGGTGGTGTGGGACACGATTTGTCGCACATTCGTCCCAAGGGTTCGCCTGTGAAAAACTCGGCTTTGACTTCTACGGGTATTGTGCCGTTTATGGAGCGTTACTCGAACTCTACGCGTGAGGTGGCGCAGGATGGTCGCCGTGGTGCGCTGATGTTGAGTGTGTCGATCAAGCATCCGGATTCGGAGAAGTTTATTGATGCTAAGATGGAGCAGGGTAAGGTGACGGGGGCCAATGTGTCGGTTAAAATCGACGACGATTTTATGCGGGCAATTACGGAGGATCGGCCCTATGTGCAGCAGTATCCGGTGGAGGCTAAAAATCCGAAGTACAGCAAGGAGATCAATGCGTCGGACTTGTGGAACAAGATTGTGCACAATGCCTGGAAATCGGCTGAGCCGGGTATTTTGTTCTGGGATACCATTACGCGGGAGTCGGTGCCGGACTGTTATGCCGATTTGGGTTACAAGACGGTGAGTACGAATCCTTGTGGGGAAATTCCTTTGTGTCCCTACGACAGTTGCCGCCTTATTGCGGTGAATCTGTATTCGTACGTGGACCGTCCTTTTACTGCGGAGGCGAAGTTTGATTTTGAGCGTTTTCGTAAGCACGTGGGTGCTGCGCAGCGCATTATGGACGATATTATTGATTTGGAGCTGGAGAAGATCGATGCCATTATTGAGAAGGTGGATGCGGATCCGGAGAATGCGGACATCAAGCGGGTGGAGCGTGATTTGTGGATGAACATTCGGCGTAAGGCGACTGAAGGTCGCCGTACGGGTGTGGGCATCACCGGCGAGGGCGATATGCTGGCGGCTTTGAATTTGCGTTACGGTACCGACGATGCCACGGATTTCTCGGTAGAGGTGCATAAGAGTCTGGCTTTGGCTGCTTATTCTGCTTCGGTGGATATGGCGGCGGAGCGGGGTGCTTTCCCCATTTACAGTACCGAGCGCGAGAAGAACAATCCCTTTGTGCAGCGCATTAAGGAGGCCGATCCGGCTTTGTATGAGCGCATGACTAAGTACGGCCGTCGCAACATTGCTTTGTTGACGATTGCGCCAACGGGGACGACTTCGCTGATGACGCAGACAACGAGTGGTATTGAGCCGGTGTTTATGCCGGTGTATAAGCGTCGTCGTAAGGTGAATCCGAACGATCCGCAGGTGCGGGTCGATTTTGTGGATGAGGTGGGCGACAGCTGGGAGGAGTATCCTGTGTTTCACCACAAGTTTCTGACCTGGATGGAGGCCAAGGGACACGATACCAAGCGCAATTACAGTACGGAAGAGCTCGACGAGCTGGTGCAGCAGTCGCCCTACTACAAGGCGACGAGCAACGATGTGGACTGGATGAAGAAGGTGCACATGCAGGGGCAGGTGCAGAAGTGGGTGGATCACAGCATCAGTGTGACCATTAACCTGCCGAATGAGGTGAATGAGGAGCTGGTGGGTCAGTTGTATGTGGAGGCCTGGAAGAGTGGTTGCAAGGGGGTAACGGTGTACCGTGACGGCTCTCGTGCCGGGGTGCTTTTGGCCAATACGGACAAGAAGAAGGAGGAGTCCTCGCGCTTCCCGACCAAGCGTCCCCAGATTTTGGAGGCCGATGTGGTGCGTTTCCAAAACAACAAGGAGAAGTGGATTGCCTTTGTGGGTCTGTTGGATGGTCGTCCCTACGAGATTTTTACGGGTCTGGCCGACGATGAGGAGGGCATTTTGGTGCCTAAGAGTGTGCAGAAGGGCAGCATCATTAAGAATTATGAGGAGGACGGGACTTCGCGCTACGATTTCCAGTTTGTGAATAAGCGGGGCTACAAGACGACCATCGAGGGACTGTCGTTCAAGTTCAATAAGGAGTACTGGAACTATGCCAAGTTGATTTCAGGGGTATTGCGCAACGGTATGCCCATCGACGATGTGATTAACCTGGTGAGTGGCTTGCAGCTCGATAATGAGAACATCAACAACTGGAAAAACGGGGTGGAGCGTGCGCTCAAGAAGTATATTCCCAATGGAACGAAGGCCAAGAAGGGGCATTGCGAGAACTGCAACTCGGACAACCTGACTTATCAGGAGGGCTGTTTGATTTGCCAGGACTG
>DUOK01000009.1 GCA_012838865.1 Bacteroidales bacterium | reverse complement strand
TATGAACTTTTGACCGACTTACTGAAAGAGGAGTTGGGTTTTCAGGGTCTGGTGGTGACCGACTGGGCGGACATCAATAATTTGCATTCGCGCGATAGGGTGGCGGTGGACCATAAGGAGGCGGTAAAGCTGGCCATCAATGCCGGCATCGATATGTCGATGATTCCTTACAGTCTCGATTTTTGCGACGACCTGGTGGCTTTGGTGAACGAAGGAGAGGTGGCGATGGCGCGCATCGACGATGCGGTGCGCCGAATCCTGAACACCAAGCACAAGTTGGGTTTGTTTGAGCGTCCGGTAACGCACTATGAAGATTATCCGCTTTTTGGGAGTGCCGAGTTTGAGGCGGCTGCTTATCAAGCGGCCCAGGAGTCGATGACCCTGTTGAAGAACGAGGACGATATTTTGCCCTTGCCTACGGATGCCCGCATTTTGGTGGCGGGGCCCAATGCCCACACCATGCGTGCCCTCAACGGGGGCTGGTCCTACACCTGGCAAGGGCGCGACAATGAGGCGTTTACCGGGGATTATGCCACCATTCTGGACGCCATTCGCGCCAAGGTAGGTGCCCATCGTGTGGAATTTGTAGAAGGGGTGCGTTACGTGAATGAGGCCAGCTATTGGGTGGAAGAAGAAGTGGATGTGGCTGCTGCGGTACGGGCGGCTGCCCGTGTCGACTACATTGTGTTGGCGCTGGGTGAAAATTCCTATACCGAAAAGCCGGGCGATTTGCACGACTTGACGCTTTCGGAGCAGCAATTGCGTCTGGCAGAGGCCTTGGCTGCAACGGGGAAGCCGGTGATTCTGGTGCTGAACCAGGGGCGCCCCCGCATCATTCGTCGTATTGAGCCGCTGATGAAGGGTGTGCTTCAGGCTTATTTGCCGGGTAATTTTGGGGGACTGGCCGTGGCCGATGTGTTGTTTGGCAGCATCAATCCGAGTGGTAAGCTGCCCTTTACCTATCCGATGTACACCAATTCTTTAGTGACTTATGACCATAAACCTTCGGAGCATCAGGCGAAGATGGCCGGGGCCTACGATTACGAGTCGGATTTTGCTGTGCAGTATCCCTTTGGTTTTGGCTTAAGTTATACCGAGTTTACTTACAGTGATTTGCGCCTGAGCAGCGAAGAACTGACTGCCGATGGGGAGCTGGAGGTGCAAGTCACCCTGAGCAATACCGGGGGGCGAGCCGGTAAGGAGGTTGTGCAGTTGTACACCTCGGATTTATTTGCTTCGCTTACGCCGGATGTGCGTCGCCTGCGGGCTTTTGACAAGATAGCGCTGGAGCCCGGAGAAGCTGAAACAGTACGTTTTGTGCTGCGGTCTGCCGACCTGTCCTTCATCAACGCGGAGGGACAGCGGGTGACTGAGCCGGGTGATTTTGAACTGGAGCTTGGTGGATTGACCGCCGGTTTTCGTTACGTGGAGTAGCGTACAGCTTTGAGGAGACAGGGGAAAGGGGGCTTAGGCCCCCTTTTTTGCGTGTGGATGGTAGGTCTCGCTCAGGTCGTAGAGGATGTATGGGGACAGTAGGTTTCAACCCCGGGGGGGGCCTTGCGGGCGGGCCATGTTTTATGTTTATTGTTTTATTTTTTGTATTTTTAGCCACCTTTGCTTACTAGTTTTTATTCCAGACACGATGAAATATGTCAGGTTGTTATTTGTGGGACTGGCTTTGTGGCTCAGTCTCCCAATTTTGTCGATGGGGGGACAGTCGTCCATTGATGAGCTTTCGCTGCGTGAGGATCTGATTATTGAGGCCTTGGAGGTAAACCCGGAGGAGGCGGAACGTTTGATCGCTTCTTTGTACGAATTGGCTGCCTACGATTCGGTTTTGTTGAGTGGGATGGTGGCTTATTATGAGGGCGAATTGGCTTATGTAGAAAGTCGATGGAAGGATGCTGCGCAGGCTTATGAGTCGGCTGCTGAGGTTTTTGGAGAGATTCAGGATGGATATAGGGCGGCGGCTTCTTTTAACAATCTGGGATTGGTGCACTCTTTTATGGGCAACTACGATCGTGCGCTTTGGGCTTATGAGCAATCGCTGAAGGTGGAGTTGGAGTTGGATAATCGGCAGGGTATTGCTGAATGTTATCAAAATATGGCGATTGTTTTTGCTGCCGGTGAGCAGAACGACAAGGCGCTGCGTTTTTACGATAAGGCCCTGGAGGCCTATATGGAGCAGGATATGCAGGAGTCGGCCGCTGCCATTTATAACAATAAGGCGGTCTTGTTTGCCGGTCAGGGGGATTTTGACGCTGCCGAAACCAATTATCGCCTGGCCCTGGCCATATACGGGCGCTTGCGTGACGCTGTGATGGAAGCCAGAGTACTGAGCAATCTGGGTGCACTTAGTCTGCGCCAGGAGAAGTACGATGGAGTAGGTTCGCTTTTAGAACGTGCGCTTTTTTTGTTTAAGTCGGAGGGCGATCGCATCGGAGAAGTGAAGGTGTACGGGATGCTGGGCGACCTTTACAGTGGTCGTAAGGATTATATGCAGGCGATCTTTTTGTATCAGATGGCCATTAATCAGGCCCGCACGATGGAGATGAAGGATGTGGAGGCCGAAAATCAGTATTCGTTGTACAACACTTATAAGGCGGCGGCTATGCCTGCAGAAGCGTTGAAGGCTTACGAGGATTATGTGACTATGCGGGATCGTATGATTCGTGACAATCCTGAATTTACCAGGGGGCTTATCAGCAAGGAGTTGGAGCAGGAGATTGCAGAGCGGGACTTGCTTTTGTATAAGGCACGCAGTCGGACCATTTGGTTTGCAGTGGTATTGGGCCTTATGGCCCTGGTGGTGTTGGGTGCATTTTTGTTGCTGAGGAAGCGCAAGCGGCGGATGAATGCCTATCGTGAAATTGAAAAAGGTCGCAAGGTACGTATGCGCGAAAGGTTAAATCCGGGCTATGTGTTGGCCTTGTTGCAAAACTTGAAGGACTGTCTGGAGCGCGGGGATGTGGATTGTGCGCGCCAACGTTTGGATGGGATAGCCCTTCTGATGCAAAACATTCTGGAACATTCCAGCGAGTCGCTGATTTCTGTGCGCGCTGAGATGGAGTTTGTTAAGCGCTACCTGATGGTGCAAAAGCAGCAATTGGGCATCGACCTGGATTTTAGAATTGAAACCAATATGCAGCAGCAGGCAGAACGGATTATGGTGCCGGCTATGTTTACCCAGCCCCTTATCGATCAGACTTTTCAGGGGCTTGGTGCAGGGGACAGGGTGGTGCTTAATATCGCCTTTGTGAAGCGCAATCAGTTGCTGGAGGTGGTCATCGAGAACAATCTGCCTTTGCCAGCGCCGGCCGAACGCCGGCGAATGGAGTCGACTTTCAGGGCTTTGGGAGCGTCGGTAGCGCAAGAGCAGGCATTTAGCGGTCACCCACTTTTATTTCATCCCGAAGAATGGGGGGGGGTGCAGTCCGAAACTTTTGATTCACAGGCTGAGGTCGGAAATCGAATCCGCTTTAATCTGCCCTTGATGATGAACTAGTTCCTTTTTATTTTCTTCCAAAATCTGCGGGGATTTCTCCCCAGTTTTCGGTATCCCACTTGAGCAAAGGGGTGGTGTAGCTGTTGTTTTGCAACCATTTTTCGGCGCGCTCTACGAGGGCGAACAGGGTTTCGGTCTGCCCGGAGCGGAGCAGTTTGCTGCCGCATTTTTTCTTTTTGATCCAGCTGAGTGCTGTTTTGGAGTCGGTGTACAGGGGCAGCTTGCTCTTGCGGCGCTGCAGTTCGGCCAAGCCGTGCACTATAGCCAGAAATTCTCCAATGTTGTTGGTCCCCAGCGGAAAGGCCTGATGAAACCATTGCTCGCCGGTGGCGGTGTGCACCCCGCGGTATTCCATTACGCCGGGAT
The DNA here is from genome assembly GCA_012838865.1 of Bacteroidales bacterium. Lineage (GTDB taxonomy): Bacteria > Bacteroidota > Bacteroidia > Bacteroidales > Marinilabiliaceae > Geofilum. Next base: position 1,170 of record DUOK01000009.1, on the reverse strand, counting down.
TGCCGCTGCAGGCTGCATCGACTGCGAGACTGTCGGCGATGGGGACGGCCCCGTTGGCTGAGGCTGTTTTTGGGCTTTGGGTCTTTGGGCTGCTTTTGCCTCTGCTTACGGGAGGGGGTGCCCCGGCGGCCAAGGCCGACCGGGCTTCTTCGAGGGTTTTGAATTTCTTGAAGGCCGCTTTTCCCTGGCCGTGTACCTGGGCCTTGCATTCTTCCCAGGTGTTGTAAATGCCGGGTTGGCGGCCCGACCAGACTACGTAGTAGGCTTTTTGCATGTTTGTTGGTTTATCCCAGGTCCTTGACTTTGCTCATGAAATCAACAAGCAGGGTGGCGATGTTCGACATAAACAGGCGGATGGCCATGGCCATCAGTATGATGCCGAAAAACTTTTTGAGTACATAGATGCCGCCTGAGCCAATGATGCGTTCGATGCGATTGGTGTTGTGGAGGACGAAGAAAACGACGAGTATGTTGGCAAGGAGGGCGGCGATGATGTTGAACAGGGCAAATTCTGCACGCAGGGCCAGCAGGGTGGTGAAGGAGCCTGCTCCGGCGATGAGGGGGAAGGCGATGGGGACGATGGAGGCCCCTGCCGGGGAGTCGTGCCGGAAAAGGGTGATGCCGAGGATCATTTCCATAGCCATAAGCATAAGCACGAAGGCGCCTGCAATGGCAAAGGAGGAGAGGTCAACGCCAAAGAGGCCCAGCAGGGCTTCTCCTACAAAAAGGAAGAGCAGCAAAATGCTGAAGGAAATGGAGGCGGCGTGAAAGGCGTTGATGTGTCCGCCTTTGTTGCGGATGTCGATAACGATGGGCACGGAGCCGAGGATGTCGATGACGGCAAAGAGTACGATAAAGGCGGAGAAGAACTCCAGAAGATCAAAGCTGTTCATAGGGGATGTTTTTGGCAAAAGTAGTCATTTTCCGGCGTGTGAATTGTAACTTTGCAGGAGCATATTTTAATTCCATTTTATTTAAGATGCGAAAGCTCCTCTTTTTTCTGGTTTTGGGACTGTTGCCTCAGATTATGTTGGCACAAGGGTCCTGGTCGCACCACCTGAGGGTGGATGCTGCTGCTGTTGGCGCAGTGGGCGACCAGCTGCCGTTCTGGTTGCATTCGGGCCGTGAGGGTCGTTGGGATTTTGCCGAGCAGCAGCAGTTGCTGGGTGC
>DUOK01000092.1 GCA_012838865.1 Bacteroidales bacterium | reverse complement strand
AGTTCCGAACCATGGTGGTGAATGCAGAGGAGCTCAGAGAGGAGCTGATGGAGCAAAATGAGATGGACGGACCGGTATTTAAGATTACGCACGACCCTAGGGTGACCCGGGTTGGCCGTTTCTTGCGAAAAACCAGTCTGGATGAACTCCCCCAATTCTTTAATGTACTGATGGGTGAAATGTCGGTGGTGGGTCCCCGTCCCCCCCTGCCCGATGAGGTACGGGAGTATGAGCGCTGGCAGTTGCGGCGCTTGTCCATGAAGCCCGGTATAACCTGTATCTGGCAGGTTTCTGGCCGCAACAATATTCCCTTTGAGGAATGGATGCGGATGGACCTGGAATACATCGATACCTGGTCGCTTAAACTGGATTTTGTATTGTTCCTGAAAACCATCAGAACGATGGTTCGGGGAGATGGTAAATAGTCTTTGACTTATGGGGTATAAGCGAGCTTTTGGTGGTTTTGTTGCACGCTTTTCAGCGGTGCTTGTCGTGGTGACCCTCTTGATGGCCTGTGGCAAGCACAGGGTGCCTCGTGCCTATCCCAAGCCCGAAGAGATGGCGGTGATTTTGGCGGAACTGCATATGCTGGAAAGCACGCTGGGTTTTGCACCTATGCGGGGTAATGCCAGGCAGACGGAAATCCCGGGTGCCTATAAGTTTGTGCTGGAAAGACATGGACTGACCACGCTTGAGTTTGATACCATTCGTAAGTGGTATGTGGAGCGTCCCGATCTTTATCAGGATGTGTATCGCATGGTGCTGGAGGAATTGAGTCGTATGGAAGCCGATGTGCGGATTTACAACGAGCGGGAAAAGGAACAGCGAAAGCTTGCTGAGAAAGAGGCTGTTGAGGCCCTGTTGGCTAATCTGTGGCAGGATACTACACATTTGGTGGTGACGCCTGAGGACAGTGCAGACAGTCGCCTTCCTTTTCGGATTGCTGTGGATACTTTGAAACTGCAGGGACGTCTTAAATTGAGTGCCGGTTACCGCTTTCTGCGCCGGGATGAGAGTCGCGCGCCACGTATCATGTTGTCGGCTTTTTACAACGACAGTGTGGCCGACACGGTGTATCATGTGATTGCCCACTCCTTTCAGGAGCAGGTACAAGAGCTTTCGCTGGACTTAAAGCGGGACACTTTTCCTTTGTATGTGGATGGCTTTTTGTTGCTTCAGGACAGTCTTACTGCCACCTCGGCGCATATCTCTGACCTGCGTTTGCGGGTGTTGACCGACTCGCTGGACCAGGGGGACGCCAAGCTGCTTAGTGGGGAGGAGGCCGACCAGCCTGTTTTGCGCAAGGCCCGTGAGCGTTAGTCGTATGAGGAGAGCTCGATTATTTACTTCGCATTTTGTTTTGTTGCCCGATGGCTCCCTGGGTAAATGGCCGGTGGTGGAACTGGCGGCTGATGGCCGTATCCTGAGTCTGGAACTGCATCCGGAAGGTTTGCGGGAGCGACCGGGGATGGAGTTGCTGGGTGGCTTGTTGTTGCCCGCTTTGTTGGATGTGGCCGGGTCTGCTTCTTTTGTTTTTGGGGGACGGGACTTGAACCGGCATTATGCGGGGGGCACTTGCGTGTTGGGCGGTTGTACTGAGGTGGATTCTACGGGCGCTGTGCCTTTGGTGGTGAAGGGGGTGGAGTCTGAGCTGCTGCAGGGACCGGTGTTGCGGCGCGGCAGGGATGATTTTCAGCTGCCTTTGTTGTCGCGTTTGGATGCTTATATGGCTTTGCATCCGGAGGGGGACTGGCTGGGTATTTTGCATGCGGCTACGGCTTTGGCTGCGGAGGCTGTGGGTCTGGAGCTGGGGCGTATGGAGGTGGGTGCGTGTCCGGGTTTGTTGCTGTTGAAGGGCCTTGATTTGGGGGCGAAGAAGTGGGGTGGTCGTGGTGTATTACAGTGGCTGTCATAAAATTTCTATTCACTTACGGATGCTTCACTACAAACATCGAACTCGGGTGGTCGTAGTGCAATCTTGCGTCTGACATAAAACACCTTGTCACTGCAGTCGTTTCACTACAAGCACGGAAATCGGGTGGTCGTGGTGTATTCCAGGGGCTGCCATAAAATTTCTATTCACTTACGGATGCTTCACTACAAACATCGAACTCGCCT
>DUOK01000091.1 GCA_012838865.1 Bacteroidales bacterium | reverse complement strand
TTTCAACCCTGGGGGAAGCGGTGGCCGGCGGCAGCCAGCGGCAGCCAGCGGCAGCCAGCGGCAGCCAGCGGCAGCCAGCGGCAGCCAGCGGTAGCCGGCGGTAGCCAGGGAGTCAGCGCCCCACCTGCACCAACAAGGGCTGCCCCGCCTTCAGGCGCAACTCCAGCCCTTCTCCCTTGCGGACCACCCGTCCCTGCCCTTCACTGCGGAAATCCGTCAAAAAGGGCAAAGCCACCTCCAGGCGCTGATCAATATCCGACACCAGTGTAAAATGCAAGCCTTCCTCATCCCAGCTCAACCGACTCAGCTGCACTTGTCCCCTTAAAGCCATGCCTTCTACGCTGCCATGGGTCCACTCCGGCGGTAAGGCCGGCAACAAGCGCAACTTACCGGGCTCTGAGTAGGCCAGGGCACGCAATATCACAGCCGGGAATCCCCCGCTCATATCCATATTAAATAGATTGCCCGAATTGTGATAGGTGGCCAGGGAAGGGGCCCAATAGTAACGAGACATCCAATCGATGATTTCGCCGGTAAGTTCTGCCTCCCCCATATTGGCGGTCACCATGCCCAGCTGGGCCAGACCAAAGACCATTTCGCCCCCGTTTTGCAGTCGCCGGTGATGGAGTCGTGCCTCCACAGTTTTACGGGCAGCATGCATCAGGGCAGGATTGGCGACAAAGTCGGGATCGATGCGCTCATAGAGACTGTACAACTGGGAAACGTGACGGTGACTGTGGTTTTCGGTATATTTCTCCGGCAGCCACTCAGCCAGCTCTCCTGCCTCATTGATGCGATAGTCGGGCATTTTTTCGAGCATGGCAGCCCACTTTTTCAATTGTTGCTTCTCCTCGCCCAAAAGGCGACCGGCTTCCAGGCAATTACGCAAGAGCTCCCGGGCAATCATCACATCCATGGTGGCGTTCAGGGCGACTTGCGAGGTACTGTTGCCGGGATTGTTCTCGGGCGAATAGGAAGGATTGAAAACATACTTCCCATCAGTCCCTTCGTACAAAAAGTCCTCATAAAACCAGGCACTCTCCTTCATAATCGGATAAATGCGCTCACGCAGCATATCCCTGTTGCCCGTGTACAAAAAATAATCGTAAAGAATGCCGGCGGTCCATCCCGCCCCTCCGGTCCACAAGCTCAGCGTCCAGGTTTCGTCAAAATGAATATTGTAACCATGGGTGCTCGAATGGGCCGGCACATGAATGCCACGCGTTCCAAAGAGTCGCCGCGCATTTTCGCGATACCAGGGCAGCATCCGCTCGTGGTAGGACAAATAAGCCTCCATCAATTCCGGGGTATGGGCGCTGAGCAGGTGTGAGACAGCCACCTCCACGTTGCCGTCGTGGGTAAAGCCCGACGACCAGGGGGGAGTCCAGGTTCCACTCCAGATACCCTGTAAAGTAGGCGGATTAACCCCTGTGGAAGAAAGGATGTTGTAACGGGCCGCATCAAATTGCTTTTCGATAATGGCGCCGTTTGATCCGCTGCGGGCTCTTTGTACAAAGGCTTCGGATTGCAAACCTGTCTCGGGGGCATCTTCTTCTCCCAATTGCAGGCGCACCCGGGAAAAGAGTTCCCCGTGAGTGGCACGCTGAGCCGCCAAAAGATCGTCATAGTCCCAATTTCCGGCCGCCAACGCTTCCTGCAAATGCGGCAATAGCGAAGCTTCGTTCTCCATGAGGGGGGCCAATTTCATCACCACCAACACCTCCTCAGCACCCTCCACCACGAGGCGCTCGCCGCGTGTCTGCATACTCCCGCCCTTCAGTACTACACGGGCTGCTGCATCAAAACCATAGGGAATCCCCTCATAATGATGCACAAAACGGGTGCTGTAAGTCAGACTGCCTGCTGCGGCGCCCGCCTGGGCGCTCTTAATGCCACTTCCCACAAATTCATACTGATCCCAGGCAATGGGATGCTGTCGCAGAAACAGCTCCACATTAAGGGGAGCTTCGCCCTGCAGACGCAGCACGACCACGCTGTCGGCCCGGGAGACAAACAGGCTGCGCCGATAAAGGGCGCCGTTTTGTTGCCATTGCACTTTAGCCTCTCCGGTTTCAAAATCGACCATACGCACATAGTCGCTCACATTGCCCGCCTGGGTAAGCACCCGCAAATTACAAAGAGGTACAAAGGGATCGATCCAATGCTTTTCGCCATAGCCTTCGGCCATACTCTGGGCTACCGGAATGGCGGCTGCCTCGTCGTAGCGGCCCTGTGCAATCAGCGCACGAATTTCCTCCAGACGTGAAGCCTGATTGATGGGCGGCAAAGGAACACGCACCGGCATGTGGTTCAAGGCATGATTGATGATGATGGTCTCGTCGTGGGGCTCCCCAAAGACCAGCGTACCCACCTCTCCATTCCCGCTCAGCAAGGCATCCTCCCATTGGGGTGCCGGCTTCCAGCTTACAAAACCACGCTCGGGAACCGGAAATCCCTGTCCCCCGACGCTTTGGGCACCCGCCCAAAGCAGAACTACAAACCCTAAGGAAAATCGAATATATTTCATGTGCTCCTGAATTTTCATTTGGTTCAAAGATAAGAAAGGCCTCGTGCAGACGTTTCTGCACGGAGGCCATTCACCCTTACCACTATTTAAGCTTATTATCTGGCAATTTGCAATTCGCTGCCATTGTATTCATATACCTTTCCACGATTCAACACAGCCAGTTCAAAAGGAGCCGCCGTATTCTGATCAACAAAAACCACACGAAGCGTTTTTTTCTCAGCCATCCCCTCAAAACTTCCGCTGCGCTCACCCAAAGTCAGGGTTTGAGCAGCCTCATTCCAGTTCAGCACAATCGAGCTAAAGGCACCTTCTTCATAATTGTAATTTGTCGCCTCATCTTCGTACCACTCAAAAGACCCGTCTGTTCCGGTAAACACCATAATGGTGTAGGGCTCGTCGCTTTGCTGTGCGGTATGCTCAATTTCAGGACCGAAAGGAATTACACTGCCTTCGGGGACAAAGAGCGGCATGCGCTCGTAAGGAGCCGCTACAACTTTGGTGCTGCCGCCTTGATGAAATGCGCCGGTATTGAAATCGTACCAGCCCTTACCGGCAGGGAAATAAACCTCACGCTCTCTGGCGCCATACTCACCTACGGGACAAACCATAAAGGCAGAGCCGAACAGGTATTGGTCGTTGATGTCGTAAACACTCTTATCGTGGGCATAATCCATGGCCAGTGCCCGCATTATGGTGTAATCCTTATGGTACACCGCACCGGTGAGACTGTAAATGTAGGGCATCAGCCGATAGCGCAACTTATTGTAAAACAACATAGATGAATAGGCAGGATGTCCCTCAGGAGCAATGTTCCAAATTTCACGGAAGGGGTACTGGCCATGCACTCTGAAGAGGGGAACAAAGGCGCCAAACTGGTACCAACGGGTATTCAATTCCCGCCATTCCTTCATGTCTTCAGAACCCTCCCGAGCCGTCTCGTAGCGCTTCTCTACACAAAAGCCACCGATATCCATGGTCCAGTAGGGCAGGCCCGACATGGAGAAATTAACCCCTGCGGTAATCTGGGCCCGCAAATCTTCCCAAACGGTACCCACATCGCCGCTCCAGGTCACGGTACCGTAGCGCTGCATGCCGGCAAAACCGGAACGGGTTAAAATAAACACCCGCTCGTCGGGATTGTAGTCGCGCTGGCCCTCGTAAATGCCTTTGGCATTCATCAGTGCGTAAGCGTTGAAATACTTGGTGGCGGGACCGTAATACGTGGGATTCATCAATGCCTTGCGGTATTCGATGCTGGCGTTGGATAAGATGTCCGGCTCGGTGGCATCGAGCCACCAGGCATCGATGCCCAAATCGTACAAATTGTCGCGGATCTGGTCCCAGAACAACGCCCGGGCGCCGGGATTATAGGCATCGTAAAAAGAACCAATGTAACCATCTGCAATCCAATCGCGCACACTGTCCTTCACCGCCTGCTGATACATCCAGCCCTGCTCGTCAAACTGCTTGTAGTGCTCAGTATTGATGTAGTACTTGGGCCAAACGGAAATCATGATGCGGGCATTGTTGTCGTGCACCTCCTGAATCATTCCTTTGGGGTCCGGAAAGCGTTGCAAATCGAACTTCTGACTGCCCCACTGATCTTCCTCCCAAAACGACCAGTCCTGCACAATGTTGTCGATGGGAATCTGCCTGCGCCGAAATTCTTTCAGTACATCCAGGAGTTCGTCCTGGGTCTTGTAACGTTCTCTGCTCTGCCAAAAACCCATGGCCCATTTGGGCATCACCTGAGCCTTACCGGTCAGTTCCCGATAACCGCTGATGACTTCGTCCAGATTATCTCCTTTAATGAAGTAATAGTTGATCTCGTCGCCCATTTCAGAGAAAAAGGCCAACTGGTTTTGTTCCTGCGGATCAACCGGTGAAAGCGCCTTTAAACCAATGTAGGACTCGCCCCCGTCGGGAAACCATTCCAGCTTAAGGTCAACCTTTTCACCTGCGGTCATTTCTACCTGAAACTTGGCCACGGAAGGATTCCACGCTGTTCTCCAACGCTCAGCCATCAGCTCCCCGTTGATCCAGATTTTGGTATAGCCGGCATAGTACATCAAAAAGTGATGTAAGCCGCTTTCCCCGGCCTCTATCTGCCCTTCCCAGGTGATGCGGGAGTGGTTAAAATTGAAACCTTCCGGAAAGTTTTGTATGGTCTCCAGGTTTTCATAGTCGATGGTGCTTTCGTTGCGTACCGTAAAGACATGCTCCGTATCCACATCGTCCACATAGGTAGCGGTCAGACTGCCTTCCTCCCCCTCTGTGTTGTACAGCTTAAATTGATCCATTTGTCCGTAGGGCCGCGGATCGCCGTAACGCGAAAGGGAGTAATTGTCCCACAACACCCCATAGTTACCGGTAGAAACGATAAAGGGAACCGACACCTTGGTGTTGTATTGAAAGAGCTCCTCGTTACGTCCCTTGTAATTCATTTCGTGGGCCTGATGCTGACCCAGACCGTAAATGGCCTCCTCATCGTCGGGCGACGCCCACACCTGGCGCAATTCGTAGCCCTCTACCCCATCTACAGTTACAGGTTTAAAGCTTCGGCCTTCAGACTGTTCTTGTAAAACAACTTTCCCCTCGGCATCCAAAAACCGAACGGCGCCACCGTTAAGGTCAACTTCGGCTTGCACGGCAGCGGTCTTAAGAACGACCTTTCCATCCAGGGCCTCTTCAATGGAGAAATCCACACTGCCATCTGCCGATTTAATAGCAATCAAACTGGCTTGTTCACTAAAAACGCCGTTGGGCGAGGTCCTCACCTGAATAATGTCTTCGGCCACCACATCCAGCCGAACCACATCTCCGTTGGCACTTTTAACCTCCATCCCGGTGTCGGTAGCCTGGTAGCTGCCGTCCTTACACGATGTCCAAAAAATGGATGCGACCATCAGGCCATAAGCAAGAAATCTTTTCATCATATCGCTGTTTATTTTGTACATTCAAAAGCACGAACAAAATCAAAGTCCGTTAACACCACCAAAAGTATTTTAACAAAAATTATCGACACAGGCACAAATGAATAAAAACCGGGGTGCGATTGTATTGAACAGGGTTGATTTTGTAATCCTGAGGGGGGACATTTGTCCTCACACCCCTACTGTTCCAACTGATTATCAGGAGAATAATTAAGCTTTGCGTATTCCGAAGGAACCATCCCGAATTCTTCCTTAAAATAGCGCGAAAAATACTTGGGATCATTGAAGCCGACCTCATAGGCAATCTCGGAAACACTCAGTTGACTTTTCTCTAAATACTGGGCGGCCCGCTTAAGCCGCATGATTCGGATAAACTCTACGGGCGTTTTACCGGTAAGGGCCACCAGCTTATTGTATAGGTGACCGCGACTGACCCCCAGCTCCTTGCCCATCTTTTCGACCGAGAACTCACTGTTGCCGATGTTTTTCTCTACCGTTTTTAAGGCCCGCTTCAGAAACTTTTCATCCAGAGACGTTATGCCAATTTCACCGGGTTTGATTTCGAACTTCTGAGCAAAAGAACGCTGAAAATCGTTACGCAGGGCTATTAGGCGTTCCAGCTTCAACTCCAGGATCTCATAATTAAAGGGTTTGGTGATGTAATCCTCGGCGCCGGCCTCTAAGCCTTCCAGTTTGTGGGCCTCCGACGAACGGGCCGTCAACAAAACAACGGGAATATGGGAGGTGCGTTGATCGGCTTTTAAGCGCTTACACAGAGCAATGCCATCGGTTCCCGGCATCATAATATCGCTCACCACCAACTGCGGCCGCTGCTCCACAGCCAGCTTCCAGGCCGTTTCGCCCTCTTCGGCCTCCAGCACCCGATACCTGGCACTCAAATTATCGCACAAATAGCGACGTAAATCGTGATTGTCTTCCACCACCAAAACCAGGGGACGGGACGGGTCCGAAGGAATGTCCTCCGTCTCCTGCAAGGGACTGGTTATCGCCTCATTGTCCGCCACTGCCGTCGCGTTGCCACCCTTTTCAACCCGCTCCTCTGCCAAGGGCAGGCGCACCTTGAAACAACTGCCCCGGCCCACCTCACTGTCCAGGGCAATTTCCCCTCCATGCATTTTAACAAATTCGCTGCACAAAGAAAGACCAATGCCGCTGCCCTGATTCATGGCTGCCTCGTTATCGGGATTTTGAAAGAAGCGCTCGAATACCTTATCCTGCAATGCTTTGGGCACCCCCACCCCGCTGTCTTTAACAGTAAGTATTATTTCACCGGGCACGGAGGCCTCCAGAGCAACCGCCACCCGCCCACCCTCCGG
>DUOK01000090.1 GCA_012838865.1 Bacteroidales bacterium | reverse complement strand
TACGATCTGGAAACGGAGGCAGACGGCACTTACGACACCGCCCACATTGACCGCGCTCTTCTGGAAGAAAAACTAGCGGGTTTTCTGGGCCAACAATTACAGGCCCCACCTGTTTTTTCGGCCATAAAGAAAGACGGGAGAAAGTCCTACGAACTGGCGCGCAAGGGCAAGACGCCGGAACTGGAGAAAAGAGAAGTGCATTTTCTGGAGCTGGAGTTGCTGCACTTTGAGCCCCCCAAAGCCAGAATTCGGCTGCTTTGCAGCAAGGGGACCTATATCCGTTCTTTTGCTCATGACCTGGGCAGGGCCGTGAACAGCGGGGCCCATTTGTCGGCCCTGGAGCGCAGTGCCATTGGACCCATTCGCAACGAAAATGCCCTGAGCGTAGACGATTTTATAAAATTATTGACTGAGCTTCAAACAATTTGAGGTCTCAAACGTATAAATTAGGCTTATTTTTGTATCTGTTTCATTCATTACTATAACTCTTTTGTTACTATGAAGTTATCAAAATTCAAGTACAAGCTGCCGGAGGAGCTCATTGCCCTTCATCCCACACATAACCGCGATGAATCCCGCCTGATGGTGGTCAATCGTGCCACCGGAAAAATCGAACACAAAATATTTAAGGATCTCATCAATTATTTTGACAACGACGATGTCTTGATTTTTAACGACACCAAGGTGTTTCCGGCGCGACTTTATGGTAATAAGGAAAAGACCGGTGCTGAAATTGAGGTGTTTCTGCTGCGCGAATTGAACCAGGACCAGCGTTTGTGGGATGTTCTTGTGGATCCGGCCCGTAAGATTCGGATCGGCAATAAACTCTACTTTGGGGAGGACGACGCCCTGGTGGCCGAAGTGATTGACAACACCACCTCCAGAGGACGCACCCTGCGTTTTCTGTACGACGGACCCTACGAGGATTTCAAAAAAACCCTTTACAGTCTGGGAGAGACTCCGCTGCCCAAATTCATTAAACGAGAAGTGGAACCCGAAGACAGCGAGCGCTATCAAACCATTTTTGCGCAGAACGAAGGGGCTGTGGCGGCGCCCACAGCCGGTCTGCACTTCAGTCGCGAATTGCTGAAGCGCCTTGAAATAAAGGGTGCTCATTTTGCGTACATCACCCTGCATGTGGGCCTGGGGAACTTCCGCTCGGTGGATGTGGAAGACCTGACCAAGCACAAAATGGACTCAGAGCAAATTCTGATTTCAGAGCAGGCAGCCAACATCATCAATCAGGGCAAGGACAAAAAGAAGCGGGTTTGTGCCGTGGGTACAACCGTGATGCGAACCCTCGAGAGTTCGGTGAGCACTTACGGCCACGTGAAACCATTTGAAGGATGGACCAACAAATTTATCTTTCCGGCCTACGAGTTTAATGTAGCCAACTGCATGGTGTCCAATTTTCACCTGCCCTACTCCACCCTCCTGATGATGTCGGCGGCTTTTGGTGGCTACGATTTGATTATGAAAGCCTACAAAACAGCTGTGAAAGAAAAATACCGCTTTGGAACCTACGGCGACGCCATGCTCATCATATAAAAGGGAGCTGTCCGATGAATAAATTACTAAAAAGCACAAAGGGAGCAGATGCTGCCTTTGTGCTTTTTTACTTACCTTTAAGCTTCGTTGACCCCATTTAAGGCTGAGCTATGATTAAATTTCTGGTGCCGGTTATTTTTACGGATTACTCGCTCCACGCCGTGCATTACGCACTGACCCTGGCAGGGAAATTTCCTGCAGAGGTGACACTCTTGCACTGCTTTGGCGACTATTTGCCACGTGAAGCGGAGGAGGAAGGCGAGCGATCGGACAACAAGCATCTCGAGAACCTCGAAAACCAAGAGCAGGCTGCCCGCCTGCGTTTGGAGCAATTCCGTGAGGAAAATTCAGCCCACTTAAGGGCTGGTCAACAACTCTCCTTGCAATGCCGCTTCGAATATGGCTATCCGGAAGATTTAATTCCGAAAATCAGCACGAAGGAACGTTTCGATGTGGTGGTGATGGGGACCAAGACCAAAGGCGAAACCATTAAAGAGACCCTCGGAAGCATTACCGGAGATGTGATTCGGAAATCCACCGTTCCGGTACTGGCGGTTCCTGCCCAGGCGGCAGCACACCCAGAGTCGCTTTCCCGCATTTTGTTTTTACTGGAACGCAACGACAGAGACTACCTTTCCCTGCACCACCTCATCCGACTTGTCTCGGCCTTTCCCACCGAAATAAATGCCGTTTTGTATTGTAAGACCCGTGCCGATAAAAACGATATTCGACGGATGGATCAGCTCCGCAGTTACTGCGACAGCACGTATCACCATGTGAAAATTAATTTTGACATTATCACCGGGAGAAACTATATTGAAAGTCTGGAAAGTTACCTGGCAGAAAATCCGGCCGACTTACTGGCCATGACCCGCCAAAAGCGCAAGAGTTTGAGCAAACTGTTCAGTCCTTCCATAACCCGCCAGCTCTTGTTCCGAACCGACCAGCCTTTGCTGGTGTTTCAAAAATAAACCATTATACCGCCAAGCATTATGGGAAGCAAAAAAATGAGAATAGGAATTTTGTCGGCCGGGGGCGATTGTCCCGGTATCAATGCAGCCATTCGTGGTGTAGGCAAAACAGCCATTGTGGAGTACGATATGGATGTAGTAGGCATTGTCAACGGCTTCAGCGGATTGGTTGAAAAAGAGACCATAGAACTGAACGAGCAATTGCTTTCGGGCATACTTACCCTGGGAGGAACCATTTTGGGAACTTCACGACTGAAACCCTTTAAGGTGGTGGACGGGGAAGACCCGCAACACAAGCCCGGCTTAATTAAAAAACACTATGAGGAACTGGGCCTGGAAGCCCTGGTCTGCATAGGCGGCAACGGCACCCAAAAAACGGCCAATCTGCTGGCCCAGGAAGGGCTGAATATTGTTGGCATACCCAAGACCATAGACAACGACATTTGGGGCACCGACCTGACTTTTGGCTTTGATACGGCCGTACACATTGCCACGGAAGCCATCGACCGCCTGCATACCACAGCCAACTCGCACAAGCGCGTTATGGTTATTGAAGTGATGGGCCACCACGCAGGCTGGATTGCCCTGCACTCGGGCATCGCCGGAGGAGGCGATGTGATTCTGGTGCCGGAAATCCCCTATTGCCTCGACAGCGTTTTCGAATGCCTTATGGAACGCAGCCGCAAGAAAAAACCCTACTCCATTGTGGTGGTGGCTGAAGGCATAGAACGAACCAGCAAAAAATCGGCCGGGGCCTACATTGCCAAGCAAATTCGTAAGAACACCGGCCTGGAAACCCGGGAAACCATCCTGGGCTACATACAGCGCGGCGGCAGTCCCACCGCCACCGACCGCATCCTGGCCACCCGCTTTGGGGCCCACGCAGCTGCCCTCATTCATGAGAAACAGTTCGGCACCATGGTGGCCCTGCGCAACGGCGAAATCACCTCGGTACCCCTCGAAGAAGTCGGCGGCAAAACACGCCTGATTCAACCCAATAATTCGCTGGTGTTGAAAGGCCGGCACCTGGGCGTTTGCTTCGGCGATTGCAGTGAAATCAAACCAAAATCATAAATAGCTTAATTAAACATGACCAAAGAAGAAATAAGCACACTGAATGAGGCTTTACAGGGGGCGAGTCCTCAGGAAGTATTGGCCCAGGTCCTCCAAAAATTTGGCGATAAAATAGCCCTGTCGTCCAGTCTGGGTGCCGAAGACCAGGTGTTGACCGACATGCTGATGAAGATAAATCCCAAAGCCCGCATCTTTACGCTGGATACGGGACGACTCTTTCCGGAGACCTACGACTTGATTGACCGTACTTCGCGCAAATACAAAACAAAAATCGAGGTGTTTTTTCCCGAGCATCAGAAGGTCGAAAAAATGGTAAATGAAAAGGGCATCAACCTCTTTTACGAGAGTGTGGAAAACCGGAAGTTTTGCTGTCACCTGCGGAAAATAGAACCCCTGCAGCGTGCCTTTGCCAAACTGGATGCCTGGGTTTGCGGTCTTCGGGCGGGACAGGCCGTTACACGCAAAGACATTGCCCTGGTAGAATGGGATGAAAACAACGGTCTGGTCAAAGTAAACCCCCTTGCCAGCTGGAGCGAAGAACAGGTTTGGGCCTACATTCACGAACACAAGGTGCCCTATAATGTACTGCACGACAAAGGCTTCCCTTCCATTGGCTGTCAGCCCTGCACCCGTGCCGTAGAGCCCGGAGAAGATGTACGGGCCGGCCGTTGGTGGTGGGAGAACCCCGATACCAAGGAGTGTGGTTTGCACAAACGCTGAAAACCAAAAAACTTAAGCGCCATAAAAAGACCGGCCCCTGGGCCGGTCTTTGCTACTTTATCTCCTCGTAATCGACGTATTCGCCCTCATCGGCACTTGGTCCGAATCCGCTGCGGCCTTTCTTAGGTGCCGTATGAATGGTCACTTCTCCCTCCTGCTTTTGTTGCTGCCGCCTAAAATTATCGAAACGACTGCCGTGCTGTTCCTGCATTTTACGTAAGCGCCTGGCCAAAAACCAGGGCAATACCACCCGAAACAACAAACGAAACAAATAGTAAAACAGGGCGAGAATCAGCAGTATTCTTAACAAAACCATAGCCTTCCTCCTACTAACTTAACGATAGGCCAAAATGGCCCTTCCGGCCCTGATTTCGTTCAGGGCAGCATTCAATACCTCATCCACTTCTCTAAATACCGGATAGAAACCATCGTTATCAAAGATGTTTCTGGCGATGTAGGCCTTCAACTCCACTTCCATGAGCTTTTCCGATAGCCGGTAATCTCTCGCATTGTAAACCACACCTTTTTCTCTGGCAAAGGCGATAAGGCCTTCATTGAGCGACTGGGTATTCAGGTATTGCTGCAAGGCATCCACCGTTTCGAAACGTTGCAATTGAATGCGATTGTCGTCGCTGTATTTAAGCGCATACTGGTAAATCACCCCCTTGTCGCGCAGTTGAAAATAATACTCAGAAAAGGCACTGGTATCGCGCGGCACAAAAACATCGGGCATAACGCCTCCACCGCCAAAGACCAGACGACCACCCCGTGTGGTAAAGCGCAGCGACTCGTCCAAAGTAATGCTGTCCCGCTCAAAAAACTCACCATGTTCAAAACGGTCCAGGATGTCGCGATGATAATCTTCTACCCCATTGTTGTAAGGCTTTTGAATGCCTCTTCCGCTGGGGGTATAATACCGGGCCACTGTCAGGCGCAGGGCCGACCCGTCGGGCAGCGGAACTTGCTGCTGCACCAAACCCTTACCAAAGGAACGACGCCCCACAATGAGGCCCCGGTCGTTGTCTTGCAAGGCCCCGGCAAAAATTTCACTGGCCGAAGCACTGAATTCATCAATCAGCACCGTTACACCCATGTCCTGACAAGAGCCCATGCCGTTGGCAAAAACGTCCTGGCGGGGACTGGCTTTTCCCTCGGTGTACACAATGAGGTCGCCCTTGGCCAAAAACTCATTGGTCATGGCAATGGCCACATCCAGATAGCCTCCTGAATTACCCCTTAAATCGACAATTACGTTCTGACAATTATGGGCTTTTAACTTGGCCATGGCGGTTAGAAACTCCTGATAGGTATTGCGTCCGAAACGGCTTACTTTGATGTAACCCACCGTATCGGTGACCATGTAGGACACATCTACGCTGTACACGGGAATGGTACCCCGAATGATTTCAAAGTCGATGAGCTCAGGCCGATCGCGGCGCTGAATGCCGACATTGACCCTGGTGCCCATTTCGCCACGCAGCATACCCACCACCTTATCGTTACCCAGGCCCACCCCGGCAATTACACTGTCGTTAACGGTAATGATGCGGTCACCGGGAATGATGCCCAGCTTTTCGGAAGGCCCTCCGGAAACCACACTGATCACCAACACCGTGTCGTTTTGCATGCTGAATTGAACGCCGATACCGCCAAAATTGCCCTCCAGTTCCTGATTGGCTTCCTCCAGATCTTCGGCAGGGATATAAACGGTATGCGGGTCAAGCTGCTTCAGCAGCTCGGGGATCATTTCTTCCACCAAATCATTTTTGCGGATGGTATCCACATATTCCTCCTCGATAAGATTGAGAATGGCATCGAGTTTATTGGACTGGGGATAAATGAACATACCCCGCCCCTGTTGACCGGGACCGGCGGGTTGCCACGACTTGCCCAGCAGGAAACCGCCTGCCAGCACCAGGGCAAAAAAGAAGGGAAGTAGTATTTGTTTTAAGGTGTTGTTGTAACGCATAGATGGTTCTGCTTTTTCTGTGAAACTTTTAACACTAAGGAATCTGGAGCACTTCAATACCGGCTCTGCGGAGCAACTGAATGCCGTCCTCTACCCGGTAGGACTCACTAAAAACCACACGAATGATGCCGGCCTGAATGATCAGCTTGGCACATTCGATGCAAGGCGACGAGGTAACGTAGAGGGTAGCCCCATCGCTGCTGTTGTTGCTGCGGGCAACCTTGGTTATGGCATTGGCTTCGGCGTGCAAGACATAGGGCTTGGTCACATTGTCTGCGTCTTCGCACTCGTTTTCGAAGCCGGAGGGCGTTCCGTTGTACCCGTCGCTGATGATCATCTTGCTTTTTACCAGCAAGGCCCCCACCTGGCGGCGCTTACAATAGGAGTTTTGGGCCCAAATGGCGGCCATGGCCAAATAGCGCTTATCCAGCAAGTATTGCTTGCTGTTGTTGTCCTTAGCTGCGTCTTGTTCCATGTAGTTGAATAAAAGTCATACAAAAGTAACAAAGATAAACGGTTTGAGTTGGGGATATTTCCATAATTCATAAAAAAATGGAAACTTGCATACGCTTTGAGTAAAGCAAACCACTAAAACTCATTTAAACTCAAAACCATGAAAAAAAGCTTTTTGATGCTCTTGTTGGTGTGCTTCACCACTTCAGCGGCCTTTGCCCAGACCAAGATGTGGGTAGGCGGAACCCTCAGTGTAGCCAGCTCGGACAATGGTACCAGCGAGTCGGCCGCCACCTTTATGCCCCAGTTTGGCGTCCACCTCAATGAAAACTGGTCGCTGGGCGGTAGCCTGGGCTTCAGTAACAGGAAAGAAGAAACTCCAACCCTTGAAGAAACAAGCACTGTAACCTCCATCGTACCCTTTGCCCGCTACTGGATCAGTCAGCCCGGAACCTTCCGCTTTTTTGGCCAGGGCGAACTGCCCCTGCGTTTTTATGGTGGGGAGTTAAATGGTGACGATAAGGACAGCTACAACTCTGTGGGCCTGGTGCTGCGACCCGGTGTGGGCATTTCGCTGAGCGAGCGCTGGGGCCTGACCATGCTGATGCCTCCGGTCTTTTCGTTTGAGAATACCGACGGCAACAGCGATTTTTACCTGGGCATCAACGACGGTTACAACATCCAGGACTACATTTTAGATACTTCCCTGGGGATCATTTTTAAATTTTAAGCATTCTTTCGGGGGCTGTTGTCAAAAACAGCCCCCGATTATTATCTGTGGAGCTGAGCTTTCTTAAATTCACTGGGCGCTTGTCCGTACTTCTCCTTAAAGCATTTACTGAAATAACCGGCATCTGAAAATCCGGCCAACAAGGCCACTTCAGAAATGTTGTAGTCTTCATGCGCCAACAAACTAAGGGCCTTGCGTAAGCGATAATCTTTTAAAAAATCACTTGGCGCCTTGCCGGTCAACCTTTTCATTTCCTCAAAGAATTTGCTTCTTCCCATACCCAGCCGCTGATACACCCAGGCCATCCGAAAGCCGGGCCGGGTATGCAATTCTTCCAATATTTTGAGAACTTCCATTAAAAAAGCATTGTGCTGCCACTGCGCCAGGGCCTTGTCGGCGGCCTTTTGCTCGCGTCGCTGCAGCCAAAGCAGGAGGCGCTTTCTGATCAAAAAAAGCAGTCCCACACCCAGCAAGACATAAAGCAC
Source organism: Bacteroidales bacterium (assembly GCA_012838865.1). GTDB lineage: Bacteria > Bacteroidota > Bacteroidia > Bacteroidales > Marinilabiliaceae > Geofilum. The sequence goes on along the minus strand of DUOK01000090.1, from coordinate 2,562 downwards.
ATAAGCCCAGGCTTGCAGCCAGGGAGGCGGCAGGATGTAGACAGGAAGCTGCAAAGAAACCGTCTTCTCCTGCAAATCGGCCTCCTCAACAGCAATCTCCAGAAGGTAGCGACCGGGTGGCAGACGGGCATAGTCCACTCGGTTTTGCTCCCCCAGTTGACGCGGCAGCTCATCGTAACCCTTGAGAAAGGCCGTGAAAGTGGCGCGCTGCGACCATTGGGGATGCAAGGCAGTCCATTCAAAACCCAGGGTGTTTTGCCTGTGCTTCAACCGCAAGCCATCCATAAAGGGCAAGGCCTGCGGAAGTGCCGGGGAAGTGCCCGGCAGAAGCTCCTGTCCGTGTAGATAAAAACGTGTAAATCGCAAGGCAGCATCTGCAGCTGGACTTTCGAGCGCCTCGGGCTGAAAATAGTAAACGCCATCCATAGTGCCATAATAAAGAACGCCTGAGGGCGAACGAGCCACTGCACCTTCCGAAAAAGTCGCCTCCCGAAGCGCTCCCGGTAGCGCGAAGCGCTGAAAACTGTTCCTGTCGGACTGGTAACGCAACAATCCCTTACCCGACGACAGCCACAAGTCGCCCTGAGAATCGTTGCAAAGAGTAAGGATAGAAGCACCTGGAGGGCCGGATGGACCTGCCAATGTTTCAAAGACCCAAGGTCCTTGCGGCCCTTCCTCGGAGCACAACTGCAAGAGTCCAACACCAAGCACCGCGAGCAAAAGGGTGCCCCGGGAGCTGCGACTTACCCAAAACACATCGCTGCCCTGGAATCCGGTCACCTGGGGCGACTGATGATGAAGATGCGAAAAACGAAAGGTGGAGGCCGAAGACCTTGTGCTGTCGGGCGTGCCAACCAGCAGTCCCTTGGTGCTGGCCATCCAGAGTCTGTCGTCTGTATCCACAAACAAGTGTCTTATCCTGTCCGCCAAATGAACAGGATAACCCAGCTCTTCGGCCGACCAAATACGTCCCTGCGCATATCGGTTGAGTCCACCCCCGAAAGTCGCCACCCACACACCACCACCGGAATCTTCTGCGAGACTGTAAATATGGTCACTACCGAGTCCGTTTCCGCCGTCACCCGAATGAAAATGTTCTACCTTAAAACCCTCCTGCAAACTGCCACTCAGAATAAATAAACCCTGTCCCCGGGTCCCCACGAAAATCCGTCCGTCGCTGTGCTCCATTAGGGCATAAATACGCCCGCTTTCCACCCCGCCCAAAGATTCCGTTTCCCATAAAACGTCTCCTGCCTCATTCAGCACAAACAAACGGGGCGCTTTGGTGGCCACCCACAAATGACCGTGGCTGTCGCACATCAGCGCCCTAACCTCATTATCTATACTCAGTCGCCCCTGGCCCCCGGGCTGCCAGTGAAGAATTTGGGCCGAGGCCAAATCCACCTTCTCCAATCCCTTAAAATAGGTGCTCATCCACACCACATCCGCCTCATCAATGTAAAAACAATGCACAAAATTAGAAAAACGACTGTCGGGCTCACCCGGCTGGTTAAAAAACCATGCCAGGCGATCTTCTTCAGGCAAATAGCATCCAAAGCCGCCCCCTTTAAGCGTGGTCCATACACGGCCCCGCGCATCCTCCACAATCCCCATTTGCGCTTCGGAACGTAAATCTTCAGGAACAACAAGCTGCTGCAAAAAGTGCTTAACCTCACCCTTGTCCAAATCGATTTTAAAAACTCCGGCCCGATTGGTTTCAACCCAAAGCCGCCCCCCGGAATCGGGAAAAGTCTTCAATACCATGCCATTTCCCCTTAAAGGAAAATGCTGCATCAAACGACCGGTGGCAACATCAACCACCCACACCCCCTGCCCCCGCGTTGCTGCAAACAGTTGGCCCTGATGGTTGCTGCTTAAGTGTCCCAAAGCGGGCTGCCCGGGCAAGGAGACTTTCTGTAACAGCTCGCCTTCCCCACGCCACAACCACAAACTGCCTTCCTCGGTACCCAAAGCCAGACCCTCCTGGGTTTTTAAACTACACAAGACTTTCTCGCCATCGAGAGAGAAAGCCTTCAAGAAAGAGAGCTTCTCCCCCGGACCAGCAAGTTGATAAAGCCGGGCAGCATCAGGGGCCGTCAGCCAAATTTGTCCCCGCGCATCCTCTGCAAGCACCGGCAGAGGCGTTGAGGGGTCCCACCCGAGCTCCTCCAGCTCATATTCAACAGCTTGCACCGCCAGTCCGGTTTCCTGAGTACAAAGCTGCAAAAGATTCCCTCCCTGGGACAGCAAAAAGACACAACCATTGGAAGCAAAAAACCAGGAGGCAAGGGGACCCTCACCGGGTCCGAAATACTCAAGTTGCTCCAACTTATGACTCCACCTAAAAACCTGTTGATCGGAGGTCCACAACCACAAATACCCCAGTTTATCCTCGTGCAGGCGTTCAATCCGATTGGAGCTTCCCGGACGAAGATCTCCGGGCTTATAAACTACAAATTCTCGACCATCAAAACGATTGAGACCATCCCAGGTAGCCAGCCAAAGAAATCCACGTCGGTCTTTAAGCATGGCAGAAATATTTCCGTGCGAAAGACCATCGTG
>DUOK01000008.1 GCA_012838865.1 Bacteroidales bacterium | reverse complement strand
GTTTCCGATTATCCGGTCCTTTTTGGTGGGACTTGAAAACTATTTGAGGAAGCTGTATTTAACCAAAGGAGCCTATGTTAGTTCGGATGCGTTTGTTGATGATATTGGGGTTGTGGAGCGTTGTGGCCTGGGCCACAGCGCAGTTGCAGGCCGACTTTTCTGCTTCTCCCACCACGGGCTGCGCCCCCTTACGGGTGAGCTTTAATAATTTGTCGCCTGCGGGCAGTGGCTACAGTTATGAGTGGGATTTTGGCAATGGTTCGGTTTCTACGGCCTCAAATCCCAATACGGTATACGTAAACCCCGGTAGCTATACAGTTACCCTCAGGGTGCAGTATGGGGGGGAGACCGTCAGTACCACCAAGGAAAACTTTATTGTGGTTGGGACCTTACCGGAGGTGGCTTTTGAACTGCTCAGCGATACGATCGGTTGTGGTCCCTATACGGTTAACTTCAATAATTTGAGCAGTGATCCGCAAGCTTCGGAACTGACCTACTCCTGGAGCTTTGGCGATGGCAACGGCTCCAGCCTTGAAAATCCCGAACATACTTATGGTCCGGCCGGCGACTTCGATGTGACGCTGGTGGCGGAAAATGCCCTGGGTTGCCGGTCTTCGGCCACGGAGCCGGCACTGGTGCATGTGTTGCGACCACGGGCCATTCTTGGGGTGGATCCGGCCACTTCGTGCAGTGGAGAACTGGAGGCGCAGTTTGCCAACAATTCTCTGGCGCGCAGCGGATTTACTTCGCTGTGGGACTTTGGCGACGGGACGACTTCCACGGAACATGCGCCTTTGCACCATTATATAGGAGAGGGCAACTATTCGGTGGCCTTAACGGTGACCGACGATATCGGCTGCAGCTCAACGGTCCGTCGTGAAAACCTGATTTCGGTGGTGGAGACCAAAGCAGATTTTACCATGTCGGCCACCACCATTTGTCCCCGTCAGAGTGTCCGCTTTACCAATACCAGTGCGCATGCCGATAATTTTTTGTGGCGCTTTGGCGACGGCAGCACGAGTCGCTCCGCTTCCATCCAAAAGTCTTATCTGGAACCCGGTACCTATGAGGTGTGGTTGATTGCCGACAATGGGGTGTGTAAGGACAGTACCATGCAAACGCTGGTGGTAGAAAGGGTAGAGGCGGATTTTTCGGTGTCCGACGAGTTTGTCTGCCAGCTCCCCGCGACCCTGCGCTACACCGATGCCTCGCACAATGCCGCCAGCTACGACTGGCGTTTTGGGAGTGGTGGGCGGTCAAGCGCTGAAAACCCAAGCGTAAGCCTGCCCGAAGAATTGCAGTTGCAAAATGGGCGCGCCGTGTTTTCGGACACCCTGATTGTTACCAGTCCCCATGGCTGTACTTCCACGGTGGTAAAAAAGAACCTGGTTGAGGTGGTTTTGCCTCAGGTGGCGATGACCCCGGCCGGCAGCGATCCGGCCCTGGCCGGCTGTGTGCCTATGTCGCTCCGCTTTAGCGATCGGACCACTTACGCAAGCGATAAGGACGAGGTGGTGGCTACTGCCTGGCGGGTGGGCAGTGGCGCCTGGCAAAGCGGCAGTTCTTTGGACGTGTCGCTTACCGAAGCCGGGAAGGTGCCGGTGCAGCTGCGGGTAACAACCGAAAAGGGCTGCGTGCGCACCCAAACAGAGCAAATCAACGCCGGAGCGCAGCTGACCGTCAATTTTAATCGCCTGGGCTCCTATGAGCGCTGTGCTTCGGAAACCGTAGTGTTTGAAATTACTTCGCCGCCGGCAGCCCAGCGCACCCGCGAGGTGTGGGACTTCGGCGACGACGCCGAAGTCGCCCTGCCCGTACCCTTTCACGATTATGAAAAAACGGGACAGATGGATGTCTCGCTGACGGTATACAACAACGGCTGCCCTTCCACCATCACGAAAAGTAAGGTAGTAAATATTCTGGGTCCCTATGCCACCATGGAGGTGCAGCGTAATTGTGCCGATCCCCTGAATTATGCTTTCAGCGCAGAGGTCTTGGATGCGACTTCTTACCAATGGGATTTTGGCGACGGTTCGTCTTTGGTTACCCATACCCTGAATCCGCAACACCGCTATGCCGAATCGGGCAATTATGTGGTGACTTTTAGGGCTTTTAATGCGGAGAGCGGCTGTGATTATGTGGTGACCCGCGAGGTGTATGTGCGGCAGCTCAAAGCCGACTTTGAGTTGAGTTCCGGCAGGCCCTGTCTGGGTACCACCCTTACCCTCGACCCTTCGGCATCCATCGATCATTCGCCCTTTTCTTTCAACAACCAAACGGTGCGCTACGTGTGGCTGTTGCCCGAAGAGGGCAAGGTGCTGACCAGTATGGAGGCCCTGGACTATGCCTTTACAAAAAAGGGCAGGCACAATGTGTCGCTGGTGGTACAAGATGCGAACGGCTGCAGAGATACTTTGACGCAAGAGCTAATTATTTACCAGCCGGCACCCAATTTTGAGGTGAATTATCAAACGGGTTGCATGCCGGTTACTTTTGGTTTTACCGATCTCAGTGTTTCCGAGGCGCCCCTGGTGGCGTGGAACTGGTCTTTTGGTGATGGAGCAAGCTCCACAGAGCAGCATCCAACACACGACTATACCCAATTTGGCAGTTTTAATGTGCGTCTGGAAGTGACCGATGAGATGGGCTGTGTGCATCGGGTGACCAATAACCAGGCGGTTCGGGCCATTTCGCCCAGCGCCGCCTTTGATGCCGAAGACCGCCAGCTGTGTGTGGGCGATACCATTGCTTTGTTCGACACCTCCAACAGCGACATTGTTGCTTATCGTTGGGAGCTGAGTGACGGACGGGTCTTTACCGAAGCCCGGCCCGAGGTGCTTTTCTCCACCCCCGGGCAGTATGCTTTGAGTCTTCATATTGAGGACGTGCATGGTTGTGAAATGACACATCTCGAGGAGGACTTTTTTGATGTGCAGGAGCCGCCTGTGGCCGACTTTGAGGCCGATGTGCGGACGGCCAATTGCTACCCGCTGGAGGTGCAGTTCAGCGACCTTTCCCAAACGCCCTATCCCGGCAGCTGGTCGTGGCACTTTGGCGAGGGCGACAATCTGTCCGAAGAGCAGCATCCTTTCTTTATCTATAATCGTCCCGGTAAGCATACGGTCTCGCTGATCAGCAGGACTTCTTATGGTTGTGCCGATACCATTGTTAAGCCGGCCTATATTGAGGTGGGCGGACCCTATGCCGAAATGGTGGTGGATGAGGTGGTTTGTCGCAATGCCGAGGTCAGTTTTTCTATGGCAGATGCCCGCAATGTGTACGATATGCAATGGGATTTTGGCGATGGCTACTCGGCCACCGGCGAAGAGGTGACCCACCTATACTCGGCACCGGGAACGGTTAACCCTGTGCTGTATTTGCGCAGCGATGCCGACAATACCTGCAACAAAGCCATAGTGGATACCCTTGAGGTGTGGGATCTTAGGGCCCGTTTTGCTTTCGCCGACAATAGTGGGGCGGGTTGTGTGCCCCATACGGCCCTTTTGCAAAATCAGAGCCTGAATGCAACGCATTACCTGTGGGATTTTGGCGCCGGGCAGCAAAGTACAGCAGTCGATCCGGAGATGTTTTATTCCGAAGCCGGCTTATATCCCCTGGAACTGATCGCTTACTACGAGCCACTGGGTTGCAGCGACACCCTGAGGCATGTTGGTGTGGAAGTGTTTCCTCTGCCGGTTATTACCACATCGGCCGACACGCTTATATGTTATGGTACCACTGCTCAGCTTTGGGCTGAAGGAGGGGAGGCTTATCGATGGTCGCCCGATAATTTTGTTTTTAATGCCGACCAGGCCGAAACGCTTGCTGCTCCGGACGAAAACACCCTTTACCAGGTGGAGGTAACCGATCACAATGGCTGTGTGGACAAAGACAGTGTAGCCGTTTTGGTTCAACAATATCCGGTGGTGTATCCCAGAGATACCACTCTTATTATTGGGGAGACGGTTGCCTTGGATGTAAGTGATGAAGGTATAGCTTCCTACACATGGACTCCAGATTTGTACATTGAAGAGGGTGCCACCACTCCCAATCCTGTGTTTAAGGCTACAGAGACCACGGCCTATGAAGTGGCCGTGCAAGACACCAGCGCTTGTTTTAATCTGAGCTATCCCTTTGTCTTAACGGTCGAGAAAAAGTATTCGGTGGCCGTGCCCGATGCTTTTACACCCAACGGGGACGGCATTAACGATAAGGTTTTTGTACAAGGGTGGGGCCTGCGCGAGCTGGTGGTTTTCCGGATTTACAATCGCTTTGGACAGGTGGTGTACGAATCGGAT
>DUOK01000089.1 GCA_012838865.1 Bacteroidales bacterium | reverse complement strand
GCTTGCCACTTACAAGGACCATCGCATGGCCATGGCCTTTGCGCCAGCGGTCTTGAAGACAGGCTATGCCTTTTCAGTAGCCGATCCGGGCGTAGTCAGCAAGTCCTACCCCCGTTTTTGGGAGGACTTGACCCAAGCCGGTTTTCGCATTCAGAAATGAAAAAAGAGCTGTCCCCAAAGTCGGGGACAGCTCTTTAATTTTATAAGTCCGTCCACCCGTGGCGGACAAGCATTGCTCTTTTAAGGTAAAAAGCTGCGCCAGTCGCTTTGGGGACGGTAATCGTCCACCACCAGGGGCTGGCCACTTTGGTTAAAGCCGGTCAGCATACTTATGATGTCTTCATCCAACACCTGAATGGCCTGCTCAATCAAATCACTTCGGTAACCCTTGTCGCCCAGTTTCAATACCAGGTCGGCCGACACAATGCGGCCTACAATGGCACCCAGTTGTACCAGCTTGCGTTGCAACAGGGGCAGACTCAAATCAAAGTCGAGGAACTTTTTCAGGCGATCGGCACTGCGTTTGGTCAGCACTTCGGCCTTAAGCGTATCGAAAAGGCGCGTGTTGCGTGCCTTTTTCATCGTCTTTACTATGGCCTCAGCAATTTGGGCATATAAAATATCGTTAGAGCCTTCAAAAATCTGGAAGGGCCGACTGTCGGTAATGCCCCGGCCCGCAATGTGGTCGAGCTTGTAGGCCTGTGCACCCACCAACTGGGTGGCCGACTGCGCGGCATCCTGCATCAGGTCGGTCACCACACTTTTCACCGAATTGGCTTCGAGTCCACCCCCACTCAAGTCGTTCTCTATACCCGCCACTTCGGCGCTGTTGAGACACATGGCAGAGGTTATGGTGTAATAGCTTTGCAGGCGCGACAGGCGGTATTGTACCTGGTCGTAGCCAATCAAGGGGCGTCCCCCGATTTTGCGATCGCGGGCATGGTCGAGCGACTCGTCGAGCAGGCGGTGAATAAAGCCCATGGCCATCCCCGGGAATTGCATGCGACTGCGGTGCAGCAGGTCGAGCATCATTTTTACTCCGGTAGAGTGGGGTTGCAGGCGATATTTTTCAGGGATGCTGACGTCAATCTTGTTGCGGCCGTAGGGAATCTGGTAAAGACCCAGGTTCTCATAAACCTCTTCCACCTCAATTTGCTGACCCGGTTGGTTCACATTGCAAATAAAGAAGTCGATGTCGCGCTTCAGATCGCCCGAGGGACTCTCTTCCCGTGCCGTCAACAACCAGTATTCGGCCCAGCCGGTAAGTCCCGCCCAATGCTTGGTCCCCTTCAGGTGAAAGTTATCGTCCTTTTTTACAAAGCGGGTTTGCATATTCAGCGCATCGCTGCCAAAATCCGGCTCCGTAATCATGAGTCCCCCCATGTTCTGCTTTTCCAGAAAATCCCTAAAAACTTTTTGCTTGGCTTCTTCGCCTGCGTATTTGGCTACAGGCTGTAAAAACAGCGCCGAGTTGATGCCAAAAGTCAGCGACAAGGCCAGCGATTCGTAAGATGCCGCTGCCAAAAGCGCAATGCTCTCGTCCATTTTGCAGCCCCTTCCGCCGTATTCGGCCGGAATACCGGTCGCCAGCGGTTTCAGGTTCATGATTTCGCGCATCACAAAGGGCGGCATGCCCCGTTTGATGGCCATTTGGTCGATGTTGGCCCGCACATGAAACACCTGTTTCATGCGTTGTTTCAATTGTTCCAGAAACTCGTTAAAGGGAGGGTGTTGTGTTTGTTCGTTGTTCATCTACTTAAATCAATTGGATATATGCAAACAACAGTCCTGCACCGATAAAAGTTTCACCATTCAGAGTTTTATCGTACCTTTGTGCCAAGAAACAATAAATTTTATATGGCAAGATCGCAAGAATCATTTGGTAAAAAGGAACGAGAAAAAAAGAAACAGAAGAAGAAGCTAGAGAAAGAGAAAAAGAAAGAGCACCGCGAAAAGCAGAGTCTCGACGACATGATTGCTTACGTGGATGAGCACGGCAACATTACTTCTACGCCTCCGGATCCGACTAAGAAAAAAGAGGAGGTAAAGCTCGAAGACATTGAAATCAGTGTTTCCCGTAAGGAGGACATGGACCCCGAAGATTTGATTCGCAAAGGGGTGGTGAGCTATTTTAACGAAAACAAAGGCTACGGTTTTATTCGCGACCTGGACACCCAGGAAAGCATTTTTGTGCACCTCAACGGCATGGTTGATCAGGTGCACGAGCGCGACACCGTTACTTTTGAAACGGAAAAAGGCCCCAAAGGACTCAATGCCATTCAGGTGAAACTGTATGTGAAAGAGAAGCCCAAAGCAGTTCCGGAAGAGGCGCCCAAGGCAGCGCCCGAAGGTGAGGACAAAGCAGCTCCTGAGGCCAAGTCCCCTTCCGAGCCGGAAAAACCGGCCGAGGATAAGGAGCAGGCTTCCGAGTAAAAATACTTTCCCATTAAAAGCGCCAATCCCCGTCGGGATTGGCGCTTTACACACAGGAATTGTCGGGAGGATCATACCTTATCCCGGCTTCAAAGATCTCCTTTTATCCCCCATCCTGTGTTAGCTCTGTGTTAAAGCTGGTTTAAGTTTGTGGTAAAATCGCCGCGTCCTCTTTTGGATGGCTGCCGTTTTGTCGCATCTGCACCTGGTGTGGCGACAAAAAGTCATGTCCACACATCTATACCTGTCAATATGTCCTGTTTATCAGCTTGGTACAGGCTTTGCTATTTTCTCATCGGAAAACAAAAGAAGGTTTTCCGGCAAAAGAGAAAATTTTAAAGTTTAACCAAAAAAATAGGAGGATTAAATTATGGCACTTGTAAGATTCAACAACCAGATGCCCGACATCGCCAACATTTTTGACGATTTTTTCGGTGGCGATTTTTTCAACACACCCGCTGCCATGGGGCGTAAGTCTGTGCCCGCAGTAAATGTACGCGAGAGCAATGACGAGTACGAAATTGAAGTTGCTGCACCCGGTCTTAAAAAAGACGATTTTAAAGTGGAAGTGCACAACAACGTTCTGACCATCGCTTGCGAGCAGGAAGAGAAGAAGGAGGAAAAAGAGCAGGGTTACACCCGTCGTGAATTCTGCTATACCGGTTTCCGTCGTTCCTTCGCCATTCCGCGCAACGAGGTAGATGAGTCCAAAATCGATGCCAGCTACCAGGATGGTATCTTAAAGATTACCCTGCACAAGCGTGACGAGGTGAAACCGAAACCCGCACGTGTGATTGAAATTAAGTAAGCAGCAGGGGCTGAAACAAAAAGGGGCATGCGCCCCTTTTTTTGTACCCGTATTAAAACAAGCTCCGGCTTTTGCGTTGGTATTTGTTTTATTCTTCAATAGGCCAATCTAAACTGTTGAGAGTCAATTTAAAGGTGTTAATATGTTCCAGAATTTCTTCAAAATTGGGAGAAGCTGCACCGAACATCGATTCCTGCATGGATAAATAGTCTTTTTTCCAAGCATCCAGTAATGGCTCTGGCGGGATGGGGTTAATGGTGCCAGGGTTATGGAGCGTGTAGTTGACGCCTCCCAGTTTGGTGAATAATTTTCGGTGGCGAACAATTTCTATATAAAGGTTTTTGTTCCGTAAAGCATTGCTGCCAACCGGTGATGAAATTAGTTTGTATATATCATATAAGTGTCGGCTCATCCGGTCAACCCGGATGACACCGGCCGGCCTTTGGAATTCTTCGTGAAGAAGGAATATCTTTTCCAGTAAAGTCCGTTCTGGATCAACAGTCGGTACATTAACAGTTTCTTCCAAAAAGGGAGCCTCCGGGTATATCTCATGCACAAACGAACGTATTGGCCGTACCGTGAATGGCTCGATGAGAGAACGACATCCGAACTCCAGTTTTATCTTTGTTTGTATATAGTCAGGAGTCTCCAGTACATTAGGATAGTTGATGAAAATGCTCACAGGATCCTGATCGCTTGTGGCAATCTCTTCCAATTCTATGTTCACATCAAGACCTTTTTCTTTGAATCCTACAATCAATGCGGGAAGAAGCATTTCGGTGATATAAACCAGCGCTTTTTTTCGAAGATTAGTGCGTTGTTTTTTACCTAGTTCACCTTCGAATCCATAGAATCTGCGATCAACAGCCAGATCAATATCTTCAGAAAACCGTTCGATTAAGTTCCATGCCTTGCTGAGTGATGTTCCTCCTTTGAAAACCATATATTCGCCAATTTCCATTCTGAATAGAATGGCAAGGCTCTGAACTACCCACCAATCTTTTTCGATGGCAAATGCGGGCATATTTTTTTGTTCCCCTGCGTTGCGAAATATTTCTGCTTTTTCAGTATTGGGTATGTTATAAAAACTACTCATCAAGTGCAAGCTTAAGGATTTGCCTGATCCACTCAGGGGCCAGCTTTATGTCATGTTTTAGATGTTTAGGATCTTCTTTTTTTAAGAGTTTATTAATTTGCGATAATTCAGTCGGTGTTACCTTGTCCTTACCAATTTCTCTTAAAGCCTGAATGATCAAAGCGCTAATTTTCCCCTTTGCCATTAGGTTTTTGGGGGTTGTCTTTTTGAGCTTTATGGTTCTTGTTCCCACTTTAATGGTGCGTGCGGCTCCATCTGTTAGAAAGACCAATTTTAATGGTATTTGTGTGCTTAATCCCAATGCATTCAGGGCATAAGAGCCTGTGGGCACCAGCCGTATTTTATCTCTTTTTGCAATGGCTTGGGCTACCTCTTCGGCAGAAGGCATTACTTCACCTATGTAGGGGTTTGATTTGGGGCGTACGAAAATACCCGGAGCCACGGCCTTTATAAGTCCTTTTTTTTTCAAGGATTGTAGCGCTTTCCGAATGGAGGCTGAAGAACCTTTTTCTGAAAAGTCTTCAGAAAATAATATAAAACCTTCAGGTCGTGATTTTATTGCCTTTTCTATCTTTTTTTCAACACTTTGCATTGTATTTTTGGTTATTGTGATTTCACAAATTTAGCATATTTTTGTGAAAAAAGTAATGTTCTGACCTAAGTACTTTAATTCAGTAATTCGTTTTTCAAAACTCCGGTTCGATGAGGGTATTATTAATGATATCCTTCATGTAGATCGGGTTCAACATGTCTTCTTTATCGTATATTTTTAGTTTGAGCATGCTGGTTTTACCTGTATCAATTCGTAGCATCAATTCGCACTTAATTTAACAATCCGTATGTTTTAGATGTTACCGGCCAGTATATTCCATCACCTGAAGTGAGTGTCTGTATCAAAGGAGATCTTCTGCATAGCCCCCGGTATGCATACCTTTCAACGTTTAATCATAATCCCGATAGCTGGTTGCCTTTTTACTTACGACGACAACGAGCAAATATGGTGGCAATTTAAAACAAGCTCCGGCTTTTGCGTTGGTATTTGCCCTGTTGCTGGATGAGGGGGTTGGAGACGTCGGAGCAGGGCACGGCGGGTCGGCGACCGCCCAGGCGGAGATTGGCGCGCTGGTTGAATTCGTAGATGAGAGAGATTTCGTGGGCTCCGGCGCTTTGGGCGGCCAGTCCGCTCAGGGTCAGGTCGTAGCTGTAGCCAATGCGGAAGGGGCCGTACATGTAGCTCATCAAGAGAATGAGGGCGTCGTGGTTGATGCGTTGCTCTACTTTTGAGAAGAGGGGGAGTCCACGGTACCAGATGCCGAGTTCCAGGGGGTGATTGAGCCAGTACACGCCGGCATCGAGTTGCTGGTATTCGTTCTGGTTCTGGTAGCGGAAGCTGGTGGAGAAGGCGCGCTCCATGCCGCCTCTGCGACGGCGCTCGGTCCATATATTGGCCCCGCCAAAAAGCACCCACTTGCGATCGAGCCGCAGGTCCTCGCCCAAAAAGGAATGTTCCGGCTGTGCCAGGTGATCGATGGTGAGTCCCGCCCAAAAATAGGGACTGTAAACCAGGGCCGAGGCGGCAAAATCTACAAATTGGGTTTTCTGGTTTTGCAGGCGGTCCCACGATCCGGAGGCTCCTGAACCAATTTGCTCGTCGCCAAATATCAGTTTGCTGAAGTCGAGGGCGCGACTGCCGTAGGCAAACTGGATACCGGGGACCACCTGCCACTCGTCGTTGATGCGCAGGTTGTAAGAGTATTGCAGGGCGGCGTGGGTAAAGGTGAGGGCTGCAGTGCCGGCGCGGTCCTGAATCAATTGCAGGCCCAGTCCGCTGTTAAAGGCCGGGAAAAAATTGTCGAAGCTGACGGCCATGGTTGAGAAGGCGGTGCTGATGCCGGGCCATTGGTTGCGGTAGGTCATGGCCAGGCGCGCCCCGTCGGTGGCTCCGGCCAGCGAGGGACTCAGGTACAGGGGGGCGGCATAAAACTGTGAAAAGTGCAGGTCCTGTGCCTGAACCTGCAGCAGTGTGCTGAGACTCATACAAAGACCCAGGGTCGTTTTCCATTTTTTCCATCGGCTCATATCAACGCGCTTTCTTCCGTTACTTATCTGATCAGGGTGACGTCGCCTGCACGGGTGTTCATGCGGCCATCAAAAACCAACTCGCCCCAGCGGGTGTAAATCTGCAAGAGGTATTCGCTTACGCCCTTTTGGGTGGAGGGGTAGAATACGGTGTTGCGTGGGTCCCCAAACTCGTAGCGTCCGCCGGAGGGACCGGAGGGATCCGGAGTAAAGGCATTGGGGAAGGCCAGTTCGCCCCCCACTTCCACTTTCAGCACTTCATACATCTGGTAGCTGTCCTCACAACCCTCGGGGCTTATGGCGGTCAGTCCAATGGTGTAGAGGCCGGGTTGGGTGTAGGTGTGATTGGGGGCAAAATCGCGGTAGGTGCTGCCGTCGCCCATGTCCCACAGGTAGTCGCTGGCATTTTCGGAGCGGTTGATGAAGACGGGGCGTTCACCGGGCAGGTAGATGATTTTGGGCACCACGTCGAACAGGGCGGTGGGGTTTTGGTAAACGCGAACCTGCACTTCGCTGGATTGGGAAGTGCCACCGGGACCGGTGGCGGTGAGTTGTACCTGGTAGGTGCCGGGTGCCTGGTAGGTGTGGGTGGGTGTGGTTTCGTGCGACATGCGGCCGTCGCCAAAATCCCACAAATAGGTGGCGGCTCCGGGCAAGGCTTCAAAGCTCACTTCCAGAGGGGAACAGCCACTTAGGGGAAGGGCGCTGAGTCCCGCCTGATAACCGGGATACACGGTAAGGGGCAGGGTGGTCTGGTCGCTGCAGCCAAAGTCGTTTTCGGTGGTGAGTTGTACCTGGTGGACCGCCACAAAGGAGGCGGTATTGATGAAGGTGTGAGTGGGTGCCGCCTCAGAAACGGCCGCAGAGCCATCGTCGAAGTCCCACCGATAAGTGGTAGCGCCCAGGGAGTTGTTGCTGAAAGCGACCTCCAGGGGGGAGCAGCCGTCGATGGGGGTCGCGCTTGCCCGGGCCAGGGGACGCGGAGCTATATTCAGCGGAAAGCTGAAGCTGTCGTTGCAGCCGTATTGGTTTTCGGCGTGCAGCACTATGGTGTGGCTCAGCAGGTCGCTGCTCAGATTTTCGTAGGTGAACTCCGGGTTGGTTTCGGTGGAGCCGGCCCCACCGCCCAATTCCCAGCGGTAGCTTGCTGCGTTTTGCGACTGGTTGTTGAAGTTTACGGTGTAGGGGGCGCAACTTTGGGGCGGCAGGGGGTCGACCAGGGCACGGGCCTGGGGACGGAAGGTCAGGACCACCTCTGCGCTGCCTTCGCAGCCGGGACCGGCACTTTCGGTCCATCTAAAGGTATAGGCCCCGGGCTCGGCCACCTCCACTTCGGTCAGTGGGGAGCTGCTGTCGCCCAGACTCGCCAGGGCGGGACCGTCAACAACCAGCCATTGTCCCCCGGTCCTATCGGGATAGGCTTCGAGGGTGGCTTGCAAGCCACATATTTCTTGGGGGGCCATAATGCCGGGGTTGGGGAGACTGCCAAAGCTGACCTCTACCTGGTCGCTGGCCCGACAGTCATCGAGGTCCACCGACCAGCTGAAAATGTAGCTGCCCAAGTCGCTGACCTGCACCTGGGTGGTGGGGGCGGTGCTGCTGCTGAAGGTGGCGGGGGCGGGACCGCTGACCTGTTTCCAGAGGCCATTGAGGGGCGGGACGGTGCTGGCCGTGAGGGTATGGGTGTTTGTACATAGTAAGGCATCGTCTCCGGCGCTGACTGTCGGCTGGGGTTTTACCACTACGGTGACTTCTGCTTCGTCGCTGCAGCTCATGTTGTCGGTCACCCGGTAACGGAGATTAAAGGTCCCGGTCTCCGAGGTGTTGAATTCGGGTTGCTCCACATCGGTGGCCGAGAGCTTGTCGCTGTGGGTGCCGCTCCATTCGTGCAAGATGTAGTTGCGGGAGCCGCCGTCCACTATGGGCTGGAGGGTGAGGGGACTGCCCTGGCAGACTTCGAGGGTGGGTGGGATGAAGGTGATGTCAAGGGGTTCTACCGCAATGTTGATGTCGAGCTTACGGCGACAGCCCTCGTTGTCTTCCACGCTGAAGCGCAGGTCGTAGCTGCCTACTGTGGTGGTTTCGAAGATGGGCTTGGTGACTGAGGTGCTGCTGAGGGGACCGGTATCGCCGCTCCAGCTGTAGCTGTAGGGCGTGGCTCCGCCGCTGATGTTGACTTCGAGTTGTTTGTTGAGGCCGGGGCAGAGGTAGATGGGACTGCCGTCGGTCAGACTCAAAGAGGGGATTTCGAGTACTTCGATGTTGGTGGTGCCGGTGGCGCTGCAGCCCTTGGCATCGGTTACGGCATAGCTGATGAGGTGGGTGCCGGGACCGGCGGTTCCGGGGTGAAACAGTCCGGTAAATTCGTCGATGATGCCGCTGCCGCTCCACATGCCGCCCGGGGTGGCGGCATTCAGATATTGGGCGGTGATGTTGTCGCAAAAGGGACCCACGGCAGTGATGCTGCCGTCGGGAAGGGCCACAATCAGGGCCATGGCGGTGGTCTCCACGGGCGGGAAATCGCCGTTGATTACATCGGCGGGTGGACCCGGGATGGATGGGTCGTCGTAGGGGTTGCACTGGTTCCAGTTGCGCAGGGTGACTTCAAAATAATCGCCCACTGCATAATAGTCGGGGATGAAAATCTCCATGCTCGTGTTCATGGGCGGAACGGGTCCTTCTACCGGCTGGGGCGTTTTTTCTACGGGGCTGCGGAAGGGGAAGCTGCGGTTGCTGCCGTCCACGGTAGCATCGAGTATGGTGGTGCCGCCGGTACCGTACACCCACTGTATCCAGCG
>DUOK01000088.1 GCA_012838865.1 Bacteroidales bacterium | reverse complement strand
TGGAGTGCTTGCTACGTTACGCATCCTTGTTCATTTCGCTTGATGCCTGTTGTTGGCGCTACTGCTTATTTCCGGAACCATGGCTCAAGACGCTAAAATTCTTGAACTCGCCTTCGGCTCAAACAGCCCGGATTTTTACGTTCACTCCACAAATGCTCTTTTTCGGAAATAATCTGAGGCTTGATGGTACACATCTGCGCTTGGACGAGTTGTTTGCTGTAGGTCGCTATCTGGCACTACTTCCCTTCCGGAGTTGGGCTTGATGGTACACATCAGCGCCTGGACGAGTAGGCTGCCGTTCTTTGTTTAGCGCTGAATGGTTATTTTTTGGGTGAGGGTGCCTTTGGCGTGATTGACTCTTAGGAGGTAAATGCCTGGGGGCACCTGAGCAATGCTGATGGGGCCGGGGTGGGCACTCAAGTCGTGAGAGAGCACCGTCTGCCCACTCATGGTAAAGAGGGAGACGGTTTGCAGGGGGGTGTCAGCGGCGCCGTTCCAACTCAGGTAAAGCAGGTCGCTGGCCGGATTGGGCCAAACGGAAAGCTGCGGATTGTGGAGACCTGCCTTGGGTTCCAGGTGGGTGGGCAGGTCGGCAGAAATGCTTTGTACTTCTTCAGGCGCCAGTGGGTAGTTGTACAGGCGAAAATCGGCCAAGGAAGCAGCCAGCATGGGGTCGGGGAATTGACTGCGACCAATGTAGTTGAGCAGGGGTTTAATGTCCTTGGGTGTAATGCTGAATTGGTCGCTTTCGGCCACTACTTCGCCATTTATGAGGATTTGCACCGTACCGCCGTTGAGTGTTACCGCTAAGTGCGTCCATTGACCCACGGTTAGGGCGGGTGCTTCAAGGGTTTCTTCTGCACCGCCATTTTTTATGGCAAAGCGGAGTTTGTTGTTGTTCGACTGGGTGGTGAGGAAGAGGTACTGGTCGGTGCCGTTGCCAAAGTCGAAAATGCGTTGCCACATGGCGTTGCGATTGAGTCGAATCCAGGTGGCTACCGTAAGTTTGTCGTGGTGTACGATGGTGGGCGGAAGCTGAACGAAGCCTGTGCTTCCGTTCAGGCGCAAGGCCTGGGCATCGGTCTGTCCCACCACATAAGTAATGCCGCCGTAGCCGGCGCCATGGTATAGGTTGGGCGACTGGTCGCGGGTGTCGCCATCGAAGGTCAGGCGTGCCACCATGGCATCTTCGCCACTGGCCTGGGCCGAAGCCTCATTGGAGTAGTCTGAGCGGTTGAGGGCGCCGTCCACGGCTTTAACCGCATAGTAGTAGGTCTTTCCGGACTCAATGGTATGATCGGTAAAAGAGGTGGCCGTAACATCGCGACCAATGGTTTGGTAGGGGCCACCCGGAGTGGTGGAGCGGAAAATGGTGTAGCTGAGGTCGCTTTCTTCGAGGGGCGACCATTGCAGCTGTATGCTGAGTTCACGACCCTGAGCGCTCAGGTTTTCAGGAGCCGAGGGCGCATCGAATTCGACGGTTGTGCCGGCCGGAATAAAGCGCCATTGCTGGTGGTGGGCGCCGTTGGGGATGCCTTGGGTGATTTTGATGCCGTTGGAACTGCTTCCGCCGGCGGGTTGCAAGCAGTAGGCGCTGTGCCTGCTGCGGATGTAAAACCAACCGTCTTCGGCATATTCGAGGTACCACTGCTGGTTTTTTCCTTTGGTATCGTCCCAGGCAATGATGTCGGTATTGTCGTCGAGCGACCAGTTGAGCACATCGGGTACCAGTCCACTTGCCGCATTTTTGATGGTGAAATAGCTGAAGTCTTCGCCAATGCGCGGATCAACAGGCTTCACCTCCCAGGTTTGGGATGCAGCGGTCGAAGGGCTGTACTGGCGCAGTAAGGAGCCTGGCGTAGAGGAGCCTGCGGTGACCTGCAGCGCTTTTCCGCTGTGGCGGTTAATGAGTAAGTAAGTACCGTTTACCAGCGGCTGAATGTCGTCGCCCCAGCTGATGTTGACCACCCGCTCGGCGTTGGTCTGTCCCGTTTGGTAGCCCGTGCCACCCGGCAGGGTGAGGGCGAAGACCCGTTGGGGCCCGTGTCCGTCGAAAAAGACTTCCCGATCTTTGGACACAAAGTTGTAGGTGGTGGTGACGGCCTGGCGCTCAGAGGTGCCGGCAAAGGCCTGCACCTTACCGTCGGGGGCACGGTACACCGAAGCTGCGGTCCAGTTGGGCCTATGCTCGGCATAGGCCAGGCGCTCTCCGTCGCTGGCCTTCACAAATTCGCCCCGCGCATATTCCGCGGTACCCCACCAGATGCCTGTCTGCATACCATATTCCACGCCCACCATCGCTTCCATCACATTGTGCAATTCGTCGTTGGTGCCGTGGTGCCCATTGGCCCTAACGGTCTGGTAAAAGAGTGCGTAATTGTCGAAACTCCCCGCCAACTGGTGCGTGTTGCCCTCATCGAGGCGGTCGGACAGCTGATTGTACCAGCTCAGGGCCGCATCGGTGTTCAGGGTGTTTCCCCCCGATATGCGAATGTTGTCGAACAGCGGATTGTTGCGCAACTCACCGGCAATGTTGTAAAAGTCGCTCACAGTACCCTGTCCCCAGCCGTAATCGGGCTCGTTATAGGGGGAGACGGTCACCACCGTACGCCCCTCGTTCTGATGGTGCCGGGTAGTTATGTCGATCAGCTGGGCCCAACCGGCGGGATTTTTATCGAACCAGGGATCCACCGTGGGGTGGTCGCAGTTCAGTACCACCTGGGTGTGGGCCGGCAGCATGCGTATGATGCGCAGGCGCTCGTTAAGGGTCGCCATTTCGGCGGACTGCAATTGCCCATTTACCAAGGGCGAAGTCGGCGTAAACGACGAGCGCACCAAGTCCACCCGCTCGGGCCCCATAAAAGCCAGTCCCCGACGAATATTGCCCTCACTCAACCAAGCCAAATCGAGTCCCCAAATAATCGGCATAGATTGTCCCGGCTCCGTCACCGAAAAAAACAGATTGCGGTCGCTCACCGCCTGTGCGCTCAGGTGATCGGCCGTTGAGGCTGAAGGGTCGGCCGCATGCAAGATGCTTAAAGTCGGACTCAGAAAAAGAGTCAGCATCAGGATTTGTATGAAGAAGGTGCCGGCAGGTAGATTTTTTTTCATGACAAAAGTTTTTGCAGCTGTTTGTTAGGGAGCAGCTGAACAAATGTAGAAAAAAGTGCCGTCGGAGCTGTTTACTTTTTTGGTGTTTCCATATCAATTATTTGACAACTGATTTTTAGCAGCAAGTCGTACCTCCCTTAAACAGCGGAATGTAGACTGATGAGGTGGGCGCCTTCTGTTTTGTGCTTGAGCGGCTCAGCGGGCGGGGCCGTTATTCGGTAAGGAAGTCGATGACTTCGGGCGCGTTGGGCAGGGTACGTGGCGCAATAACCTTCACGAGCTGCCCTTCGGCGCTGATGAGGTACTTCTGAAAGTTCCACTGCACCTTGCTGTCCTCCACGCCATTGAGTTCCTTGGTGGTGAGCCACTCGTAAAGGGGGTGCTGGTCCTTGCCCTTCACCGATATTTTATCCATCATGGGAAAGCTGACGCCGTAGTTGAGTTGGCAGAATTCGGCGATTTCGTCGGCGGTACCGGGTTCCTGATTCATGAAGTTGTTGGCGGGGAAGCCGATGATTACGAAGTCGTCGCCGCCGTAGGTCTCCCAGAGCTCCTGTAATTGTTCGTACTGGCCGGTGAGTCCGCATTTGCTGGCGGTATTGACGATCATTACTTTTTTGCCGCGCAGTTGCTCAAAGTCGAAGTCCTGGCCCTGCAGGGTTTTTACTTTAAAATCGTAGAAGTTGCTTTGTGCCATGGTGGCGAGGGGGGCCAAAAGGAGCATGAAGATGGCGACTGCGAGCCATTTTTTATTTGCTGATTGTAGGTTCATAGCGGGTGTTTTAGTTGTGGGAGTAAAACAAGGGAGGGGCGGGTTTTGTTCCGGGTGGTCGTGGTGCAATCTTGCGTCTGACATAAAATTTCTATTCACTACGCTTGATGTGTACCATCTGCGCTTTCGCTTATTTCCGTAGCCTTTGCTTCGTTCACTAAAATCCGGGAACTCGCCTTCGGCTCAAACAGCCCGGATTTTTACGTTCACTCCACAAATGCTCTTTTTCGGAAATAATCTGAGGCTTGATGGTACACATCTGCGCTTGGACGAGTTGTTTGCTGAAGGCCGCTATCTTGCACCACTTCCCTTCCAGAGTGGAGCAGTGTTTGTAGCGTTACGCATCCTTGTTCATTTCGCTTGATGCCTGTTGTTGGCGCTACTGCTTATTTCCGGAACCATGGCTCAAGACGCTAAAATTCTTGAACTCGCCTTCGGCTCAAACAGCAAGAATTTTTACGC
>DUOK01000087.1 GCA_012838865.1 Bacteroidales bacterium | reverse complement strand
GGACTTCGATGTTACTCATCATAACCCTTTTCTCGGGCATCAATATGATTTGTCTGGGACTGATTGGCGAGTATGTAGGCAAAATCTTTTTGGAAGTTAAGCAAAGGCCGCGTTTCCTGATTGAAGAAGAGACGCCTAAGCTTTAATCGACTCGCTGATGATAATGGTAAAGGGAATGTTCATGGTGTTTTTCAGGATGGTTTGACTGCCTCCCTTCTGCACTTTTTCAGAAACATGTCGGTAATGTTCGGCCGTACGAATGAATTTTCCTCGATCGTTGTCCATAAACCACCTTTCCAGACGCCCCTGACCCGGCAGACGTACCGGCTCAAGCGACAACAGGCGGCCGCCTGATTTCACCTTCGACCAGGCAAAGCGCAACGTTGCCTCCATCTCGACATCGGTCAGGTGGTGCTGAACCCCAATAAAAAACACGGTGTCGAAAAGCTCCTTATCCAAGGGAAGCGTTTCGGCCACATTGGCGCATATAAAGCGTTGGTGGGGATGTGCTTTGCGCGCATTTATAATGTAATCTTCACTCAAATCAATACCTGTATAATCCACGTCTTTAGGGAGGTACTTAAGGATGTCGGCCGGACCGCAGCCGATGTCCAATATCTTTTGGCCGACTTGGTACTGAATGTAGCGCTCAGCAAAAAGACGCGAATACTTGTGCGCACCCACCATCCATTGGTACAATTGATATATTTGTGCGAGCCCCAGAATCCTTGTTAATCGCTGCATAGTGCCTGTTGTTTGAATTATTCGGGTAAAAATAGGCAATTTAGCGCAAAATCTTACGTCGCCGCAGTACCGGAAAGAGCAGCACCGCACCCAATATCATTAGAGTTCCCGAATAAAAGCCGCCCGACATTTGTTCCGACTCGCCAAAGAGGATAAAGGCCATTAAGATGCCGTACACCGGTTCCAGGTTAACCGTGAGTACTACCGTATAGGCCGAGAGCGACTGCATAACCTTAACGCTGGCCATGTAGGCATAGGCGGTACATATCGTCCCCAATACCAACAAATAAACATAGTCCATTCCCTGTGGAAGCGGGAAGGGGGCCCCTTCAGCATGCTTCAAAAGTACATATAAACTCATGATGAGCAGTCCACCCCCCATCTCATAAAAGCTGATAGCCAGTGGATGGTGGTCGCGAATGAAATATTTATTGAGCACCGTAAACAATGCCGCCAGAAAGGCCGATACCAGTCCCGTTACAATGCCTGCCAAATAGTGGGCCTCAAATTGAAAGATGGTGTACAAACCAATAATAATAAGTACCCCCACAAAAATCTCAAGTTTAGAAATGCGTCGCCGCAGTACCAAAGGTTCCAAAAAGCTGGTAAATAAGGTGGTTGTTGCCAGGCAACCCAGTGCAACCGAGATGTTGGCAATTTTTATGGCATGAAAAAAGCTTACCCAGTGCAGCGCTACAATAAAGCCCACCCCAATCAGCTTTATAATGGAAATGCGCGGCAGTTGCCACGATACCTTGCGGTAAATCATAAGTGCACCCAGCGAAACAAAGGCGATAAGCACCCGGTACCACACCAAATCGCTTGCATGGAGTCCAATCAAACGTCCCAAGATGGCTGTAAAACCATAGATGAACACAATAATGTGCAAGTGAATCAAATCCTTCCGGTACTGCTCCATGCCGCCAATTAAAATATGCGCGGTGAAATTAGCTTTTTGAAACTAAATTTTCTTATTTTCATACCTTGATTTAAAGTCAGAAACCAACTCTAATACAGCACCCAATGAAAAAGCTCACGATGCCTTACAAAATTGCAGGTGTTTTACTGCTTGTTACAGCCCTTATTATCACCGCCTGCTCCGTTGTGCCCATTACCGGGCGCCGTCAAATCAGTCTCGTCTCCGATTCTGAAGTCACCGCAATGGCCTTTAGCCAGTACAGTCAGTTTTTGCAGGAAAATCCCTTGTCGACCAACAAAGCCCAAACTGCCATGGTTAAAGAGGTGGGGCAAAACATTGCCGCCGCCGTTGAGCGTTACTTTGCTGAAAAGGGTTTGTCCGATGCCATTGCTCACTTTCAGTGGGAGTTTAACCTCGTTGCCGACGATACCCCCAACGCCTGGTGTATGCCCGGTGGCAAAGTGGTGTTTTACGAAGGCATTATGCCCATTGCCCAGGATGCCAATGGCGTGGCCGTTGTGATGGGCCACGAAATAGCCCACGCCGTGGCCAAACACGGCAGCGAGCGTATGAGTCAGCAGGTAGCCACCGAACTGGCCGGTACCACCTTGAGTGTTTTGCTGTCAGAAAAACCCGAGCAAACGCAGGCTATGGCGCAAACCGCCTTTGGGGTAGCCACCCAGGTGGGAGTGATTTTGCCCTACTCACGCACCCATGAGACAGAAGCCGATCGTTTGGGGCTCATTTTTATGGCCATGGCCGGTTACGATCCTTCTACCGCTGTTGCCTTTTGGAGTCGTATGGCCGAGATGAGTGGAGGAGGAGGCAGTATTCCTTTTTTGAGTACCCACCCCACCCACCAAAAGCGCATACAGGACCTGCAGCGTGCCTTACCCGAAGCCATGCAGTACTACAGGAAGTAAACGCCAATCGAACCCCGATAATGAAATTTGCGCAATCAGTGAATCTTGTTGCAGCCGGCCTCCTTATAACAGGATTATTTTCATGTGCCTCCATTCCCAAGGGAGCCACAGCTGTAAGCCCCTTCGAAAAAGATAGGTACCTGGGCCTTTGGTATGAAATCGCCCGAAAAGACTTTAAATTTGAGCGGAACCTGAACAATACCACCGCCGAGTACAGCTTGAATGAGGACGGCAGCATAAAGGTTGTAAACAGAGGCTACAACGTAATAGCCCTCGATGTCGATTACCGCTATGCCCTGGTTGCCGGAAAAGACCTTGACTTGCTGTGGATCCTGTCTCGGGAAACCACGGTACCTGACGAAATCAAAGATCAGTATTTGCAGCTCGCCGAGGAAATTGGTTACGACACTTCCGACCTGATATGGGTAGAACACAACCAGAAATAAATGCAACAAGTAATTATTAAAGTGGATGCCGATATTGAGCTGACGCAACTCGAAAGGGCGGATGCGAAGGCCATATTTGAAACAATCGACAGTCAGCGAGACTACCTGGGAAAGTGGCTGCCCTTTGTGGCCTTTACGCGTGAATTGTCCGATTCTGAAGCCTTTGTAGCTTCGGTTGTAAACGCACCTGCCGATCACTTTGAATTGGTTTTTGCCATTAGAAAAGGAAGGGAGTTTATTGGTTTAATTGGTTATAAGGATACAGACAAACTGAATCAAAAGACCGAAATTGGCTACTGGCTGTCCAAAGATCATCAAAAACAAGGCATTGTAAGCCGGTCGGTGGAGCGCTTATGTGCTTATGCCTTTGATCAAATGGGCATAAACCGGATTCAGATTAAATGTGCAGTAGGTAATGTCCCCAGCAAGCGCATTCCTCAGCGCTTGGGCTTTAAATTCGAAGGCATTGAGAGGGCAGGAGAGCTGATGCCTGACGGCACCTTTACCGATCTGGAGGTATACAGCAAGCTAAAATTCGATTGATTGTTTTAGACCGAAGAACTAAAGGAAGGCAAACGTAAGCCCTGCTGTTGGCCAGGCTGTCCACACCGCCGACCATCTGCACAGAAATGGTTCAAAAGCATCTGAGCGTGCACAGCATCTGCTAATACTACCAGTCTTTTTCTTCGCAGACATCGATTGTCCGGGTGTTTTACAGCATGTTTTGTTTTATTGAGTTTAAAGCCAGCTGGTTGTGGGTCAATGACATTTTTTAATTAAATATTGTAAATGTTAAAAATAATGCAAATATTGTGTTCTGAATTTTCAAGATTCACGCCCCCCTGACCCTGCCACCATGTGACTGAGGAAGACGAAGTCGTGCCAAAAGCCTACATTTTCTACTAACCAAATATATCCAAATTGTCTATATGCTCGTTACATCAGGCACTTACGCCCATTTTTTTACGATCATATAATACTCCTAAACGCTATAGCGTTTATACATGCGTTGTGCGTAATTCACCCTATTCCAGAGACATTGACTACTAAAGCTAACGTAAATGAATGTTCAAAAAAATGAATGAAAATTG
>DUOK01000086.1 GCA_012838865.1 Bacteroidales bacterium | reverse complement strand
TTCTTTTCTTATCTTTGCGAGTTACTTTTGATGGAAGAAAAATATGCAAGAAGGAGCTGAGTGGACCAACAACAATCCGGCAGAAGAAGCCGGACAAATAGATATATTGGGCGCCCGGGTACACAACCTGAAAAACATAGATTTAAGCATACCGCGACACCGCCTCGTAGTGATTACAGGCCTGAGCGGCAGCGGCAAATCGTCCCTGGCCTTCGACACCATCTATGCCGAGGGACAACGGCGCTACATCGAGACCTTCTCAGCCTACGCCCGACAGTTTTTGGGTGGCATGGAGCGCCCCGATGTCGACAAAATTACCGGTCTGAGTCCCGTCATCTCCATCGAGCAAAAAACCACCGGCAAAAACCCCCGCTCCACCGTAGGCACCATCACCGAAATCTACGACTTTTTGCGCCTCCTCTACGCCCGCGCCGGGGAAGCCTTCTCCTACCTATCGGGCGAAAAAATGGTCAAGTACACCGACAGTCAAATCATCGATCTGATACTGGAGCAGTTTGAGGGAAAAAACGTGTACGTACTGGCCCCCATGATTAAGGGACGAAAAGGGCATTACAAGGAGCTGTTTGAGCAAATCCGGCGCAAGGGCTTCATTCATGTGCGGGTAGACGGACAGGTACAGGAAATCCGCCACAACATGAAAGTGGACCGCTACAAAAATCACTTTATAGAGGTGGTGGTTGATAAGCTTCGGGTGGAAAGCAAGGACCGGAAACGCCTGGAGGAATCGATAAAAGTTGCCATGAAGCAGGGACACAACACCATTATGCTGCTCGAGAAGGACCAGGAAGAGCCCCGCTTCTTCAGTCGCCTGTTGATGTGTCCCCAAACCGGCATTTCGTACAACGAACCGGCCCCCCACTCCTTCTCCTTCAACTCGCCCCAGGGCGCCTGTCCCAAATGTAAGGGACTGGGGACGGTGGAAGTGGCCGACATGGACAAAATCATCCCCGACCGGAAACTGAGCATCTACCGGGGAGGCATTGCCCCCCTGGGTAAATACCGTAACACCCTCATATTTTGGCAACTGGAGGCGCTGGCCGAACGCTACGGCTTTACCTTAAAAACCAGCATCGAAAATCTTCCGGAGGAGGCCCTGGAGGCCATTCTCCATGGCACCAGCGAACCACTCACCCTCAAGAACACGCCCCTGGGCAGTAACTCCAACTACTTCCTGAGTTTTAGCGGGGTCATCAAATACATCCTCGACCAACAGCAAAACGATACAGGGGCCAAGGCCAAGCGCTGGGCCGGCCAATACATCACCGGAAAGTCCTGCCCCGAATGTGGGGGTCAGCGTTTGAATAAAGAAGCGCTGCACTTTAAAATTGCCGGTAAAAACATTGCCGAACTCTCGGCCATGGATTTGAGTGAATTAAAACAATGGTTTGAGGGCCTGGAAGAGCGCCTGAGCGAACGTCAAAACATCATTGCCACCGAAATTCTGAAGGAAATACGTTCTCGCCTGGGCTTTATGGTAGATGTGGGTCTCGATTACCTGGCCCTCGACCGCGGCGCGATGACGCTCTCAGGTGGAGAGAGCCAGCGCATCCGTCTGGCCACCCAAATAGGCTCTCAGTTGGTGAATGTGCTGTACATCCTCGACGAGCCTTCCATTGGCCTCCATCAAAGGGACAACCACCGGCTCATCGACTCCTTAAAAC
>DUOK01000085.1 GCA_012838865.1 Bacteroidales bacterium | reverse complement strand
TCGTCAATGATAAGTATGCGTCCTTTACTCATATTTTTGGTCTATTGCTAAGTGCGTGTACGCAAATATCGGACAATTTGTTAAAGACTGCCTTATAAGTCCTTTAGTTTTGCGTATTCTTCCAGTTCGGCTACAGCCCTGTTCAGTGCCTCTACATCAAAAGTATCGGCCGATTTTTGCAGGCGCTCTGCATAGGCTTGAAGCAGCCGGTCGTCATGCCTCTTGCCTGCTTCTCGCAAAATCCCTGCCAAGTCGGGAATTTGTTTGAAGGACATGCGTTGCCGAAAAGCCGGCCACACATTTTTCAGTGCCTCGTGCACCGCCTCGCGACAAGCTTCCGCTATTTCAACAAGGTCGCCCCCCTTTTGTTCCAACACTTTGGGCAGCTGGTCCGCCTGCTGACCTTCTGCTCCCGCTACAATCTTGCAGTTTTTCAGGGTAACGGTGAAGGCACTGCCGGCACCGGGACTGCTTTCTACGTCGATGCTGCCGCCCATTAATTGCACAATGCTGCGCACAATACCCAGACCCAAACCCGTACCACCAAAACGCCGGTTGTCCTGGTCGTCCTGCTGCGTAAAGTCCTCAAATATCTTTTTCAAAGATTCTGCCTTGATCCCTATCCCCGTATCTGTAATCCGAAAAGTCAAGTCCACCATATTGTTGACCCCTTCTTCGGCCCGCACATACAAATCGACCGAGCCGCGCTCTGTAAACTTAATGGCATTGCCCAGCAGGTTGATCAGTATCTGCCGCACCTGCAAGTCGTCGAGCAGCAAGAGCCTGGGCATGGGTTCGTCCACCACCACATTAAATACCAAACCCTTTTCCTTTACATTGGGTATGAACATGGTCTCGGTCTCACAGATCAGGTGCACCAGATTGACCGGACGCAGCTGCAACTCTATTTTACCGGCCTCAATTTTGGAGTAATCCAGGATGTCGGTAATCAGGCGCAGCAGATTTTGACCGCTCTTTTTAATGCTTAAGAGATATTCCTTTTGTACCGGGTCGCTGACCGTATTGTTGAGTACGTCGGTAAAGCCAATGATGGCATTTAAGGGAGTTCGGAACTCGTGACTGATGCGTGCCAGAAAGGCACTTTTGGCCTTGTTGGCCGCAATGGCTTCCTCGCGCGAGGCGATCAGTTGCTGATTCAGTTCCTTTTCTTCCGTAATGTCGATCGACAGTCCCACCACCCGCTCAATTTCTCCGGAATCGGTCAGTCGCATGATGCGTCCGCTGCTTTTGTACCAGCGGTATTGTTTGCCTTTCATGCGCATGCGTGTTACCACCTTAAAAGAAGGGGAATTGCTGTTTCGGTGCTCCTCAACAGCCGCCATGACCGCAGGCAGGTCTTCGGGGTGAACCTTGTCGATAAAGTTGTTGAGTAAGTGCCGGTTGCGGGCTGTCTTTCCGCTTTCGCCTTCCGTGTATTGTGAGGTCGTAGTGAATTCGTTGAGCAGGGGACGCGCGTCAAAGGTAAAAATGTTGGCCACCTGCATCGCCAGCTCCAGCTGGTTGATGGTCTCCAGCAGTCGGTCCTCTTCCTGTATGCGGTTGATGGCCAGGGCAAACATATTGCTCAGGTTTTGCAGGTGCTCCAGATCGTCCTCCTCGTAATCGCTGCCTTTGCCCGCTACTACGATGATGCCTTTAAATTGCTGATTAAAGTATATCCCGGTAATGCAGAAGCGCTCGAAGGGCAGCAATTTGCGAATAGACTGTTCGTTGATGAGCAGGTCGTCCTCTTTGTTAATGATACGGTCCGAAAAGCTGCGCAAACCCTCCGTATCCTTCTTTTTGTCCGGGGCATGAAAGCAAAAATAGCTTTCGAGCAGCATAATGGCGTTGTTGTAATCGGCCGGAGGGTCGGAATAGACCGTGGAACGAAGCTCCTGCGTCAGCGGATTGCGGTAGGCCAGAAAGGCAAAATCACTTTCGGTAATTTCGAGCGCATACTGCCTTACCAGCAGTTTTACGGAGGTCAGTTGGTTGTGCACCGTCAGTTCCTTGCTGATTTCGGCCAGACTCTGATTGTAGCGCGATTCTTTAAGCAGGTTTGCTTCCACTTGCTTTTGGCCGCTGATGTCGTTGCAATAGTAGCAATAGAGCCCTGAATTGCTGCGGTCGGGCATAAATACATGCACGCGCACCGGGTGCAGACTCCCATCTCCTTTGTGGTGGAAGGCTTCAAACTCCAAATAGTCCTCTTCCTGCAGGGCCCGCATGATTTGTTTCCACCAGCTTAAATCAATGGCCTGGTTGATTTCAGAAATGTTTTTTCCTTCGGGCTTGTCGTCGAAATTTCCCCTGGCCTGTCGGTTGGCATATAGTATCTTTCCCTGCTTGTTCAGGTAGTAGAATTCTGAAGGAGAAAATTCCAGGGAGAAACGGTGAAGCTCCATCTGCTCCTTGTAGGATTTTTCGCGACTCAGATCCTCAATAATAAGAATGGAACCCTCCAAAGCACCTTGCTCCGTATAGATGGGGGTAATGGTCAGCTGCACCATCAAGTCACGTTGTTTGCAGGTGGTGAGCAAGCCCTCCAGTTGATGGTGTTCGTGACGCATTTGCTTGATCATGGGCCAATCGAGCAGCAAGCCATCCTTTTCGGGATTTCGCAGGGTCAGCAGTTTGTTCAGGAACTGCGCTCGTGCCTCCTCCGGCGTGCACTCCATCAGTTGAACCAGCTGGTTGTTCCAGACCACCAGTTCGCCCAGGGCATTGAGTACCATAATGCCGTCCTTGTTGTGTCTGAAATAGGCATGCAGGCTCGCCTGTGTATCGGGCAGTTGGGGGTGGGCCTCTGCAAAATACGTCGTGGTTTCTCCCGTATTCTCGTTGACTGCCTCCTGCGAAGCGGCGGGACTAAGGGAGTGGAAGGTGAGCAGGAGGGCTGGTTTTTCCAGGGCTATGGGATGGACGGAAAAGCGCAGCCGCCAAGGGCCGGGTTGCCGGCCCTTGCGCAGCAAAAAAAGACCGTCCTGTTCTTCCCCAGGGGCATCGTCATCAAAAGCTTTTTGGGTGATTTGCCACATTTTGCATTTGGCGCAGCGTGCGCTCTGGCCACAAGTCCCCGCTTCAGGGGCTTCCACGCAGCCCAACAGCTGTCCCATAAAGTCCGGCAGATCCTCTTCTTCCTCCAACTGCAAGAGTCGGCGCAGGTTGCTGTTGGCAAAAATAATGCGTTGCTGCTTGTCGATCAGCACCAGGGGCTGGTCAATGGCCGACAATAAAGACCGGGCCACTTGCTCTTCCATCATAATTCTCCACTTATTGGTTCGGCTTAGGCGGTAATACGCAGTAATTGTTAAAAAGGTTGTGGCGTGGTTTACTAAAGTTTTAGTATTTTAGACACAAATTAAGTGTGGTATGAAGAGAATTTGGGGACCGGCACTGCGCATTGCTTTGGTGTATTTGCTTCTTGGGGTGGCATGGATCTGGCTGTCGGACCGTATTCAACCCGGGTGGGCCCAAACCCCTGACGGGATGCTTTGGTTCCAGACACTGAAAGGGTTTACATACGTCGCCATAACCGCCCTGCTGCTCTTTGTGTTGATATACCGACAGATGAATAAGCAGGATTTGCTTATTCGCTTGTTGCGTAAGCGCAATCGTTTGTTGCAATTTGCACTGGTTAAGTTTGGGGGACTCCGGGTTTTGTTGGTGGATGCTGAAAACCAGTTGATACAAGGATTTGGACAGGGGGGACTCTGGGGAGGCAAGTCTATGGCACGCTTGAGTGGGACGTCGCTGTTGGAGTGGACCGGCGAAGGTCCCCTGAAAGAGGAGTTGGTAGCCAGTCTTGCCCGGGCGCGAGACAAGCGCAGTCCCCTAAGTCACAAGCTGCAACTCGACGGCAAGTACTACCGCATTAAAATTTTTCCGATGGAAAGCGGGTCGGACGAGGGCATTTTGTTGCTTTTGGTGGAGGACCTTACCCGCCGGGTCAGCGACAAAAAGCAGCGCCTCCAGCTGGAGCGCAGCCTGGAAGCGCAGCGTTTAAAAACGGAGGATGCCCAATCGACCCTGCGCAGCAGCCGTTTGATGTTTCGGGAGCTGCTGGAGACGGTGAGCGATGGCGTGATCGTTTGGCAACCCGGAGCCGATGGAAGGGCGGCCCTTATTGAGCACATCAATGCCGCTGCCCTGGCCATGCTTGATTTGCGCAGCAGTGAGCTCCATCCGGAAACACTTTGGGACGCCCTGGAAGTAGACGACCCTAAGGATTTGGAGCGCTTTGTCAACAACGATTACCGGGTGAACCCCGAATGCAGTCTTTCAGCCCGCGTAAAAGTCCTGGCCGCTAAGGGGACCTTAATTTTGAAGGCACGTTACGTTAATAACGGGTGGCGGCCCTACATCTTTACCATATTGCGGATGCAGCAAAATGAGGCCGAAGTGCAGGTGCGCAAAAACTATGAAGAAATGCTGTTTCAACAGCAGAACATGGTGGACCAGAGCAATCGCTTAAAAACCCTCTTTTTATCTAATCTGTCGCACGAAGTACGTACCCCCATGAACGGCATTCTGGGTTTTGTGGAGTTGTTGGAGCAGGATGAGGTGAGCGAAGCCCAGCGGGATTATCTGACCATGATCCGTCGCAGCAGCGACAATCTGCTGAAGATC
>DUOK01000007.1 GCA_012838865.1 Bacteroidales bacterium | reverse complement strand
TTGATCAAAAACGATATCTCATCGAACAAACGAAAGCCCCCAAAATCGACGGTGAGCTGGTTGACTGAAATCATGTAAGCATGCTTTTTTTATGGGAGCACCGGCAGGCGCTCCATTCTCAAATCGGGTCGGAAACGGAACATATACAGTCCCGCATTGTAAAATCCGCCCCAGTTCGACACCCTTTCAAACTCAAAACGAAACTGCACCTGATCGGGCTCCAGTTGATCCATACACAAATCAAAGTCGCGACCAAAGGCAGCAATGGCCCCCACAAAGTAATGGGCTACGTCGTAGCCCCAAATGCCGTAACGCGAATAGGAGGCGTTGGCGTCGGAACTTTGGAAGAAGGGCGAAATGGCATGGGGTTCGGTATGGTACCAACGCCGGTACTTGTCGATAAAGGCCTTGGTGTGCGGCGTACTGTAATCGAGTCCAAACGAACGGTAAAAAGTGCCGTTGAGTGCATGCACCTGCTCGGGATCCACCGTCTGAAAAAGTACGTCGGACAGACCGATGAAATTGATTCGTGCCTTGGTCTTTTCGCGAACCCCATACAAAATGGGCACAAGTCGCGATAGGGCCGAGGTCTTGACCGAGGGCACCACCACATAGAAGTCGCCTTCGCCGGTAAGCAGACTCTGCAGTTCCATCAAGTCGTTGGCGGAGGACTTGTACTCCATATAACGCAGGTTGGCCGTGCGGGCTTCTTCCTTAATCAGGGCCACCAGCTCATCGGCCTGCGGCTCCTCTTCCTCGGGCAATACCACCAAAAGCCGTCCACCGGAAGCCTGACGCACCACCGACTTGGCAATGCGGTCGAGTACCAGCGCATCGGGACTGTTCACGTGGAAGAGCCAGGGATTGTACTCCAGTTCGGTATTGGTATTGGAAAGCGGAAATACCAGTGGAATCTGGTGCTCGCGACTAAAAGCCGAGACCATGGGCAATTGTCCCGCCAGGGCCGGGCCAATCATCAGGTGCGCCTCCTTCAGCGAAGGATCCCGCAAGGCCCGCTGCAAAGCCAGAGAGTCGGGCGCAATGTCGTAGACCGACAAATCCACGCTGATGCCGCGTTGCTTCAAAGTATCCAGGGCCAGCAAAACGCCGCTGTAAAACTCGTTGAACAAACGGGCCCGGTTGGCGGCCAGTCGTGCCTCACGTACCTGCTGCAGCGAGTCCCTCCCGGCAGCCACCACCTGGGCGGCGTTGGCATCGAAAGGTAAAAGAAGGGCCACCTTAATGGGCTCACTGTAACCCAGAGTGCGGTTGCGACTGCAATCGGCCACCGGCTTAAAGCGCTCATCCACCCTTCCCCTTGCCGGAGGAACCGCCGGTCGCTGCGCCTCCATGGCACGCGCGGTTTCCCGGGCAAACCATTCATCGGTGGGAATACGCAGGCGGGTTCCGTTGCTCAAATTTTGAAAATCCACCTCCGGATTTACCCGGCGCAGCACCTCCATGTCGATGTGGTATTCCCGCGAAATACCGTAAAGTGTTTCACGACGACGAACACGGTGACTGCGAAACAGCTTGTCCTCATCCACCTCGGCCAGTGCTTCCTCCTCATCCATTTGGGGACGAGGCACCCGAAGCATATAACCGACCTTTAAATCGTCCTGCGTTACCCCCGGATTGGCGGCACGCAAATCCTCCAGCTCCACCTGGTAAAGGCGACCAATCGAATAAAAAGTTTGTCCCGGCACAATGGTATGGTACAAATACTTACCGCTCTCGATGAAGCCCGGGGCAACACCCTGTTTCACCGTATCCCTTGCCTGCACCTCCTCCTCAGCAGCCACTGCCGCACGTGGAATACGCACCTCTGTCCCCACCCGCAACTCGCCCGAGCGCAATGCGGGATTGGCTTCCACCAACTCTTCCTGAGTAATCTGGAAGTTGCGTGACAGGCCATAAATCGTTTCACCCGGCTTCACCACATGGTAGTCGTAGCCGTCTTCCTGGAGGATGGACGCTGCACCCGAGGCTGCGGCAGGACGTCCTGCCGCAGCAGCTGCTGAAGAAGGCGCACTTCCGGCTACCGGAATGCGCAAAATAGCACCTACCACCAAGCCGTTCTCCGTACCGGGATTGCTCTGGTACAAATCGTCCAGCGCAATGTTGTATTTCCTTGAAATAAAATAAGCGGTTTGTCCCCGCTCCACCGTATGGTACAAAAACTCCCTGGAACGGCCGAGCTCACCTTCGGTGGTGTTGCGACCACTGATTACCGGGATGCGCAAAATCTGTCCCACCTTCAAGCTCTCACTGATGTCGTCGTTGGCATCCAATATCTCCTGCACCGACACGCCGTAATTCAGGCTGATGCGGTAGAGTCCCTCCCCTTTTTGAATGATGTGCAAATAGTACTCCTTGCCGTTCAGCAAAATCTTTTGCACCTCACGACCGTCGGTCTGTGTCACCTGGGCCTGCGACACACCAACGGCAGTAAACCATACTGCCCATAATACTACAGCAAAAAAACGTAGGTTCATCTAATAAAAATTTTAATTGCCGTCCAATAAACAAACAACGTACCAAAGATATGCTTTTTTCCGCGCACCACCCGCCTCTCCGCACCCTTTTCTCCCCATCCCCTCCCAACCCTCAGCAAGTGTTGCACAGCAGCGCCCCTCCGCCACAACTCGTCGAAGCGCAGATGTGTACCATCAAGCCAAACTCCGGAAGGGAAGTGGTGCAAGATGGCGACCTACAGAAAACAACTCGTCAGAGCGCAGATGCAGCTGTTCAAGCCTCTGAATGTTTCCGTAAGTGAACGAATAAACGCAGCGTAACAAGCACTCCATAACTCTGGAAGGGAAGTGGTGCAAGATGGCGACCTACAGAAAACACCGTAAGTGAACAAAGGAGTGAAACGTCAAAAACATCGCTGTTTGAGCCGCAGGCGAGTTCGATGTTTTTAGTGAAACGACTGCAGTGAACAGGCGTTTTCTGTCAGGCGCAAGATTGCACCACGACCACCCGAGTTCAAGAATTTTAGCGACTTGAGCCATGGTTCCGGAAATAAGCAGCAGCGCAAACAGCAGGCATCAAGCGAAATGAACAGGTATTTTCTGTCAGCAGCAAAATTACACCACGACCACCATTAGGACTTCAGCTGCGCCTCAATCTCCCGGATCTGCATCTTAAACTCCCGATCCGTCTCAATCAAATTCGAAATCGTTTTACAAGCATGCAGCACCGTCGCATGATCCTTCTTCCCAATCTTCGCCCCAATCGCCGAGAGACTCGAAGAAGTCATATTCTTAGAGAAATACATCGCAATCTGCCGCGCCTGCACAATCTCCCGCTTCCGCGTTTTAGATTGCAGCGTCTCCATCTCCAGACCAAAATACTCACAAACCGTCTCCTGAATGTAATCCACCGACATCTCCCGAACCGTCCGCCGCACCAGCTTATCCACCACACTCATCGCCGTTTCCAGCGTAATCTCCCCCTTCTGCACCGTAGATAAAAAGAGCAAGGAAATCAAAGCCCCCTCCAACTCACGCACATTGCTGTTGATGTGACTCGCCAAATAGTGAATCACCTCATCAGACACCTTGATGCCGTCCTTACGGATTTTGTGCCGCAGAATATCCATCCGGGTATCAAAATCAGGCGCCTGAATATCGGCAGGCAAGCCCCACTTAAAACGCGACAACAAACGCTCCTCCATCTCCTGCAAATCGGCAGGCGCCTTGTCCGAAGTCAGAATCAGCTGCTTGCCACTCTGCTGCAAGTGATTAAACAAGTGGAAGAAAGTATTTTGTGTACCCACCTTTCCGGCCAGTTCCTGAATATCGTCCACAATCAACACATCAATCATCTGATAAAAATTCAGAAAATCATTCATCGTGTTGCTGCGAATCGCCTCCATGTACTGCGTCATAAACTTATTGGTACTTACATAAAGCACCGTCTTTTCAGGGAAACTGGTTTTCACCTCAATACCAATGGCCTGCGCCAAATGCGTTTTGCCCAAACCGGAGCCCCCGTATAAAAAGAGGGGATTAAAAGCCGTTTTACCGGGGTTTTTGGCAACGGCCTGACTGGCAGAACGGGCCAGACGGTTGCAATCGCCCTCCACAAAATTTTCAAAAGTATAGGCCGAATTAAGCTGAGGATCAACATTCAGTTTTTTGATGCCCGGAATAACAAAGGGATTTTTAATGCCCTTCTGGTCCTGACCACCCGTTCCCGAAACAGCACGGTTACGAAGGTCGGTTTTGTTGGCTGTAGGAAAATTCACCGAAAAATCGCCGGCAGCAGGCTTGCGCCCCTTTTCCATCACCACACTGTACTCCAGGCGCGCCTGCTCTCCCACATACTTACGCAAGGCAGCACGCAAATGATCGATGTACTGTTCTTCGATGATTTCGTAGAAATACAAACTGGGGACCTGGATGGTCAAAACCAACTGCTCCAATTTCAGGGGAACAATGGGTTCGAACCAGGTTTGATAAGCCATAGGGTCAATGGCTTTTTGAATAAAATCAAGGCAGTGCCGCCAGACTTCTTCGTGATCCAGTTTCATTTTTTAAGTTCTTTATAATCAGCTGGTTAAGCTTTAGACAGTGGCGCATAGGTGGGCATTGCCTTGCCGCAATCTGCTCATTTTCTCCCCTGCTGATAGGCTGTTTGTAATCTAGTATTTGATGGTCGGGGATCCGACAAAGACAAAATTTGTGAAAAAAATCTGTATAAAAAAATGGCGGGAAGCTTGCAAATGTCCCGATGCAAACAACCCGCTGTATTTCAGCAATTTAAGCCCAAAACGAACAAGTGTTTGTACCCCAAACACTTAATGCTTATCCAAAGCTTTCACTCATAGTCTTGAAGACCCTGTAAGCAAAGTCCTTGCATCAAAATTCAAAAAAAAATAAATATTTTTTTGGCCCCATTTTTTGGCCGGTTGCGAACCTAAATTCAACTTTATTCCACCTTTCGCAGAGCCCGCTTGAGCGACACGGCTTCTCCATCTTCAAAAGGGTATACTTCGGCCTCTGGAAAGTCCTCCGACAGACTCCGGCGCAATTCCTCCGCCTGTTGATACGAAGTTGTTTCGCTCACCAAATATTGGTAGCCCTTCTCACTCTGGATTTCTTCCACCTGCAGACCCACTCCCACCACTTGATTACGTAAAGCCAGCGGCTCGGCCGATTCGGCCAGTTTTACACGAAAAACAATCCCCTTTTCAGCGGCGCGACTGCGCTCATCGGTGATGTAAACCTTACGACCAAAATTAATGGCCGAAAAGCTCAGATAACGCGATGGATTTTGACGAATGTCCACCATCAGGCGGTCCATATTGGCCACCGCATCGTTCATATTCAGGTACAGGGTTTCATCGCGCAAAAGCTGCCCCAAAGAGCCTTCTCCCTCGTTCAGTGCACTCAGGAGACTGTCGGCCTTATGACCAATATCACCCAAAGGCAGCTGCCCCAGTTCATCGCTGAAAGCAGCCAGGTTTTCGAGACTTGTGCCCACATTGGCCCCCTGCTGTTGCAGCACCTCGGTAAAGCCCTCCAGGTTAGTTAAACTCCGGTTAATACTTCCGCCTTCGGCCAGGGCCTGATTGATCGAACCGGTGGTGTGCTGCAAATGAGACATACTCGCATTAAAATCCTTCACCGCCTGCTCCAGTCCCGCCTTGTTTTCCTCAGTAAAAAGCACCGAAACACCCGCCAATACCGTATCCAGGCGGGCCATAAGCAGCTCCGCCTTCTCCTTCAGCGGAATAATCTCGTCGGTCACCTGCTCCTTTAAATCGCTGGCTACCCCCGAACGAATACGACTGCCCGAGACCAGCACTTCACTGTCCTTCCCGGGCATTATTTGAATGGCCTTACTGCCCAGAAGGTCGGTACTGTAAATCTGCGCCACCGCATCCACAGCCACAGGCAGCGCCCGCTGAACCCCAAAGGTCACTTTAAAAGCACCGGGCTCCTCCTCACTCAGCGAAATATCGTAAATACTGCCCACCTTATAACCCCGGTAAAATACCGGTCCCCCTTCGTTCACCCCTTCCACACTGGGATAAATACCATAAAAGGTGTTGCCTGAATTAAAGATGTTGGACCCGCGCAAAAAATTATAGCCCCAAAACAAAAAGCCCAGGGCCACAATTACCAGCAACCCAATCTTAACTTCTTTCCTAATTTGCATACTTATATAATTATATATAATCTATTTCCAGCTTCAGCGTACCGACGACACCGGAACGCGCTCCCCATTTTCAAAAGCAATGATAAAACTGTCGGGCACCTTCCGCCGCACCTCCTCCAGTAAGCCACTGATTTCGTCGTAGGAGGCCGACCGGCCCGTGGTGTATTTGTACCATTCTCCCTCGCGGTACACATCAATTTGGGGGAAGAGGGTATAGGGCCCCTCGCCCCTTTCTATTTCGCGACGTGCCGAGGCAATTTGTATGCGGAATTCGATGTCCCTGCCGCGCTGTGTCGCTTCGGGCGCCACAGCCTCACTGCTGTCCTGCACCTCCTCCCTGACCTGGGCAACTGCTGTAGTAAGTGGTGCTGCCTGAGGCAGCTCCGCCAGTTGCATGTGATTGCGCGCCTCATAGCGTTCCTTATAATCACGAATGGCCCTGAAGATGGCCGAGGCCAGGTAGACCTGCCCCTCCTCCGAAGCCATAAAACGTTCCTCGTTTCGGTTACTCATAAAACCCAACTCCACCAGCACCCCGGGCATGGAGGTCTTACGCAGTACCAAAAAACCGGCCTGCTTCACCCCCCTGTTGCGCCGACCTACCCGCTGCTCAAACTGATCCTGAATTATGGAAGCAGCAGAGATGCTCTGGTCGAGATACACATTTTGCATCAACTCAAAAATGATGTACGACTCCGGAGAATTCGGATCAAAGCCCTCGTATTTGGTCGTATAGTCTTCCTCCAGAATAATGACCGAGTTCTCCTTTTTAGCCACTTCGAGGTTCTCCTGCGAACGGTGCAAACCCAGCACAAAAGTCTCCGCACCATAAATACGCGGATTACTGATGGCATTGGCGTGAATGGACACAAAAAGGTCGGCCTTGGCCCGATTGGCAATTTCAGCCCTTTCGTCCAGCGGCACAAAAACATCACTGGTACGGGTGTACACCACATTCAGCTCCGGCAGTTCGCGCTTCAGATACTCCCCCACTTTTAAGGCCACCGCCAAAACAATGTCCTTTTCCTTGTTTTCTGCACCTATCGCTCCGGGGTCGCGACCACCGTGTCCGGCATCCAGCACCACCGTGCGGAACCGCGCCTCACTTTTTTCCTGCGCCACCACAGGCGTCAGCACATAAAACAACAACAACAGTCCGGTACTAAAAACGCGCATATTCCTGAACTTTGGCATAAGTATTGTTAATGGCTCCGGGGCTTATACACCACAAATCCTGCCAAAATTAAGAAATATCTGAGACAAATACCTAAAGACCGAATTTTACCTTATTTTTGTGGCACATCAATTCAAAGCGAGCAGCACCTTGACGAATATAAGACGACGGAAAACCACGGCGCTATTCACCAAGCCCTACTTTTGGGTGATGGCGATTTTGGTGTGGTGTGCGGCAGGAAACACAGCGGGTCAGTCCGCCCCTACAGGGACCAGCACCCAGGCAGAAGCCGACAGTCTGCAAGAAACCCCGGCTCCTTTGCTCTTCCAAGGCCGTGCAGCCGGCGACAGCGCAGCTGAGCACAGTTCATCCCCGGACTTGGATCCGGACAGCCTCCCCGACCATGACCACGACCACGAGCATCCTGAACAGCAGGCGACTGCCGACAGTACCCGTGCCAAAAAAGGTTCTGCCCTGCTCGATGCCGAAGTGCAATACAGCTCCGAAGACTCCACCCTGTTCGACAAAGGCAAAGTTTATCTTTTCGGCAATGCCCGCGTCAGCTACCAGGATGTAGAACTCACCGCCCATTACATCGAACTGGACATCGACAGCAGTCTGGCCTACGCCCACGGCACCGTCGATTCATTAGGCGTGGAACAAGGCTTGCCGGTTTTTAAGGACAAGAGCGGAGAGTACACCATGCGCCGGATGCGTTACAACTTCGAAACCGAGAAGGCCATTATTGAGCACGTAGTAACCACACAGGGCGAAGGCTTTGTGGTGAGCGACCGCGCCAAGAAAAATGCCGACAACACCTATTTTTTGCAAGACGGCCGCTACACCACCTGCGACCACCACGACTGTCCCCACTTTTACATCAACATGACCAAAGCCAAGGTGATGCCGGGCGATAAAATCGTTGCCGGTCCGGCCTACCTGGTGCTCGAAGATGTTAAGATTTTCCCGCTTTTCATTCCTTTCGCCTTTGTGCCCACGACCAGCTCCTACAGCTCGGGTATTTTAATGCCCTCCTATGGAGAAGAAAGCAACCGGGGCTTTTTCCTGCGCGACGGAGGCTATTACTGGGCAGCCAGCGACATTTTTGATTTGGCACTGACGGGCGACATTTACGCCAACGGCTCCTGGGGTGTACGTGCCAGCTCCAACTACCGCAAGCGCTATAAGTACAGCGGAAGTTTTAATGCCCAGCGCATCACCAACCTGACCAGCGAAAGAGACCTGCCCGATTTCAGCAAGAGCAACGACTTCTCACTCACCTGGTCGCACCGTCAGGACGCCAAAGCCAATCCCCTGCAAAACTTTTCGGCCAGCGTCAACTACTCCACCAGCTCGTTCGACCGCAACAACGTGGGCAGCATCATCAATCCGGAAATTCTGGCCACCAACACCAAGCGCTCAAGCATTTCCTATTCGCGGCAATTTCCGGGTACCCCTTTTAACCTGTCGGCCAACGCCCTGCACTCGCAAAACAGCCGGGACACCACCATCAACTTTACCTTGCCCGACCTTACGGTGACCATGAACAGGATTTATCCTTTCAAACAAAAGAACCGCATAGGGCGTGAAAGATGGTACGAAACGCTCAGCATGAGCTACACCGGTAACTTTAAAAACGACATTCATACCAAGGAAAGCGATTTGAGTTTTGGGCGCAGTGCCCTGGCCAACGACTGGCGAAACGGTGCCCGCCACAGCATTCCCCTTTCCATGAACCTCAAACTGTTCAACTTCTTTACCCTTACGCCCAACTTCAACTACAACGAACGCTGGTACTTTAAGTCGATCGAAAAAGACTACGACGAGGAGCTGGGCCGGGTCGTGGTCAGCGACACCATCCAGGGCTTTAACCGGGCCTACGAATACAGCATGGGCGTGAGCACCAGTACCAAGGTCTATACCTTTTTCCGCCCCAACCGGGCCTTGTTTGGCGACAAGATTGATGCCGTGCGCCACGTGATGACCCCCAGTGTAAGTTTCAGTTACAGTCCCGACTTCGGTGCCGAAAAGTACGGCTACTACGATT
>DUOK01000084.1 GCA_012838865.1 Bacteroidales bacterium | reverse complement strand
TGGGCCGCCAGTGCGGTTTCGCCCAACCAGCCCATCATTATGCCGGAAACAATAAAGGCGGAGGACTCAGAGAAGAGGTGCAGTCCCATTGGAAGTCCCAGGCGATACAAACGCTGCACTTCTTTTCGGGAAAAGTACAGTCGCGCCCGGATGCCCTGTCGCAGTGCACGATGTCGCACCACCAGAAGCAGCATGACTGTCGCCATCGCCAGGCGCGCCAGCAGAGTGGAAATGCCCGCTCCGTTGAGGCCCAGTTCAGGAAAGCCCGCCTTGCCGTATATCAAGAGGTAATTGCCGAGGATGTTAAGCAGGTTGCCCAGCAAGGTAATGATCATGGCGATGCGGGTGTTCGACAGTCCCTCGAGCAACTGTTTTCCACTGAAGAACACCATGAGGGGCAACAGCGAGGAGGCCAGGATAAGAAAGTAGCTTTGCGCAGGCGCCACCAGGTGGAGGGGCTGCTGCATCAGCGGCATAGCCAGATACAAACCCGCAGCCACCAGCAGCAAAGCAAAAGCCATAAGCAGGTTCGCAAGCAGTCCGTTTTTCCACAAAGTCTGTATGCTTGCATAATCTTTACGCGCCCAGGCACGACCGGTAAAAGGGGTGAGCGACATGGCAAAACCCATCCCAAATATCAGGGGGAGGGAAAACAAGGTGTTGGCAAAAGCCGCGGTGGCCAGCTCGGTGGCGCCCAAACGACCAATCATAATGCTGTCGGCCAGTCCCACCGTTATCTGACCCAGTTGTGAAATAACCACCGGCACTCCCAGTCGTAAAGTCGCCCGGTAATGCCCCCTGTGTAGTCTCCAATATCTTTCCATTCTCCTCCTTGCGTTTTATTTGATCGCAAATGTAATTGTTATTTGGGAGGCTGCGTTGGAGAGAGGGACAGGGGCATGAAAAAGGGCCATATGGCCCTTTTTTCATTATTATGGATTTTGACTGCTACATAGAAAGTGCAGCGGCTCCCAGAACCGCACCAAAAACTACCACCAGTAAGACCAGGCCGATAAGGGAAATGGCCAATCCGGCAATGGCAAAGCCTTTGGGCTTTCGGAAAATGCCAATGGCAGAGAAGATCAGGCCCAGCAGCCAGATAATCCAGCCTAATACTGGCACCCAGCCCAATATTATAGCGATAAGTGCCAGTACAAAACCGGCTACTCCGAGTCCGTTGCTTTTTTTGTCGGCAGAATTGATGATGATGGTTTGGCCTTGCTGGCCAGCTTGGCCTTGCTGCCCTGTTTGGGCTTCATTGGTAAAGGTTTCAGTTGTCATTTTGGTATATGTTTATTGTTAAAAACTTCTAAGATATAAGAATAAGTGTTTTTAGCTTGTCGGTTTTGACTAGGGAGTTGTTTTTGAGGGTTGGCGTCTTGTTTTTGGTGATAAGTGTTCGTGTAGATGTGACACAGGCTTTTCGATTGCTTATTCCTTTGCTTTGTTAAATATTGTGAAAGATCAGAAAAAGCGGAACCTTAAGACGTGGTTTCGAGTAAACAAAAGCATTGCTAAAACACAGCCGATAATGAATTGGACCGTAACATATTTGGTGGGCGTACCCCAGCTTGACAAGGATCACGAGGTGATTTTTGAGGAGTTGGAAAAGCTGTACTATCTGCTCAAGGAAGGCGGTTCCCAGGAGGACATGCTGGAGCAGGCGCTCTTGGTTCGTAAGGAAGCCAGGCTTCATTTTGCCGGTGAGGAAGCGCT
The DNA here is from genome assembly GCA_012838865.1 of Bacteroidales bacterium. GTDB lineage: Bacteria > Bacteroidota > Bacteroidia > Bacteroidales > Marinilabiliaceae > Geofilum. Next base: position 392 of record DUOK01000084.1, on the reverse strand, counting down.
GATGGAGTGGCTCGGTTATCACGAAATTGATTTGCATATCGCCGAACACAAAATGCTGATGGATCAGATCAATAGTTTGCTGGACGAAATAAGAGAAGGGCTCCTTCCTTCCGAAAAGGAGCTGCAGTCCTTTGTGGAGGATTGGCTGTATCGTCACATTCGGGATGAGGACATGCAGTATGCACGCATGGTGGAGCAAATACAGCGCAGATCATTAGTGGGTTAAATTGGGAATATAGAGAAAGAGGTGACGGTGGCTGAGCTTATGCTCGTCACCGTCTTTTTTTGTTTCAACAGCAACCTGCTGTGCATTGACAAGAATTTTCAGAATGAGCTTTGGGTGCTTCAGTCTTCCCCCGTTATAGAGCAGCTTGTAAAAACGGGTCGCATGC
>DUOK01000083.1 GCA_012838865.1 Bacteroidales bacterium | reverse complement strand
GTGTCGTACAAAATATTAATGGCACCGGAAGCAATGTGCGGGGCCAAAATACTGTCGATATATTGCTTCAACTCAAAACCATTGCGGTCGAAGCGATCGCCATTCAGCAGCACATAATTGCCGCGGGGCTTCTTTTCGAGGGCGGTTTCACAAAAGAAGCCTGCCAGGGAGGCATTGTTTCCCGTCAAATACAAATCGTAGTCAGAATTGTTTATGAGTCGGTTGTAGGCCACAACCTTTACGCCCTGACTCTTGGCATCCCTAACCAAAGGGGCAATGGTATTGCCATTGATACAGGCTATCACCAAAACGTCCACGCCCTGCTCCAGCAGCTCGTAACCCTGAGCCAACTGCAGGGCATCGTCGTCCTCAGCCTCCTTAATAACCACCTCATGTCCCAGTTCACGCAAACGCTCCGCCATAAAATTGCCCTCGGCTTTAAAGCGCTCCCGAAAAGAGGCGGGACTCAGATAACCTACCGTGTAACTGTCGGCACCCGAACAGGAGACAAAACCCAACAAAATCAAGCCCCAAAAAAACAAAACAACAATTCGGTTCATATTCAAGTTTTTAAAATGCACGATTACCCTTAATCGATAAATTCCAACTTTGCAGCAACGAATTTACGTAAAATTAAGTAGATTTAACCTGAAAATAAACATTAAGATATGAGCAAGATGTTCAACTGGAAGAATTTCAACATCCGACGCAAAATTACACTCGGGTTTTCAAGTATTATATCCATAGCCCTCATTACCGGGATTGTTCTATTGATCAATCTCTATCAAATTTCAACAAAGACAGGGGAAATGGTTAACACCCACATTCCATCGGCCAATGCCTCCAACCAACTGATGCGCTATTGGCTCGAAACGAGCGAATTTATGCGTTCCTATCAATTCAGTGGCAACGAATATTTTCACCAACAACACAACATCACCCTGCAGCGCATGCAAAATGCACTGGCTGAATTACAAACATTAACTAAGGAGCGCGACCAGGAATTGCAGGAAAAAGGGGTCTTTATCACACAGTTGGCCAACTACACCCGGGAATACCAGCAAGCCGCAGAGCGTCATCACCAAAAGCGCAGCCAATTCAACAATGAACTGGACAATTTCAGGACCGATCTGGATGCACTGGCCGGCAACTCAGCATATGCGGGTTCATTTACCAATTTACAGGTATTGAACCACCTTCACCGGCTCAACGCACAGCTTGGACAGGGCCTTTACGAGCGACTGGATGCTGCGGAATTTGAAAAAACGCTAAACACCCTCGAAAATCGTCTCCGACAGGGTGGGGGCTCCAGCACTTTCAGAGCCTCAGCTGAGGACCTTATGACTACCGGGAAGCGCCTGAGCGAAGACCTTTTCGACCTTCGTAAAGAAGAACTCAAGACCTACGAGTGGTCCAAAAAAGTCATGTGGGAGGTCAGGGCTTCTGCCGATATCGGACTGGATCAAATCATCCTGACCGGAAATACCAGCAACGACATTACCATGCGTCAGCGCAACCTGCAAATCATTACACTGAGCTTGTCCCTTTTGTTGGGCCTCCT
>DUOK01000006.1 GCA_012838865.1 Bacteroidales bacterium | reverse complement strand
TTCATGACCGATGATTCGTTGACCTTGCTTGCTCTTTCGTTATCTGCCCAATATTTTTTCTCGTGGATGGTTCCATAGGAAGGATGCATGGCAATGTAGTTTGTTCCGGCAACACTAATCGGGATTAATTGATCGCCTATTAAGTCCCAGTGCCCCAGTTTGGTGCTGTTGCTGTATCTTATGGAGTCGTCCGAAATGGTGACCGCAATGTCTTTGTTGGATTCGATGATGATTCCCCCTAAGTGATCTCCTGCGTCAGTTTTATTGCTTCTGAGGGGGAAGGTTTGTCCTTTTTTTAGCTTTACGGTAAGGGTGTCGCCCTCCTCGGGCTTCCCATAGAAGTCGTGGTTGTTACGATTAAAGCGTATGGTTACTTCCGTTCCGTCTTCAGTGGCAACTATGTCAATTTTTTCGCGTGCTCCATGTGAGCCACTTTGGTTGTTGTAATATTTATTCTGCGAGGGAACAAGAAATTTTCTCCCCAGGGCATTTTTCCCCTTCAGATTAAATCGCTCCGGGTTATTTTTGTTGGCAATTTCGTAATACACGGAAATATCGGCCCCGTTGGTCGATTCGATCAGCAGGCCTTTGTTTAGGATGGGAATGTCTTCGGGACCCTCGATGCCAATGGGATTTTTGTTGCCATCAATGCCATTTGGCCAGTCCTGGTTTACAACGACATATCTTGTGCCATTGGGGGTGTTGCTCCATTCAACCGGATCAATGGTGCCATTTTCAATGGTAATCAACATTTTTTCAATGTCCAGCCGCTCATCAGTGTAAGGAAGAGGAATATCAGTATTACTGTTCCAGCCTCCTCCGCTCGTTGGCCATTGAATTCCCCTGCCGTAATCGGCAAACTCCACCTTTTGCTGGGTACCTGCAGGCACGGTCAGTTCAATGGGATGGAAGTCGGGGTTGGCCGGCTGTGAAATGCGCACCTGGGCCGTCTGGTCGAAGGCCGTTATGCGCAATATGCCAGGTGTCTTGGCATGATCGCGCGTGGTTTCCGGTGCTACAAACCAGAAGGTTTGGTCTACCTGGGCATAAGTGCCTGTCAAGTTGGTCAGCACCATAAGGGTGGCCGACAGCAATAATTTTGTAAAATTTTTCATAGCAGCAACAGGGTTATTATTGGTTGTTTGCTTGCAACAGAATGTAAAGGGCATCAATTGTTTGACAAACATACGAAAAGCGCAGGTTTTTATATTTAATTGTGAATAAAAAAAGTAACCTTCAGGATGTATACTTATGTGTTTTGGTCTTTGTTACAAAAATTAACATTAATTTCTTGTTGACCTTAAGCTGTTTTCGCCTTTGTTCTTTCTTTGTCCCTTCGCATTTTTATGTATTTTTGCAGGTATTGCGTGTTTGAAAATCAAAACTGCAATGGTTAACCTTAATTTATCATAAGTTAATACTGGTGCGATGAGAGTTCTTAAGTTCGGTGGTACTTCCGTGGGGTCAGCAGAAACCATTGCCCGTGTGGGCGAGATTGTTGCTGAGTTAAAGGAGGAGCAAATTGTTGTGGTAGTCTCTGCGGTTGGAGGCGTAACGGACCGATTGATAAAAACGGCAAAGATGGCCGGAGAGGGCAATAAGGCTTGCTTCGACCACCTGCAATCGATCGTTGAAACGCATCAGCAAATCATTTCCCGTTTGTTCGACCCGGAAGGGGTGCGTAAGGTGCAGGCACTGACCGAAGCCGACTTTGAAGAACTGCGCATTATTCTAAAGGGTGTTTATTTGGTGAAGGAGCTGAGTCGTAAAAGCCTGGAAAGCATTTCCGGTATTGGCGAACGCTTGTCCTCCAAAATCATGGCTACTTATCTGAATGCTGCCTGGTACGACAGCCGCTCTTACATTAAAACCACCCGGGAGTTTGGTCGCAATCAGGTGGTTTTGAACGAAACAGAGAACCGCCTGGCGGAATTGCATCCGCAGTTGGGGTCCTTATCGCTCTTCCCAGGCTTCATCAGCAGCAACCTGCAGGATGAGAATACGACCCTGGGCAGGGGCGGGTCGGACTATACCGCAGCCTTACTGGCGGCGGCCTTTAATGCTGAGGTGTTGGAGATATGGACCGATGTGGATGGTTTTATGACTGCTGACCCACGGGTCATCAGTCGCGCCTACTGCATCGATCATTTGAGTTATGCAGAGGCTATGGAGCTCTCTCACTTTGGTGCCAAAGTCATTTATCCCCCTACGATTCTGCCTGTTTATCAAAAGGAAATACCCATTCGCATTAAGAATACTTTTAATCCGGCAGCGCCCGGCACCCTAATTGGTCGCGAGACGGAGGTGGTTAAGGAGCGACAAATCAAAGGGATTTCCTCCATTAAGGATGTGTCTCTGGTTACCATTCAGGGGATTGGGATGGTTGGCGTTACAGGCATATCGAGTCGTCTTTTTACCAGTCTCGCCGCCCGCGATGTCAATGTAATCCTCATCTCTCAGGCCAGTTCGGAGAACAGCATCAGTCTGGTTATTGAACGCGAACAAGGCGGAGTGGCAAGAGCTGCCGTGGAAAAGGAGTTTGCCAGGGAGATTGCCGCACGTCAAATTCAACGCATCGGCGTGGAGGAGGACATGGCCGTGGTGGCCATTGTGGGTGAAAACATGAAACAGACCACCGGTATTGCCGGGCAGTTGTTCAACAGTGTGGGCAAAAACGGGGTCAACGTTTTTGCCATTGCCCAGGGCGGTTCGGAGTTGAACATCTCTTTTGTGATTAAGGAAAAGGATATAAAAAAGGCGCTGAACGTGATTCATGAGGCCTTCTTCCTGTCCGATTATTCGCGCCTGAATCTTTTCCTGGCCGGTAAGGGAACCGTGGGCAGTAAGTTGTTGCATAAGATTGGTACGCAGGTTAAGAAATTGCAGAACGAGAACCATTTGCGTATTCGCCTGGTGGGCCTTGCCGGGAGTCGTTCCATGATTTTTGACCGGGAGGGACTGGATCCGGAGCAGGCCGCCACTCTTTTGGAGAAGGCTGGAAGTCCGGGCAGCATCAGTGATTTTAAAGATCAGATTGTGGCGCTGAACGTGGCCAATTCGGTTTTTGTGGATTGCACGGCCAGTGAGGAAGTGGCCTCGGTGTACCTTCCTCTTCTGGAGGCTAACGTTTCGGTGGTAACAGCCAATAAAATTGCCTCCTCATCCTCTTATGGGCATTACCGTAAACTCAAAACCACGGCACGTGAAAAGGGAGTGAAGTTTTTCTTTGAGACCAATGTTGGGGCCGGTCTCCCCATTATCGCCCCCATTAACGACCTGGTGCGCAGTGGCGATAAAATTGAGCGTTTGGAGGCCGTTTTGTCGGGAACCCTCAACTTTATTGTGAATACTTTGTCGGAAGACAAGCCGCTGTCGGTGGTTATTCAAGAGGCCAAGGATAAGGGCTTCAGTGAGCCGGATCCGAGGGTGGATTTGAGCGGCACCGATGTGGTACGCAAGTTGCTGATTTTGGCCCTGGAATCGGGTTATCCCCTGGAGCAGGAGGATGTGG
>DUOK01000082.1 GCA_012838865.1 Bacteroidales bacterium | reverse complement strand
ATGCGGCGGCCAGTATTCAAATGGCGACCGGGGCCGAAGGCTTGAATGTGCATGCTCAGGAACTTCGTGCGCTGTTGGCGCTTTACAAGTTTGGAGGCGTGACCGAAGATTTGTCGGTGGCGAGCCAGGAAGTTCCATCGGAAAAAGCAAGCATTAAGAGGGAGAAACAGAAGTCTGTTGCTCTTAAGCCTGGCTCTACTGCGGCTGTAAAGCCGGTTGTGGAGAAGAAAAAGGGGCTCCAAGAATTGGAGTTGGAGTTGGCCGAGTATGAGTCCTTTTAGGCCTTGGGCCTGAAGACGAAGATTAAAAAGCCCCTGCAACAAAAGTAAATGTTGCAGGGGCTTTATTTTGATCTGCTTTACGCTGTAGCTGGGATCCCATTGTATCATTGGATATTCTTTTAGGCAATTTAAGTGGTTAGTGCTTTTCGTTGAAATCGGCATACTGCTGGTCAACGCCTTTGATGTGGTTGATCAGCCAGGTCTTTAAGAAGTTGGTTACTTCCAGTGATAATACCATCTTGTCGTCCTTAATTCGTTGATGGTATTCGGTGATCTTAGCTTCGTAGAAACGGTGCTTTTCCTGGTGCTCTGACAGATTGGGGTAGTTGATGCTTTTCATATACTTTTCCTCGCTGGCAAAGTGGTACTTGGTATAGTCCAGCATGGCGGTAACCAGCTCCAAGAGTTTTTCTTTTGGTTTTTTGTCCATTAGTCCCTGATAGAAATTATTCAGGATCTCGATCCATTTTTGATGTTCGGCATCAAGGGTTTCGTTTTTAACCGATAAGTCGGCGGTCCATTTTACAGGCATTGTCTTAATGTTTTGTGGTTAATAATTGATGTGAATATACGTGTTTTGTTGAGTGCTTGTTGCTGTTTTGATTATTTTTTGTTGCTGTTTTGAATCATCAGCGGATGTTTGAACAATTGCGTTCCATTATCGGAGTGTATGATGTGGAGCAATTGGATGAAAGGTCACGCGCAAAAGCTCGATGCTGAGCTTGGTGAGTTTTTGAGGGCGCAGAACTTTAATGGATTTTAACAGGTTTATTGTGAACCTGCTTGAAGTAAAAACAAAAGCCTGCCGGGATGCTTCCCGGCAGGCTTTTTAAGTATTGAGCTTTGCTGATGATCAGCGGTTGGGACTGTCCCACTTATGGGTGGTGGTGCAGCTGAGTGCCAGCTGCTGGTCGCCCACATTGATGTGGAAGTCGCCCGCTTCCAGTACCCATTTGTTGTCGGGACCCACATAGGCCAGGTCGGCGCCTTTCAGTTTAAGGGTGAGTGTTTTGGTCTCCCCGGGGGCCAGTTCAACTTTGTCGAAGGCACGCAGGCGGCGCACATCGGGGGTAAGTGAGGCCACAAGGTCGCTGCTGAACAACAACACGCTTTCTTTGCCTGCTACTTTGCCGGTGTTGCTTACGTCGACAGAGAACTCGAGGATGTCGCCAGCTGTAAAGGTGTTTTGGTTGACTTTCAAATTGCTGTAGCTGAATGTGGTGTAGCTGAGGCCGTGTCCAAAGGGCCATTGCAGTGAGCGGGCTGCGGTGTAGTTGTAGGCACCTTCCATGGTTTCCGACTCTTCGCTGGGCTTGTAGTCGTAGGTGGTCAGTGAATTGACCTCGAGCGGATAGGTAAAGGGCAGTTTGCCGCTGAAATTGGCATCACCGCTGATGAGCTTGGCCAGGGCATCTCCGCCGGCGTTGCCGGGCAGCAGGGTATGCACCACGGCACTGGCCAGGGGCTCAATGTCTTTGATGATGCGAGGGCGACCCTGGTTCAAAATCAGAACGATGGGTTTGCCTGTTTTGGCGAGGGCTTTGACCAAATCGAGCTGGTTGGTCGAGAGGGTCAGGTCGGTCAGGTTACCGGGTGTCTCGCAGTAAGAGTTCTCGCCAATGCAGGCGAAAATTACGTCGGCGCCCCTTGCTGCGGCAACGGCCTTGGCAATTTCCGGGGTGTTTTCTTCCCACCAGTTGCCCTGGTGCTTGTAGGTTACGCCCGGCTCGTAAATCACGTTGGCGGCACCAAATTTATTGGTGAGTCCCTCCAGAATGGTGTTGTGGTCGCTGGCAAACTCATCGGTCCGGTGCCCCTGCCAGGTGTAAGTCCACCCACCATTGAGGGTGCGCATGGAGTTGGCGTTGGGACCGGTAACCAAAATCTTTTTGCCTTGGCCGAGTGGAAGTATCTGGTTCTCGTTTTTGAGCAGTACCATTGATTCTTCTGCGGCCTGTACCGCTACCTGGTAGTGCTCTTCACTGGCAAAGAGGGGGAAGTCCTCATGGTTGTACACCGGCGTTTCGAACAGGCCAAGACGGTACTTCAGGCGCAATACGCGACGAACGGCATCGTCGATGCGGCTCATAGGCACTTCGCCTTCTTCTACCAGCTCTTTGAGCAGGATGCAGTAGTCCCAGTTGTAGGGCTCCATAGCCATGTCGATGCCGGCATTGATGGCCATTTTGATGGCCTCTTTTTTGTCGGCCGCCACTTTCTCGCGGGTGTAGAGGTTGTTGATGTCGGCCCAGTCGGTAACAATCATACCGTCCCAGCCGAGGTCTTCCTTGAGCCATTGGGTCAGCAGCTCGTAGCTGGCGTGCACGGGCATGCCGTTGACCGATCCCGAGTTGACCATGATGGTGAGGGCGCCGGCTTTAACGGCCTCCAAAAAGGGGGCAAAGTGCTTTTCACGCAAGTCCTGCTCGCTGATGATGGAAGGGGTCCGGTCTTTGCCGGACACCGGTACGCCGTAGCCCATGTAGTGCTTCATCGACACGGCAATTTTTTCTTTACCGATGTTGTTGGGGTCCTCGCCCTGGAAGCCGAGAACGGCTTCGCGGCCCATTTCGGCATTCAGATAGGCGTCTTCGCCGTAGCTTTCCCACATGCGGGGCCAGCGGGGATCGCGTCCCAAATCAACGGTGGGGTTGTAGGTCCATGGTACACTGCTGGCCTTGGTCTCGTAGGCCGTTATGCTGGCGGCCTCGCGCACCAGGTCGCGGTTAAAGGCTGCAGCCATATTGATGGGCTGGGGAAAAATGGTGCCGCCCATGGTGTAGGTGGTGCCGTGATTCTGGTCGAGACCGTAAATGCAGGGAATGCCGATTTCGTCCATGGATTTTTGCTGGATCACGGTGATGATTTCCTGCCATTGCTCTTTGGTTTTGGCTACGGTGCCGGGTGCATTGAGGATGGAGCCGACCTTGTATTTTCCGATAACGGTATCCAGAAGGGCCTCGTTGAAGGTAAAGGTGTCGGTGCCGCGGGTGGCGGGATCCCACATTACGTCGATTACCAATTCGGTCATCTGACCGATTTTTTCTTCGAGGGTCATCTTTTTAAGCAGGGCTTCTACCTTCTGCTCAATTTCGGCATTGGCCGGAATGACCGGCTCCACTTTGGGTGGAGTTCCGCAGGCAGCCAACAGCAAGGCTGCTGCACTTGAAAACAGTAACTGTTTGATCTTCATGGTGTGAAAATGTTAAGTGGTTGTGTTAGTCAACCTGTTTTTAATACTTCAATGCCCGCAAGATAATTAATTAGTGTAAAATACACAATAAGTGATTTTGGTCAAAGCCCTTCAACAAGACGGTCGGGTTTTGGTTGGGGGAGGAAGGGGGGGCTACATCCCGGCCAGTGTGTTCAGTCGCTGCAGCAGCAGGCTGGCTTTAACCGGTTTGGTGAGGTATTCGTTGCAGCCGGCATCCAATGCCGCCTGCTCGTCGCCCGCCATGGCGTAGGCCGACTGGCCAATGATCCATACCTGGTTGCCCGAGGCCCTGATTTGTCGTGCCACTTCCAGTCCGTTGAGGTCGGGCAGGCGGATGTCGAGCAAAATGACATCGGGCCGATGTTTTTCGTTCATTTTAAGGGCTTCACGTCCATTGGTGGCCAGAAACAGGTTAAAGTTGGGCTCGTTCAGTACTTCGCGGTAAAAGAGCTGGTTCACCGGGTCGTCTTCAACCAGTAGGATGGTTAAATGACCAGGTGCTCGGTCCTCTTCCTTTGTGGCCTTTGTGCCCTTGCCGGGGGAAGGGGCCCTGCTTATTTGGGCAGGGATGGTAAACTCGAAGCAGGTGCCCTGTCCCTGTTCTGAATGCAGGGTGATTTCTCCCTGCATCAGCTCCATCAGTCGTTTTACTATGGCCAAACCAAGACCGGTTCCGCCGTAGTGTTGAGATATGCTTTCGTCTTCCTGCGCAAAGCGGTCGAAAATCTGGGCCTGACGATTGGGGGCTATGCCTTTGCCGGTATCGGAGACAAAGAAGGTGATGCTTGCCTCCGTGATTTTTCTAATGCCGAAAGCGATTTCTCCCTGATTGGTAAATTTGATGGCATTGTCGAGCAGGTTGGTGAAGATTTGCGTGAGCCGGTTTTCGTCGCCCTTCATCAACATGTTGTTATGTGGAAATTGGCCCTGTAGTTTTATCTGGTTTTTTTGGGTGTCGACCAGGCGCTTCTGGTACATAATTTCGAGCGAGTTGAGGGTGTGCAAGAGGTTAAACTCGCGCTGTTCGATGGTCAGCTGACCGGCATCCATTTTGGATATGTCCAAAATGTCGTTGATCAGTTGCATCAGACTGTCGGCACTGCGGTTGATGATGGCCGCATAGTCCCTGCGCTTGTCGGGAGGCGGCAGTTCTTCGGCGGTAAGGAGACTGGTAAAACCCAGTATGCCGTTGAGGGGGGTGCGTATTTCGTGACTCATATTGGCCATGAAGGCCGATTTCAGGAGGTCGCTCTCTTCTGCTTTTTCCTTGGCTTTCACCAAATCTTTCAACAAGCGTTTTTTGTCGGTAATGTCGTGAATGATGGCATAGAGGTAGGCATCATCGAATACATCCACTCTGCTGGTGAAAATCTCTACATCGCGCACCTGACCGTTGGCCAGTCGGTGCTGTACCTCAAAGTGCCTGCTGCTGCCTTTTTTAACGCCCTGCATAACCTCCGAAATTTCATCGGGCGCCATGGTGTTGATCTCTTGAATGTTCATGCTCTCCAGCTCTTCCATGCTCCAGCCATAGAAACTGGCGGCCGCTTTGTTGGCCGAGATGATTTGTCCTGTATCCGGATTTAGGAGCATGTGTATGGCCGAATGTTTTTCGAAGAGCTTGCGGAATTTTTCTTCGCTTTTCTTTAAGCGCTCACGGGCCTCCACGGCTTCGGTGACATCCTGGATGGTGCCGATCATTTTAAGGGGGTGGCCGGCTGGATCCAGTACCAGCTCTCCGTGGCCGTGTACCCAGCGTATGGTTTCGTCGGATTGACGAATGATGCGGTATTCTTTGTTAAAGGGCTGGCCTTTTTCTATAACTTCCTGCATCAAATGGGTGTGCATTTCCTCTTGCTGATCGGGATGCACCAGTCGCAGCCACGATTCGGTATTCCTGGTAAAGTTTTCGTCTACCCCAAAAATCTGGTTCAAAGCGGGCGATGCCGTCCACAAGTTGTTCTTGATGTCGAACAAATAGGAGCCCACCTTTCCGGCTTTTTGCGATTCGCGCAAAAAGTATTCTTTTTCACGCAATTCTTTTTCGTAACGATGGGCCTCGCTTTGATCGCGGAATACCAGGACCACCCCGGAGGTGTTTCCCTGCTCGTCTGCGATGGGTGCCCCGCTGTCGGCAATGGGCAGTTCTCTGCCGTCGCGCGCCAGAAGCAGAGTGTGGTTGGCCAGACCGACAATCAGGCCTTCTGCAAGGACTCTTCGGACGGGGGATTCGACTTGCTTGCGGGTATCTTCGTTAACGATTACAAACACCTCTTCAATGGGCCGCCCAAGGGCTTCTTGCTCTGACCACCCGGTCAGCTGCTCTGCTATGGTATTCATGAGGGTGATGCGCCCGTGATGGTCGGTGGTTATCACGCCATCGCCTATGCTGTAGAGGGTGGTTCTGATTCTCAGTTCCGAGGCCCTCAGTTGTTTTTCGTTGACCAGGCGTTGCTCTTCCCGAATAAGCAGGGCAGCAATGAGCATGAAGGCAGTGGGAAAGAGCAGGAGGACAGGAAGCCAAATGTGATGGAGGGCCTGCAGGGCCTGCGTCCAGGGGTTCAGCAGCTGGCTGACCAGCATGGCCAGGGAGACGAGCAGGCCGATGAGGAAGAGGCGGGATAATTTCAGCTGCAGGACCTGGGAACGGTAGT
>DUOK01000081.1 GCA_012838865.1 Bacteroidales bacterium | reverse complement strand
GCAGGCAGCGGAATGGCCCGCACCGCCTTGTCGAGGTCGGCCTGCAGCTCCTCTGCGCTGAAACCGTCTTTGGGCTCGCATTGGGCCTGAATGGCCCGCTTTCCGTCCAGGCGACGCACCAGGGGCTCTTCCCATGTCAGCTTCAGGTCGCGGGTTACCGCGCTCAGCGGAACGGTGGTCAGCAGCTCATCCACCATTTCCTCCATGGTGGTGACCCCCGCCGCCAGCTCGTAGAGGACCGCCTGGTCGCTCACCTTTGTGAGATTCGGCAGGGTACCCCAAACCGGTACATCGTTCAAGTCCTCAAAAGGCGCCCCGTTTTTATCGCGGACCTGCAGCTTCACCGCCAGGGGGGTCTCCCCATCGTAGATGGTCGTCAGCGGAATGCCGTCGGTAGCCGCCAAAAGCGAAGTGCTGAGGTCACCACGGCTCAGCCAGGAGCGGTTGGCAGCCAGCGGGTGGTAGGCGGCACTAACGACTTTGGTCTTCGCTTCCCAATCGTTACAAACGGTATGGGCATCCGTTTGCGGATGAGCCAGCATCAGCTCTTCAGCCTGTCGGCTCAAGTGTTTCAGCACCGCCGGATCGGGCCCCGTAAATTGCGCTTCCACACTGTGGGTAGAAGCCACCGACAAATTGTATTTGCGAATCCGGCTGACGATTTCGGGATAAGTCGCCCTGAGGTAGGCACTGAACTTCGGTTTCATCTCCACCATGGTGGCATAGTCCTCAAAGTTCACAATCAACTCCCCATAATTGTCGGCATTCTCCGTGGCCATGCCCCTGACCAGACTGTAGCGCAGGGGTGTTTGGCCATGACTGGCCACCACCATTTTCACCTCCTCATGGCTGTTGAAGTGCGTCGTAATTTCTTTCAATACCTCGTTGACCCGGTCGGGTGAGGTCTCCCTGGGGAAGGCCAGTTCGATGTAAAACTGCTTGTAATTAAAGTCGGGGAAGAAAGTCTTGTTGACCCATTTAAAAGCGAAACCCACCCCCAGCAGCAAAACAAAAAACAGACCTATGGTCAGTCGCCGATGGTGCATACCCAGTCGCAAGGTCGCCCGCAGCAGGCGGTAGATCGGCTTGTCAAAAGCATCCTCATCCGCTTTTTGCGACTTCTTCTTTTTGTGCAGAAATAAGGCCGAAAACAAAGGCACCTGCGTCAGGGCCAGGATCCAGCTGAGGAACAGCGAAATGGCCAGAACCAAAAACAAGTCATGCACATAAGTGCCCGCCGTGTCCTGCGACAAAAAGGCAGGCAAAAAGGCCACAATCGCAATGATGGTGGCGCCCAGGAGGGGTTTGGCCGTCTTCACCGCCGGCTGCGTGAAAATCCTTTTGCTGCGCCGGCCCTTATGCTGCGCCAATAAAATTCCGTCGAGCACCACAATGGCATTATCCACCAGCATACCCATGGCCACAATAAAGGCACCCAGAGAAATGCGCTGCAGCGTGCCCCCCAGCATCTGCAACAGCGGGAAAGTCGCCAGAATGGTAATGAGCAATCCCGCCCCAATGATTAAGCCACCCCGCACCCCCATGGTAAACATCAGCACCACAATAACAATCAGTACCGAAAGCAAAAGGTTCAGCAAGAAACCATTGATGGCCTCATCCACCTGTTCGGGCTGAAAGAAAACCTTTTGGAAATCGATGCCGGCCGGAATCTGCCGACGCAGTTCCGCCATCTTTTCTTCCACCCTTTCGCCCACTTCCAGAATGTTTTCGCCGTGTTCCATAGAAATGCCAATGGCCAGCGCCTTTTGGTTGTCCACAAACAGCGTATTGCGCAAAGGCGCTTCATAGCCCCTTTCGATGGAAGCAATGTCGCCCAGTTTAAACGACTCGCCCGTTAAGGAAGTCAGGAGGATTTGACGCAAATCCTCCTCGCTGGTCGCCTGCTGATCCACCCGAATCCGCAGCTGCTCATCGCCACTGCGGAAGTTGCCCGAGTAGGTCTGGGCACTTTGTTGATTAATCGCATTTAAAATTTGAACCGGCAAAACACCGAGGCGACTCATCTTGTCGCCGGTGATGCCGATGGTAATCTGGGGCTTTTGCCTGCCATAGACCGCCACCCGTTTCACGCCTTCCACCTCCAAAAGGTTGTAGCGCAGGTAGTCGGCATACTCATTCATGTCCTGGTAAGAGAAGCCCTCGTCGGCCGTCATCCCATAAAACATGCCGTACACATCGTTGAAATCGTCGATCACGATCGGCGTCTGGGTACCCGCAGGCAGTCTCGGTACCGCCAGCTCCAGCTTACGCCGCAAAAATTCCCAGCGCTGTTGCACCTCCTTTTGGGGAACCGTCATTTCCAGCGTAACCGCAATCACCGAGACATTCGCTTCAGAGCGGGACTCCACCTTGCGGATGTCCGAAAGGGCAGCCAGTTCATCTTCGAGCACCTTCGTGACCTTCAACTCTACCTCGTGCGCCGAGGCGCCCGGGTACACCGTAATCACATTGGCCGCAATGATCTCAATTTCCGGGTCCTCCAGCTTACTCAGCTTCAGGTAAGAAAATATCCCACCCACAAAAACAGCCAAAAGCAGGAAGTAAACAATCCGGGTGTGCTTAAAAACCGCTTCAGATAAATGCATCGTTCCGCTTATAAAATATTGCCAATATTGGATTCGCTGCGCGGCGGCACCACGCGGACTTGCTCCCCTTCTGAAAGCAGGTTCAGGCCTCCGGTCACCACCTCCTCACCGGCCTGCAGGCCGCTGCTTATCCTGGCCCGACCCCGATGTACCAGATTTTCTACCTCCACCTGCCTGGCCGTCACCACCGAATCGCGCAGCACCCAAACAAAGCTGCCCCCATCCCGCTCGAACAGTGCCTGGGCAGGGATGCCCACCAGCGGACGGTCCGAGGTGTTCACAAAAACCTTTACCGACAGATTCATTCCCGGCGCCAGCTGCGCGGCCGCCTCCCCCTCGCAGGCCAGGTACAGCGTGTACAATCCGCTGCTGTTCGCCGTCTTTGCATCGGCATAGAGCTCCAGCGAGAAAGTCTCCCCCGGCACATCTTCCTGTCTGCCCTCAATTTTCGTGATCTTAGCCCGTTGCAGGTAGAGCGCCGCCGGCACCATAATCTCGACCTTAAAACGCTCACCCGCCATCAGCGAGGCCACCGGCATGCCGCGGTCCACCAGCTCCCCATTGTCGTAGTTCACCCTGGTCACATAACCCGAAAAAGGTGCGCGCAGTTGCGTATCCTTCAATTGATCCTGCACATTCTTCAGTTTCGCCTCCGCCTGTTCCTTGCCCGCCTTCATCTTTTCATAATCGTTGTCGGCCACACTCTGGCGTTCGTGCAACTCCTTAATGCGCTGGTATTCCGATTGCAATTGCTGCACCTGCGTTTCCACCGCCCGCAGTTGCAGCTCGTAGTCGCGTGGATCCATTTCCACAATCAAGTCGCCTTTAGACACAAAATCGCCCTCCTTCACATGGTATTTTAAGATGGGGCCGGCCACACGAAAAGCCAGCTTGACTTCCTGCTCCGCCTCCAGGATGCCCGGAAACTGCAGTTCCTGAATCGTGGGCAGATTTTCGGCCCGGGCCGTTTTTACCATCTTTATATAGTCCCCTTGCGGGTCGGTCCGACCCCTGCCACAGCCTGCCAGTAGCACAATGGTTGTAAGGAGAAAACCCAAAGGGAGCCCCTTTGCCACTCCCGAGCTTTTAAAGTCCATAGTATCCATGCTTAAAAGGTTCTTGCTTATGCCCATGCCGAGGCCTTCGAACTTTTGGAAAGTCAAATGTAAAAGTAAGAAAAATCCCCAAGTCGGTGAAGTGACCTGGGGATTTGAAATCTTTTTCCCAAAAAGATTTGAGCAGCTTAATGATTGTGGTGACCACCGCCAGCTAAGAGGTCGTGCACCGCCTCCACAGCATGGGTATAATCTACATAGGCCGCTACATAACGACGCCCATCTTCTGCCGAACGATTTCTGAGGGGATACAAAGCAGCCGCTTTCTCATACTTTTCGGTCAACTGCCCATTCACATGCCTGTTGAGCGCCTTCAGCAGTCCGTCAAAGTCGCCCGACACCAGGGCCTTGTCGCTCATCACCGTAATGTGCGCCGTAGTTCCCGCCGGCTTCAGCCCCGTAAAAGTCGCTCCCTCCATCTCGCGGTGCAGTCGCACAAAGGTTTCGTAGAAGTGCGTCTTTACGATTTCATACACCTCCGCATCGCCCTCTTTCAAATTATAAACCTTATGGAAAAGAGGAAGCACAATGGCTTCATCCTCCGGCAGAATCCATTTCTTAAGTAAGTCCACATTGTTGGTCTCCAGGGCCTCAGCTGCATCCACAAGGGCAGGGCCATCGAAGGAATCGCAGTGTGCCGACGCCGGTTGCAAGCTAAGCATAGAAAAAACCACGATCAACATGGGCACAAACATTCCCTGCACAATCCTTTTCTGTAAATTGAATCTTCTTGTCTTCATAGCGATAAATTTTGGTTATTAGACATTTTGCTTTTATTTGTACAGCAAAGGTAGGGCGCCCCGGGCGCTTAAAGTGTCACCCAGGCGACATGCCTAAAAAAATATCATCAATGAAAAAGCAAACCAGTACCACCAAATATGCCGTTCACGGACATTCGCACGATCATCTGTTTCACCTCCTGGAGCAGCTGCAGGTCCCCCTGGATAAGCTTTCTGAGCACGGCCCCCACAGCCATTGTAAGGTCCAGGAGCTGGCCTACTGCCCCCTTTTCAGAGGAATGACCCAGCGGGAGCACGATGCCTTTTTGGACCGTAACGTTCGGGAGATTTTAACTTTTAAGAAGGGGGAGACCGTAGTTCGTCAGGGCGACCCCATCCATTCGGTAATGCTGCTGGTACAGGGCAGCGTTCGGACAGAAATGATTACCCTCGAAGGCAATGTGTTGGACATCGACATTCTGGAAGCCGTTATCCCCATGGCCCCTTCGTTCATCTACGGGGCAAAAAACAACTACCCCTTTGATGTGATTGCTGTGGATACCGCCATCTTTCTGAATATTTCAAAAGAAGCCTGGCTCGAAGAAATGGCCAACAACAAGCAGTTGTTGACCAACTTTCTGACGATGAATGCCGACTTAACCCTGTTTCTTTCCAATAAGCTGCAGATGATTTCCCTGAAAAGTCTGCGCAAAAAGTTGGCGACCTTCTTTCTCGAAAAGACCACCATAGAAAGTGCCTCCTTTACCCTGAAGCGTTCCCGTACCCAGTTGGCAGAGTATTTTGGCGTGCAGCGCCAGTCCCTGGCCCGCTCCCTCAAAGAGATGGAAGACGAGGGCATCATTCAATTGAAAGGACGCACAGTTCACGTTCTGGATCGGAGCAAGCTCATCAGGGAGTAAAGCACACAGGGGCAGCACCACTGCCCCTATAAACGTTAATCTTGTTTAAATAAATCACCCTGTCTCCTGGGTGACATCCTTTCTCTTTCCCTCAAAGTACTTTTGCTTCAAAACAATACAAAAGTTAAGAGGGGAAGAGTTATGCAAGTAAAAATTCTTAAAAATAAAAACAGCATCACGCTGCTTACACCCGTATTTATCGTCCTTGCTTTCTTCTGCAAATGGGCGATGGGCAACGATTTTTTATATACAGCGGCTTTAGTTATAGCTTCATTGCTGGGGGTAACCCCCATTGTCATTCAGGCTTACCAGTCGCTCCGGGTAAAGGTGATCAGCATCGACCTCCTGGTAAGTATTGCCGTGATTGGCGCCTTTCTGATTCAAAATTTTGAAGAATCTGCCATAGTCACTTTCCTTTTCCTGTTTGGCGGCTATCTGGAACAGCGCACCCTGAGCAAGACGCGACGAGCCATTAAGGAGCTGACCGAGATGGCACCGGAAAGCGCATTGAAACAAATGCAAAATGGTGATTTCTCGCAGGTTGACATTGATGAGGTGGCCGCAGGTGATGTCTTGCTGATAAGGACAGGTGCCAAGGTTCCGGTTGACGGCATGGTGCTTGAAGGGGAAGGATACATTAATGAAGCCAGCATTACCGGGGAGTCTGTTTCCTTAAGAAAAGGGCCCGGGGAAAAGGTTTTTGCCGGCACCATCCTCGAGAATGGGAGTATGAGGGTCTCGGCTGAGCGGGTTGGAGAGGACAGCACCTTTGGAAGAATAATTGAGCTGGTTGAAGAGGCGCAAGACTCGAAATCAGCGGCCGAACGTTTCATTGACCGATTTGCCAAATACTACACCCCGGCAGTTCTGATCCTGGCCTTAGTCGTCTGGTTGCTCACCGGAGATTTTGAGTTGTCCATTACCGTGCTGGTGCTTGGTTGTCCCGGTGCTCTTGTAATTGGCGTACCGGTTTCCAATGTGGCCGGAATTGGAAATGGTGCACGACATGGCATCCTTTTTAAAGGGAGTGAAGTGATGATCCATCTGAGCAAAGTCGACAGCATGCTCTTTGATAAAACGGGCACCCTGACTGTGGGACAGCCCTCGGTACTTGAAACGCTGCACTATTCAGATAATCAGGTAGCGGCATTACGCTACCTGGCCAGTGTAGAGCGTGAATCAGATCACCCCCTTGCCAAAGCCGTCCTGCACGAAATTGGCGATACCGCCTTTCTCACACCCGAGCGTCTTCAAACGATTAAAGGCCTTGGCCTTACTGCTTACCTGCAAGGTCGCCGTGTGGCAGTGGGCAACACAAGCTTGATGGAAAAGGAGCAGGTGATGCTCAGTGCAAAGGCAAAGTCGGACATTGAACGCCTTAGCAGGGAGGGTAACTCCATTGTGCTGATGTCGGTTGATGGAGAGCTTAAGATTTTGATGGGAATACGCGATCGAATTCGACCCGACCTTAAGAAGACATTAAAAAAGCTTGAGGAGCTGGGTATAAAAAAACGCATGATGCTCTCCGGAGACAATCAAAGAACAGTAGATGCAGTGAGCCGTGAACTCGATTTAAGTCAAGCCTTTGGCGCTATGCTGCCTGCGCATAAAATGGAGCAGGTGAAGACCTTAAAGGAGGAGGGTCGTGTGGTAGCCTTCGTGGGTGACGGAGTAAACGACAGTCCCTCTTTGGCCCTGGCAGATGTGGGTATTGCCATGGGCGGTGGTACCGATGTAGCCATAGAGACTTCAGATCTTGTGCTGATGAATTCGGATTTCAGTCGTCTGCCTCACGCTGTTGGATTGGCCAAGGCTACAGCAAATAATATGAAACAAAATATTGTGATGGCTCTGGGGGTTGTTCTTCTGTTGTTTGCCGGCCTGTTTTTAGGCAGCTGGGTCAATATGTCTATAGGCATGTTGGTACATGAAGCCAGTATTCTGCTGGTTATTCTCAACGGAATGAGACTCACCAGGTATCGCTTAAAATAAGTATAGTTAATCATTAAATTAAGGAGGAAAAGATATGAAAAAAGTAAACATTCAACTTGAAACACTAAGCTGCCCTTCATGCATAGTGAAAATTGAAGGCGCATTGAAAAATGTTAAGGGTGTCGACAAAGCGTCCGTGAAGGTACGCTTCAACGCAAGTAAAGTTGTGCTCCACTTTGATGAAGCGCAGACGCCCCTGACACAGATCGAAGCAGCACTCAGTAAAGTAGGCTACCCGGTGCTTTCGTCTAAAATGGAAGCCTTGTAGCAGCATTAGCCTATTGAGCTGCCTTTTCAGTCGCCCTACCTTTGTTTTTTGTTCGAGGGATGCTGGCCCATACCCTGAATTGCAAATGACCAAACTGGATATTGCTGCCCTCCAAAGGGCGGCCCTATGAAGCCAAAGATGATGAATGGGGCTATGGCCCTGTTGCGAGGACAATAAGCTTTATTGCATTAGCAAGTTAAAGACCTTATTTGGTGATACTCTGTTGCGTCGCCAGATTTCCTCCACCGAAGCAGCCCCTTCCGTGGCAATGCCTTGCTCTTCCAGTCTTCTGGTGACTTCCACAGCATCTACCCGCAGGACCTTATAAGCATCCTCTAGCGGGGCAGTAGTGATTTTCTCGTACAAGATGGTATCTGTTTTTGGATAAAAATGTTGCTGAACTACAAACAGTAAGGAGATAACGCCCAGGTTGAGTGCAGCAGGAAGGAAGACCTTCTTTTTGAAATGGATTTTGAGGGCTTTCCAATTTAAAATTATATGCAAGATGGTGCAAACAACCAAAAACAGACCGAGGATTTCGTGAACGACTTCCGTATAGCCGTCAAACAGATGAAAAAACATAAGCATACCAGTCAGCGCAACCATCACAAATATTACCGTCAGCACAGGGGTCACAAAATTTCTGTTTAATCTCATAGGGAGCTTGTTTAGTAAGGTATAGAAAATCGGTGTTCCAGCTCGCTCAACCATTTTTCTCTTTTGGACCGACTTACTGTTTTTACCGAAGCCAAGCTAATCCAATGCAAATTCTTGTAGCCCATAGTTTTGAACACACTACTAAGCATGGCCTTTCTGATTAAGTTGCCTATCAGGATGCGGTACATCAGTTGCGGCTTGTTCATGGTTGTGATTATAGTCACACGTTGCAGTCGATCCAATAAGGGTACTAATCCAAAGCCTCTTGGATGGTGGTTGTAGACCACCCCGGGACTTAAAACCCGATCGATAAATCCTTTGGTCATTGCAGGCATTAAGTCCCACCAAATTGGAAAAATAAAAATAAGCTGATCTGCTTTTTTCAGTCGCTTGTGGTAATCTATTACCTGCGGATCAACCGGCTTTTGCTCCACAAATGCCTTTAAATCTGCCGCCGACATAGCAGGATTAAATCCATCCCTGTCGAGGTGCATCAGATCCACTTCATGTCCGGCACTTTGGAGGCCCTTTGTAACGGCATCCAGCAGGGCATTGTTAAAACTTCCCTCATAAGGGTGATTAAAAACCACAACTGTTCTCATCTCCAACTTTGCTTTAATGAATGATGCAAAGTTGTGAAATTGCCACGGTCGCTACGATAACAATTGTAAATAAATGGGCGCGCTAGCGTCTGTTTCGTATTCTGCTGAGCGAAACCGCAGTAATGCCCAGATAAGATGCAATGTAATGTTGGGGAACCCTTTGCACGATCTGCGGATGTTGCACAAGCAATTCTTCGTAGCGCTGTTGCGG
>DUOK01000080.1 GCA_012838865.1 Bacteroidales bacterium | reverse complement strand
GTTCGGGAAGCCCCAGCCAAAACTGGCAGGTGCTGGATGCCTTATATTTCCCCATTCATATTGATGAAATCAATATCAACCGGAAATTGAAGCAAAACCCCTATTACGATATTGAAAGTGAAACAACCAACAAGAAATAATATGACAATGGATGCAGTGTTTTATTTAAAAGAATTGTCGGCCAAGTTCCGGGTCAAACAACTCCAGGTGGTTCTGCTTGTTTGTGGTGCGCTTTTCTTGACCTCCTGTATGGATGAAGATATAGAAGGCAGTTATTATACTTTTACAGGGGAAACCGTAGGTGCCTACATTCGCGGTAATCCGGACTACACTGAATTTGCCCGCATATTGGACACCACTAAGGTTATGGGACTTTTAAATGCCTATGGCCAGTACACCTGCTTTTTGCCAACCAATGAAGCTTTGCGATCGCACTATCTTTCTTTGGGCAAAAAATCATTGACTGATTTCCCTCTCGACTCATTAAGAATATTGGCATACAATCATTTGATAAAGGATTTTTTGGTTTCTACCGAGTCCTTTAGGGAAGGGATGTTGTCCAATCTTTCGATGAATGGACGGAACATCAGTGTTGCGTTCAGTGTCGACGATATGGGCCGCAATCGTTATCTCATTAATGGTGCGCCTGTTCAAAGAGGAGATGTAGAGTTGCATAATGGAATTGTACACATATTGGATGGGGTTATCTCACCTACGGATAATACCGTGGTGGATGTAATCGGAAGTGTGCCTGAGTTCAGTCTTTTTAGTGAGGCTTTGAACGCTACTGGTTTGTTTGCCTTGCTACTTGACATCGAAGACACCAGTTTTGAACCTCCCCTTGAGCTGATAGAAGAGCATGCCGACAAGGTGGCAGGTCAGGGCGACATCAAACGTGTTCCCCGTCAACGCAAATATGGATTTACCGCCCTGGTTCCGAGTGACGCTGTTTTTGCTGAGCATGGCATAAGCGACCTGGAGAGCATGAAGTCCTATGCCAAGCAGGTTTATGATTCCAGGTATCCGGCCTATGCCGATCTGGAAGACATTACGGATCCGAACCACAGTTTGAATCGCTTTATTGCCTATCATTTGCTCGACAGATCAATACCCGAGTACTATTTTATCGAAGCCTACGACAACACTGGATTTGAACCCGGTACCAGTCATTCGGTAAATGCATACGACATGTCTGAATACCTCGAAACCATGGCTCCAAACTCCTTGATGGAGGTAAAGGTGGTGCGGATTACCAATGAGTACAACGTTTTTAATCAGTTGCCTGGTGGCAAGGCCGTACGTTTGGATAGACGTTTTATTGATTTGGATGCCGTTAACGGAATTGTTCATGGGGTGGACGGTCTTTTGGTTTATTCTCAAGAGGTGGTGGATATGTTGACCAGCAAGCGCATTCGTATGGATGCCGCCAGTTTCTTTAGGGAGCTGAGAAACAACGACATGCGGGTTGGGAAGCGGTTTAGATCAACAGATTCCATTAATTATGCCCGTGAAAGTTTTTATTTCCCACCCAATTATTTGGACCGGCTTTGGACTTCTGAGGGGACTCAGTTTACCTACCTGGCTGCCGACGATCGTTTTCTCGATTACCAGGGAGATGAGATTTGGCTGGTTGGCCTGTACCATTTTAAAATTGAGACGCCTCCGATTCCGGCAGGTACCTATGAGATTCGTTTTGGTTACCAGCCCACTATTTTTAGGGGAGCCGCACAAATGTATTGGAATGGGGTTCCTGTAGGCATTCCTTTGGATTTGCGTTTGAACGGAAACAGCGGAAAAGTGGGTTATGAGGTTCCGGGAACGGATCCTACCGATCCTGAGGGTTACGACAACGATCGGATGATGCGTAACCGTGGCTACATGAAAGCGCCTGCAAGTTTCAAGGTGTTGAATGGTACGTGGTATGGAGGAGGTGCGTTAACATCTGCAAGAAATAGTGAAGCCGCCCTGCGGAAGATTCTTGGAATTTTCACCTTTGAGGAAGATGGCAGGCATGAATTTGAAGTCAGGGCTGCACGTGAAGGGGAGTTTATGCTTGATTATCTGGAATTTATTCCTGTTGAGTTGATTGAGTTTGAAGATATTGATTAACTATCGAATAGCCTTTTGAATAATAATAAAGAAACATCCATGAAAATGTTAAATATTAAATGTAGCTGGATTGGATTTTTATTCCTT
>DUOK01000079.1 GCA_012838865.1 Bacteroidales bacterium | reverse complement strand
TCTGGTTCGCTGGGCAGCGACCTGCAAATGCGCTATGGTTCAGAATTTTTTGTTGGCGGTAAGGATGTGCCGGGCAGCTCTGAGATTTCCGGGACTTTTAGTATGGAAGCCGGTGCCCGCTTGGTTTTCGATTTGAATGAGGAAGGCGCGGATTTTCTGGAGCTGAACGGTGCTCTTAATGTAGAACAGGGTGTAGTGCTTGTGATTAATACCGGAGGGGCAGCTTTGGCGGCAGGGACTTATCCCCTGGTGCGCTTGCCCGAAGCAGAGGTCATTCTTCCGGAGGAGTATGAGGTGGAGGGCTTAACCGGAATTCCCTATGAATTAAAGCAGGAAGGAAATGTTTTGCAATTGCATGTAAAAGAAGTACGCGCTCCGCAAACCATTTATTGGAACGGGGCATCTGGTGCTCCTTGGAATTTGGCCGATTCAGAAAGTTTTAGAACAGCGGAGTCGACAGCGACTTATTTTGTGGATCAGGATGAGGTGGTGTTTGACGATACCGCACCAGCCATGGAGGTGGAACTCGCAGAGACCTTGACGCCTTCATCGGTGCTGGTGAATACTGCAGACACTTACCGCTTTAGTGGAGCGGGCGCCATTGCCGGGAGCACGGGTTTGGTGAAAAGCGGCTCCGGCAGTCTGTTTGTTGATAATGTGAATGCCTTTAGCGGTGCGGTGGTCGTTGAGGGCGGGAAGCTGGTGGTGTCTGCCATGCCCAGTTCAACAGCCAACGGGGCCTTGGGTGCGCCAAGTGCAGACCCAGCCTTATTGACTTTGAACGGCGGGCTGCTTGAAATCACTCAGGGAGGAAATGCCGACAGGGCCCTGACCCTGGGGGAGGCTGGCGGAACGCTTGTGAATGTCGGTGAACTGTACTGGAATGAGCGGATTGTTGGTGGTAAACTGACTAAAGCCGGCTCTGGCAAACTAATCCTTGGCGGAAGCAACAGTCACGATGAGTTGTTGATCCGGGAGGGAACGGTCCGCTTGCTTAATGAGACGACGAACCCCGGTAAGAAGGTGGTTTTTGAAGGTGGAGTATTGGAGAGTTACGACAATTCGTACACTTACAGCACCTGGACCTGGAATATGGAAGTGCCGGAAGGGAAAACGGGCAGTATTTATATGGACGGACGTGGCGATTATACGGGCTCCCTCAGCGGTTCAGGCGATTTGAATGTTTACATACCTTTTGTTCGCACCGATTTTCGGGGCAATTGGTCGGCGTTTACCGGTCGGATTAATGTTTATAAATCGGGCGATGGTGGAGATTTCAGGGTGGAGAACAGCTATGGCTATCCGGGTGCTCTGATTAATCTGGGAGAGGGCGTTACCTTATATCACCTGTCTTCGGGGACCGTAAAACTCGGAGCTCTGGAGGGTAAGGGAAGCCTCATGGATAACAGCCGCTGGGAGATTGGGGCCCGAAACAACAGTACGACTTTTGAGGGCCTTATTGGTGCCGGCAGTCTGCATAAAACCGGCACGGGGACCTTAAGTCTCACTGCAGCGAATACCTATACCGGGGGCACTACGGTGGCTCAGGGGCGTTTGTCGGTGCTCAATACTTCCGGAAGTGCTACGGGTACGGGGGCTGTAATTGTGGAGAATGGTGGAAGTATCAATGGTACGGGAACCATTGCCGGATCTTTGCGTATTAAAGAAGGTGCACGCTTGTTTGCCGGTTATACCTCTACGGGGACCTCCCTGACTGTAAATCAGGGTGTGCAGATGGATGCCGGAGCGGGGCTGTTGGTTCGTCTCAACCGGGAGACGGGTGTAAGCGACTGTCTGGTTGTCGGCGGGACTTTCACCGCTGCCGGGGATTTGATGGTGGTGGCTTCCGGAGGCTCTTATGCTGCAGGGCAAAGCTATCAGATTTTGAATGCCGGAAGCATCAAGGGGCAGTTTGAGCAGATTTTGCCGGCCAGTCCGGCAACGGGCTTGCATTGGGACCTGTCGGAACTCTATTCCCACGGCATACTAAAGGTGGGTGATCAGGCGGTTTCCGTTTCTACGAACGAACACGAAAATCAGGTGCTGCTTTACCCAAACCCTGTGGAAACGGAGCTGAGGGTGGAATGGCCAGGGGAATGGACTGCGACCGCTCCCTTGCATTTGCAGCTTTATAATATGGATGGTCAGAAGGTGGTGGAGCAGTTACAGCTGGGCACCTCCACTGAGGTTGATGTGTCGACCCTGCCCGCAGGACTCTATCTTTTGCAATTACAATATGGAAGCGGGGTTTATACCCGAAAAGTGAAGATCAAGTAATATGTATTAAACAGAGAAATATGAAGGGTAGTTTACAAAGGAATTGGATCGTCTTGTTGGTTCTTGTTGGACTGAGTGTGGGTTCGGCAGAGGGGCAGAAACAAGTGGAAAAGCTGCAGCGGGGAGCGGTGGCTGTGCGTGAAGGAGAAGGCTATTGGCTCAGCTGGCGCTTACTGGGTGAGGAGCCTTGGGAGACCGGGTTCAATATTTACCGCGATGGAGTGAAAATTAATGAGGAGCCGGTAACCGAGGTGAGCAGCTATCTGGATGCTTCAGCGCCTGTGGGCAGTAGCTATGTGGTTAAGGCCTTAATCGATGGCGTAGAACAGTCTGAGTTTTATACGGCCCGCAACATCGACAATCGTGAAGGAACAGGGGCCTGGTTCGATGTTCCGCTTAAGCGGCCCGCCCAAGGTGCGCAAGGCGGCTATTATTATCCCAACGATGCCAGTGTGGGGGATTTGCTGGGCAATGGGGAATATGAGATCGTTTTGAAATGGGATCCCGATAATGCCAAAGATAATTCACAGGGGGGAATCACCGACAATGTGATTCTGGATGCTTATACCCTGGATGGGGCGCATTTGTGGCGTATTGATCTGGGCCCCAATATCCGGGCAGGTGCCCACTATACCCAGTTTTTGGTCTACGATTTTGACGGAAACGGTAAAGCCGAAATTATGGTAAAAACGGCTCCGGGGACCAAGGACGGCACCGGCGCTTACATCAGTAAGGGGCCGGCAGCCTCTGCCAACCACAGTGCCATCTATCGAAACCCTCATGGTTGGATTTTATCGGGGCCTGAGTACCTGACTGTTTTCGATGGGGAAACCGGAAAGGAATTGGCTACAGCCGATTATTGGCCTTTACGAGGAACGGTGTCGGCCTGGGGTGATGATTATGGAAACCGGGTAGATCGTTTCAACGCTGCAGTGGCCTATGTGGACGGGGAGCGTCCCTCTGCTGTTTTTCAGCGGGGTTATTATACCCGCATGACTTTTGCCGCCTGGGATTGGCGGGATGGTGAGTTGAGTCGTAAATGGACTTTTGATTCGAATACAAATGGCAATGGAGCGTATTTTGGTCAGGGCAATCACTCTTTGCATGTGATTGATGCCAACGGCGACGGACGGCACGACCTGGTAACCGGTGCTGCAGTGATTTCCGGTACGGGACAGGGACTGCATGCTACAGGATTTGGTCATGGGGATGCCACGCACATTACCTATATGAAGAAGGACGACCCGCGCCCCATGATTTGGATGCCGCATGAGAGTGGTGGTAATGGGGTGCTGCTGCGCTATGCCGACAACGGGGAGGTGTTATTTCATTATCCTGCCCCTGGCGATATTGGTCGCGCAGCAGCGGCAGAATTGGACCCGGAGCGGCCGGGCTTTCATTTTTGGGCTTCCGGACATGGCCTCTTCAACATAAGTGGGCAGCGTGTGGGCGACAATCCTTCCTCTACCAACTTTCTAATTTGGTGGGATGGCGATTTGAGCCGTGAATTGCTCAACAGCAATCGCATCGACAAGTGGAGCATTGTTCATAATTCCGGTTCGCGCCTGTTAACTGCCAATGGGACCAGCGCTAATAATGGCAGCAAGTCCACCCCCACCTTGTCGGCCGATTTGTTTGGCGACTGGCGGGAGGAAGTGATTTTTAGACGTGACGACAGTCAGGCCTTACGCGTTTATACAACGGCCATCCCTACGGAGCATAAACTGTACACGCTGATGCACGATCCGATTTATCGCGTCGCCATTTCCTGGCAAAACAGCTCCTACAATCAACCGCCCCACCCGGGTTTTTATCTGGCTACAGATATGGACTTTCCCATGGCTCAGCCCGATGTGCAGGTCTTGGATAAAATTGCCCGTGGCTCCGGACAGGTGGTTAAAGATCTGATGCTTTACGATTTTTCAGGTGGGGTTTATTGGGAGGTGCTTCCTTCGTTCTCGGGGGAACCTGAAGTTTATGGAGATGCTTCCTTTTACTTCAATGAGGGGCCTGAGTACCTCCTGGGCAAGGAGTGGATAAGGACCAGTTGGCAGTCGCGTTTGCGACCGGCAGATCTGCCTTTGGCCGCTTTTGAAGTAAGCAAAGATGCGGAGGTATATGTGTTGCATCAAAAGGCCATTCGCGAGCTGCCCGGGTGGCTCAGTACCTGGGAGATGCTTGATGAAACCGTGTCCCTGCGTAATGCGGCTGGTTCCAGAATCCCTATGAACCTGTTCCGCAAGGTGATGGCAGCTGGGGAGGTGCTTAGTCTGGGAGGCAACACGGTTGATGGAAAGGCAAGCAATCTTATGTATGTGGTGGTTGCCGATGCCGGGGTGCTCAGCAGCGTGTCTGCTATTACGGCGAAAGAGGTCAATGAGCTGCGTGTGGTGCCCAATCCGGTTAAAGGAAGTGCAGAAGTGCAGTTGCAGCTCCGGAACGATCAGCAGTTGCGTTTGGCCCTTTATGATTTGAATGGCCGTCTGGTGAAGGTGCTCGATCAGGGTTGGCGCGCTTCAGGGGCCTATTCCATTCCCTGGACGACTGCAGAGCTGGCCCAAGGGGTTTACATTTTACAATTGAGCACCGAAACGGGCATTCAACAGCAAAAGGTAGTGGTGCAATAGAACTTAGTTTTTACAGCAGCACCCTGTTCCAGGAATACCCCTGAAACAGGGTGCTGTTGAGCTTTTATATCAGGTTAGAATGGGGTGCTTTTGGAATGAAATACTGGTACCCTTTTGGGTTGAAATAAACACTGTTTCTGTTGGCCCAGCATCAAGAAGTAAGGGAACAAAACAATCGGGTTCTGCCTGCTTTGTGGCCCCCAGCTGTTTTTTCCAATAGTAAAAGGTGGAGGGTGCAAAGCCTTGATTGGCGCAAAAGTCGCGTACGCTTAAACGTGAGTGCAAATACTCTTGATAAATCCGCTGGAAGGTCGAAAGTGTCATCCTCATTTTTTACCAGCAAAGTAACGATGGCTCAGCTTGGGTGACAATACGTACTAGGCCGAATGCTTACTGTAGATGTTTTCAGATATCTGATTCACCGTTTCGCGATCATCCAGATTGCACATGTGTTTAATGATCATCGAACCAATAATAATCCGAGGATTCAATGCGGGGCGACCCGTGGTACTAACGCCGACATTCTTCAAATACAAATCACAGACTTCATCCCAGGGTATCAGTTTCGCAAGAACGACCCATCGGTTACTTGGATTAAGATTTTGTTCAAAAGGACTGCGAAAACAATCAAGAGTGAGCTGCTGGGGGCTCACATAACGTGGTGAGGGTGCACGCTTTTTTTGGACCTTTTTCATATTCCCTTGCACTTGTTTTCACGAATATCGATATAAATGATTAAATTTCAAACAAGTAAACCTTTTTCAGCAG